>CALIXC010000193.1 GCA_938046755.1 uncultured Lautropia sp. | reverse complement strand
CCTTCCTTGCCGACAACGACGTGCTCGTGGGGGCCTCCATGGACGGGAGCGGCCGCGATGTGGGCCGGCGCGCACCAGAGCGTCTGCCGGGCTGGCCGGCTCGACCGGGCTGGATGCTGCCCGAGCCGCGTCCGCTCACCCAGCCGGTGGCCGAGGTTGTTGGCGGACCGGAGCGCCTGGAGTCCGGCTGGTGGGACGGTGGCGACCTGAAACGCGACTATTACGTGCTGCGGCTGGCCAATGGTCAGCTGGCCTGGGCATTCTCGGCCGTGGGCCAGCACGGGCCCTGGATGCTGCACGGGTGGTTCGCATGACAGGCAACCATGAACCCCCGGCAGCGGCCAAGGCACGAATCCGCCAGGACCAGCCAGCAGTGCGGGAATGCCCCTGTCCCGGCGCCCAATTGGCCGGGCAGGATGCCGATACCGGCATGGCCACACCGCCGCCAGCCTATGCCGAGCTGCACTGCCTGTCGGACTTCACCTTCCTGCGGGGGGCGTCCAGCGCGGCGCAGCTCTTCGAGCGCGCCCGGGCCTGCGGCTACCAGGCGCTGGCCATCACCGACGAGTGCTCACTGGCCGGTATCGTGCGCGCCTTCGAGGCCAGCCGGAACATGGGGGTGCCCCTCATCGTCGGTAGCGAATTCCGGCTGGTCGACGGAACCCGCTTCGTGCTGCTGGTGCAGGATCAGGCCGGTTACGAGGCGCTGTGCAGCCTGATCACCACCGGGCGACGGGCTGCCGGCAAGGGCTGCTACCGGCTCACGCGCGAGGACTTCACCCGCCCCGGACTGGATCTTTCCGGGCTGCTCTGCCTGTGGTTGCCTTCGCCGCATCCGGATGAGCTGCGGGCAGACGGGATGGACGACGAGGCCCCGGCCGTCCCCGAACCGGGGGGAGACCGGCTTGCCCTGGAGCGGGCCGCCTGGGTGCAGCGCACCTTCACCCACGCCTGGCTGGCGGTGGAGCTGCATCGTGACCGCGACGATGCCGCTGTGCTGAGGCATCTGCTGGCGCTGGCGCAGAGGACGGGGCTGACGCCGGTGGCCTGCGGCGACGTGCACATGGACCTGAAGCGACGCCGGGCGTTGCAGGACACGCTGACGGCACTGCGCCATCGGCTGCCGCTGACCGAGGCCGGCGGTTGGCTCTTTCGCAATGGCGAGCGCCATCTGCGCCGCCGCGAGGCGCTGGCCGGGATCTATCCGCCGGCGCTGCTGGCCGAGACGCTGGAGATTGCGAGGCGATGCACCTTCAGGCTGGACAGCCTGCAGTACCGCTATCCGCAGGAGCTGGTGCCGGAGGGGTACACCCCCACCTCATGGTTGCGCCACCTGGCCGAGGCAGGGCTGCGCTGGCGCTGGCCGCAGGGGGCGCCCGAACGGGTCGTCGGGCTGGTCGAGCATGAGTTGGCGCTGATTGCCGACCTGGGTTATGAGCCCTACTTTCTCACGGTTCATGACATCGTGCGCTTTGCGCGTAGCCGGGGCATCCTCTGCCAGGGGCGTGGTTCGGCTGCAAATTCGGCCGTCTGCTTTGTTCTGGGTATCGTCGAGGTGGACCCCTCCCGGATGCAGGTGCTGGTCGAGCGCTTCATCAGCCGCGAGCGCAACGAGCCACCCGACATCGACGTGGATTTCGAGCACGAACGGCGCGAGGAGGTCTTTCAGTACATCTACGGCAAGTATGGTCGGGCGCGGGCGGCGCTCACGGCCAACGTCATCTGCTACCGGAGGCGAAGTGCGGCGCGTGACGTGGCCCGGGCGCTGGGTTTCCCGCCCGATCAGGTCACGGCCATCGGCGCCTGTTTCGGGCGCGGTGGCTATGGCGATGACGTGACCGACCGGCTGGCGGAGGCCGGGTTCGATCCGGCCACGCCGCTGATGCAGCGGCTGCTTCATCTGGTGGAGGCGCTGCGCGATCATCCCCGCCACCTGTCGCAGCACGTGGGCGGGTTTGTGATCTCCGACGGCCCGCTGTCCCGTCTGGTGCCTATCGAGAATGCGGCCATGCCGGCGCGAACCATCATCCAGTGGAACAAGGATGACCTGGACGTGCTGGGCATGCTGAAGGTGGATTGCCTGGCGCTGGGCATGCTGACCTGCGTGCGCAAGGCGCTGGCGCTGCTGGCGCGGCACCGCGGCCGCCACCTGACACCCGCCACCATTCCGCCCGATGATGCCGCCACCTACGACATGATCGGGGCGGCCGATACCGTGGGCGTCTTTCAGATCGAATCCCGCGCCCAGATGTCGATGCTGCCGCGGCTGCGGCCCCGCTGCTTCTACGATCTGGTCATTCAGGTGGCTATCGTACGGCCTGGCCCCATCCAGGGCGACATGGTGCATCCGTACCTGCGCCGTCGTCAGGGGCTGGAGCCGGTCACCTATCCGTCCGAGGCGCTGCGCGAGGTCTTCGAGCGCACGCTAGGTGTGCCCCTCTTTCAGGAGCAGGCCATGAAGCTGGCCATCGTCGCCGCCGGCTACACCCCGGGCGAAGCCGATCATCTGCGGCGTTCGATGGCTGCCTGGCGTCGTCATGGCGACCTGGAGATCCACCGCCAGCGCCTGGTGGGCGGCATGCAGGAACGCGGCTACAGCCTGGCGTTTGCCGAGCGGATCTTCGAGCAGCTGAAGGGATTTGCCAACTATGGTTTTCCGGAAAGCCATGCCTGTGCGTTCGCGCTGATCACCTACGTGAGCTGCTGGCTCAAGCGCCACGAGCCCGCCGCTTTCATCTGCGCGCTACTCAATTCCCAGCCGATGGGCTTCTATTCGGCCAGCAGCCTGCTGCAGGATGCCCGTCGCCACGGCGTGACCGTGCGGCCAGTGGATGTGTGCCACAGTCACTGGGACAACACGCTGGAAGGTGGCGAACCGGGTGGTGCCCAGCCGGCCCTGCGGCTGGGGTTCCGGCAGGTGCATGGGCTGAGTGAGGCAGCCGCACGGCGCATCGTGGCGACTCGGCTGACGCGTGGTGGAACCGAGCCGCCCTGGCATGCCTTTCGGGATGTGGCCGATCTCTGCCACCGGGCCGGGCTGGATGCGCGCGAGGCCAGCTTGCTGGCCGAGGCCGGTGCGCTGCGGGCCCTGACGGCCCACCGTCACGCAGCGCACTGGGCGGTGGCTGGCGTGGAAGAACCCACGCCGCTGTTTGCGCAGTCACCGCATGAGCAGCCGGTCGCCCTGCCCGCCCCGTCGGTGGCGCAGGAGCTGCTGGCCGACTACCGTTCGCAGGGTTTCAGCCTGACGACGCACCCACTGGCGCTGCTGCGGCCGCAGCTTCAGGAAAGACGCTGCCTGGAAAGCCGTGCCCTGCAGGATCTTCCCCATGGGCGTGACGTGCGGACAGCCGGGCTGGTGATCATGCGGCAGCAGCCACCCACGGCCAGTGGCGTCACCTTCGTGACCCTGGAGGACGAATGCGGAACGGTGAACGTGGTGGTCTGGCAGCACCTGGCGGTACGCAGCCGCCGGGTGCTGGTGGGCAGCCGGCTGCTGGCCGTCGATGGGCGCTGGGAGGTGGTCGATGGCGCGCGTCATCTGATTGCACGCCGACTGCACGACCTGAGCCCCCTGCTGGGGCAGCTGGCTACCGGTGCCTCACGGGACTACCGCTGACCCATCGACCTATTTCTGGAAGCTGGGTACACCCCATTCCCGGGGCAGCAGCAGTTCGGCGCTTTCGGCCTCATGGGTGTACTTCAGGGCCTGTGCCACCACGTCGGCCGAGAAACGGGCGGCTTCGTTCAGCGACTTGCCGGCCAGCAGGCAGGCCGTCATCGTGGCGCTGAACAGATCGCCCGTGCCCCTGACCACCATGCTGTCGACGACGCGAGGGTGGCGGATGCGCTCGGCGCTGTCGGCTGTGATGACGATCAGCTGGATCTCATCCTCGGGGCAGTCCTGCGGTGCGGCGCTGGTGGCAGTAATCCAGCGGGTGTTCCCGCGGATGAGCGTGCGGGCCGCAGCGATCACCTGGTCGGTGGTATCCACCGGCATGTTGGTCAGATAGCGCAGCTCGAAGCCGTTGGGGGTGAGCCCTGTGGCCTGCGGGATCAGGTGTTGGAGGTGGCCGTCCACCATGCCCTTGGCCACGTAGATGCCGCTGTCCTCGTCACCGATGACCGGATCCACGATGACCAGCAGGCCGGGGTATTGTTCGCGCAATGACTGTAGCCATTCAGCCAGCATGACGGTCTGGCTGGGACCGCCCAGATAGCCCACCAGCACGGCACGCAGCTGAGACAGTGCGCGGCGGGCCTTCAGGTCGGACAGGTAGCCGGCAAACCAGTCGTCGGGAATGCAGCCGCCGTGGATGGTGGGATAGTGGGGCGTGTTGCTGAATACCACGGTGGGCACGATGGCCACTTCCAGGCCGGCGCGCAGCAGCACGGGGGTGGCCACGTTGTTGCCCACCCGCCCGTAGATCACCTGAGACTGGACCGAGACCACGTCGAAGGACAGTGGCTTCATGGCATCGTAGAAGAGAGGCCGTCCTTCGGAAGCTTGAAGGTTTTTCATGGCGAGCCGTCCTCATCAAGATGAAAGCAGACAGTCGCAATGTTAGGACGTTTTAGCGCTACACGCTGCTGTGAGGCTTCGGCAGCAGCAGGCACAGCATCCCGGCCAGCGCCAGCGGGGCGGCAAGCAGATACCAGAGAAAGTCGAACCCCGCCAGGCTGCCCGTCATGAAACCCAGCACCAGCGGACCTGCCGCGGCTCCCAGAAAATGTGCGGTGATTAGCTGCGTGATGGCCGGATTGGGCGTGACCGTGGTGAGACGGTTGGTGTTCTCGGCCAGCAACGCCGGTGGCACCGTCCCCTCGGGCAGCGGAATCTCTGCGCCTTCGGTCTCGAATCCGGGCTCCTTGGGCCCTTCTCCCGGGGAAACATTGGGCGTTGCCGCCGCGTCTATTGTCGGTCCTGGCGACGGACCGTCGGCGGCTGGCGTGGAGTCAGGTGGATCCTGCAGGACACCGGGCGCAGGGCCGGTGGTGCGCACGTATCCCGGCGGGTTGTGCTTGACCCGGGTTCCACCCGTGGTCGGCGGGAAGAGGCGGCTGGGGGGGCCGGCGGGTTGTGTGGCCTGCGCCTCGGGCTGCGCCGTGTCGGGCGATAGGCGCATCGTCGAGGTCGGGAATGCCGAGGTGGGGGCGAAGGCCGAGGTGGCAGCGAACGTCGAGGTGGCGGCAAAGGTCGACGTGGGGGCGAACGTCGACGTTTCTGTCGTCACGGTTGCGGGGGCGGTTGCCGGATCATCCTGCGTTGCGCCCCCCAGCGTGGAGGGAAACGGTCCGGGATCCTCACCGGGCGGAAAGGCGCGGGTCTCTGCGAACGTGGCTTCCGGCTGGCTGCCGGTCGGGGGCTGGGCCTGCGTCGTGGGAAAGGTGGAGGTCGGGTAGATGCTGTTCACGCCTATCTCGCCGATGCCGACCGAAAGCTCGGGCGTGCTGGGCCATTCGGGCGCCAGCAGGCGTACCAGCAGCTCATGGCAGGCAAACAGCGTGAAGCCGATGCCGGCGGCCGCCAGCCACAGGGGCCAGCGCTGCGCCTGGCTGGCCATCGGCAGCAATGCCACCGCAGCGGCGGCGCACAGCAGCAACAGCCCGGGCACCCATGCCGGGCGTGCAATCCTCCCTTCCAGCCAGGAGGCCAGCCCCAGGGCCACCAGCCCTGCCCCGCCCAGGCTGACCATCAGCGGCGTGATGCCATTGGCCGGCATGGCCAGCAGGTGGGCATACATGCCTAGCCAGAGTGCACAGCACGAGAACACCAGCCCAACCATGGCATCAATGGCGGCCAGCAGCCAGGGGGGCTGCTGGTTTGCCTGGCTCGGGCTCAGTCGGGGCAGCACGCTGTCATGCCGGTCGTCAGGCGGAATCCAGACCCGGACCAGCAGCGCCAGAAAGAGCGCCACCGGCACCCAGGTGGGCAGTGCGGCCTGCCAGCCGCGATAGCCGGCCTGCGGCGGAAGCACCACGCCTGCCAGAATGGCTGCTATCGGCAGTCCAGCCTGGGCCATGGACATCACCAGCGGGCGCGCCGTGGCGTCGGTATGGGCCATGGCAGCCAGCCGGGTGGCAGGCTGCGTCAGCGAAAGGGCCACGCCCCCCAGGGCCATGCCCACACAGGCGCCACCCAGCCCCGGCAGTGCCGAGGTCACCAGCAGCGCGACCGCCGTGATCAGGAACACAAGGATCAGGCCCTGGCGTGTGCCGCGCTTCTGCACGAAGTTGACGGCCTGGGCTGACAGCAGTGCGGCCGGCAGGAAGTAACTGGCAGCCAGCCAGCCCAGCCGGGCCGGCGTGGGATTGAGCTGCTCGGGCAGGGTCGAGCCCAGTGTGGCGACTGCAAAAAAGACCAGCCAGGGCATGGCCCGGCCCAAGAGCAGCAAAATGGCCAGGCCGGCGCGTGACTGGGCAGCTGCCGGCTGGTAATCCATTTCCCCCTGATTCATGTTGCTCCTCATCGAGACTTCGTTGACAAGCCGGCCGTCACGGTAATGCTGCTGCGGATCGAACAGGGCCGATTTCCCGCAGGATGGAAGGAGTGCGTGGACCGGACACCGCGCGGAAAAGATTCGGCAAAGGCCTGTCGGCGCAGTTGTTTTCTGATGAACTGCCGTAGAAAAAGAGATTTATCGACAGTAGCGTGACTATTGCTGAAAATGTCAATTCTCCCGAAATTCAGAGCATATCGGCACGAGATATTTTCGAGACACGACAAAACCCTGGAACATCGAATGATGCACCAGCGAGCGGAATTTGTCCCGCAGATTTCCGCAATGACCGCTGCGACATTCGACGGAGCGGCGTGATTGCGCAGACCGCTTCCCTGAGGTCGGAGAGGGCATGTGCCTCAAAGCTATGCGAATCCGGGAGGCTAATGGCAACGACTGAGCAGCTGTATTTCAGACATTTGTCAATTGTCAATTTTCTTCAGGTGTCCTTGTTCGATAATGTGAACGAGAAGCGGATGCCTTGGTGTTCATGAATGCCCTTCCCTGTCGAGGAGACGCTGTCGTCGTCACATTGCGCCCTTCCCGGTGGCAGTCCATGGTTGGCCTGCTTCCGGGGTGTGCGCACCGCGGTGGCTTTCGGCAGGTACGCTGTCGATTGCATGGGCAGCATGGGGCGGCGAGACCCGGGACACGGCCGACGGCCTTCCGGATGGACGCAGGTTCGGTGGACATGCGCGCAACGGAGTCACGATGATCGTTACAAGGAGAAACAGGATGAGTACAACCGAGAACCCGATGCGCTTTGCCGCACGAGGGTCTTGCGCGGCTCCGGCTGCGGGCAGGCGCTGGGCATGGCGTGCCGTGATGCTGGCGCTGGGCCCTGCCCTGGCTGGATGGCATGGGGTGGGTCTGGCCCAGGAAGAAGTGCAGCCGGTTGCGACCGCCCAGACGCGCACGCGGCCCGATGCCACCCTGCCGGGTGTCACCGTCACCGCCAAGGGCTACGCCGCCGAGCGCGAGAGCACGCCGATGGCCACGTCCGTGGTGGGACGTGACGAGCTGTCGCGCCGCCAGGCGCAGAACGTGGGTGAGGCGCTGCGCAACGAGCCGGGCCTTTCGGTCAACAGCGACAGTGCCCAGGGGCAGAACCCGGTCATTCGCGGCCTGAAGCGCGATTCCATCGTGCTGCTGGTCGATGGCATGCGCTTCAACTCGGCGCAGCCGATGGGGGCCGTGGCCTCGTTCATGTCGCTGGGGCTGGCCGAGCGTGTCGAGGTGGTCAAGGGGCCGTCCTCGGTGCTGTACGGCACGGGCGCCTTGGGGGGCGTCATTGACGTGCAGCTGCCGCAGGCGCGCTTCAAGCCCGGCCTGCAGGCGCGCGGCACTGCGGGCTTCGATTCTGCCAGCCGTGGCTGGAATGGTGCCGCCGTGCTCAACGCCGCCACCGAGGACCATGCGCTGATGCTGGGTGCTTCGCTGGCGCATCACAACGACTACCACTCGCCCGACGGCAAGGTGGCACGCACCGGTTACAAGTCACAGGGATTCATCGGCCAGTACCGCTTCCGCATCGACGGCAGCCAGCAGCTGCGGGCTTCGGTGCAGAACCAGGAAGACAAGGATCTCTGGTATCCGGCCGGCACACGTCCGCACGCCAATCCGCGGGTGGGCAGCGTCACCTTCCATTCGCCGCGTCAGTACCGGCGCCTCTATGAGGTGGGCTACAGCCTGCAGGGCTCGGGCAGCGTGCCGATGAACCTGGACGTGCGCGTCTACCGCCAGGAAATGAAGCGCTCCATCTACGGTCACGCCAATGGCCTGGGTCGTGACCTGGCCCTCACCGACGTGACCTTTGCCACCGATGGTCTGGACGTGAAGACCGACTGGGAGGTGCATCCGGAGCACCTGCTGTCGGCAGGCGTGAACCTGTGGCGGATGCGGGCCAACCCCGACAGCCGCCAGGCCACGCCCCCCACCTTTGCCCAGTACACCCCCACGAATCCGTTCCGTGATGGTCAGGTGCAGGCACTGGGCGTCTACGTGCAGGACGACATGCATTTCGGCCCGCTGAACGTGCTGGCCGGCCTGCGCCATGATCGGGTGAAAGGCAAGGCGGCTTCCATGAACAACGGCCGTGTCACTACCGGGCTGGATCGCAGTGATGGTGCCACGTCGGCCAGCCTGGGGGCGGTCTACGAGATCAGCCCGCTGCTGCGTCCCTATGTGAATGTCTCGCGCGCCTTCCGTGCGGCGGACCTGCGCGAGCGCTACCAGTCGGGCCCGCGTAGCGACGGCTTCTACTATGCCGGCAGCCCGAAGATCTCACCCGAGACGGCCACCCAGATCGAGCTGGGCCTCAAGGGGCGTGACGAGCGGCTGGAGTACACGGCCTCGGTCTATCGCAGTCGCATCAACGACTACATCACCGGTATGGAGCTGACTGGTCAGGCTGCCGTGGCGGCCTGCGGCCAGGTCAATGCTGCCGCCTGCAAGCAGAACCTCAACCTGGGCCACGTGACGCTGACGGGGGCCGATGCCGGGCTGCGCTGGCAGGCGATGGCTGATCACTGGCTGCGTGCAAGCGGGTCGATGGTGCGCGGCGAGAATGATGACCTGAACGAGCCGCTCTTCCAGATGCCGGCCGACCGCCTGGCCCTGGGCTGGGACTGGCGCCTGAACGGTCAGTGGACGCTGGATGCCGACTGGACGCTGGTCAAGCGCCAGAAGCGGGTGGCCACGCGCTTCACGCGCGGTGGCGAGGATCCTACCCCCAGTTATGCGCTGGTGGATGTGGGTGCCACCTGGCAGTTCGCACCTCAGCAGTCGGTGCGGCTGGCCGTCCGCAACGTGGGTGACAAGCGCTACCATGACCACCTGGCCGAAGGGCTGACCGGACGCGAGCTGCTTACGCCGGGCCGCAGCCTGCTGGTGTCGTGGCAGGGCAGCTTCTGAGATCCCGGCATTGGAAACATTCCGGGGCTCCCGGGGATTCCGGGCGCCCCGGGATGGATCCGGACGCATCGACATTCCGAGGGCGGGTCCGCAGGTACCCCGGTGTGTCGCCATCCTGATGGCTGGTGAGCCGTTGTCCCTGCGGGCCGGCCCTTTTCCAGATCGTGGAGAGAACATGAGCAAGAAAGTATTGGTGACCCCTGCACCCCGGGGCACGCGCCGCCTTGCCCTGCTGGGCGTTTTTCTTCCAATTTGACAAGATATATTCCTCCCAGATTTTCTTTGCGTCCATTATATCATACGTCTCTATATCGGAAAAGCTCGAAAGGGGCTTAAGGAATCACGGATAAATTCAGCCGCCCATCTTCACGCATCTGCGCTTCCTTAAATTATTCCCGCCCGGCGAGCCATTCCTGCCAGATCTCCTCGTACATCGCTTCCACCTCGCGCACATAGCTTCTGCCGTCCATCACGGACGAGTTCTGCATCATGCGGCGCAGATTCCCGTGCAGCGCTGCGAGAAGTTCCCCGTCCGATGCAAGCGCCGCAGCTTTCTCCACGTACTCTTCGGGCGTCCTCGCTGCCAGCTCGCCGAGACCGACATTTTCCAAAAGGGACAGGCCGAAGCGCGTGCCGTGGCGCGTGCCCGCGAGCGTCACGACGGGCACGCCCATGTAAATGGCCTCGCACGTCGTGCCGCCGCCCGTATAGGGAAATGTGTCGAGCGCGATGTCCATGTCCATGTACTCGTGGATATAGTCGAGCGTCATGGGACGCACCTCGATCCGCCCGGGAGGAATGCCGAGGGAAATCGCCCGCTTCTGCAGGCGCTCGGGCTTCCATGCCTTGAGCAGCAGCGTGGAGCCGGGCACTCGCACGAGGAGCGCGTGCCAAAGGCGCAGCATATCGTCGGAAATCTTCGAGGAATTGTTGAAGCAGCCGAACACCGGCCTCTCGTGCGGCCGCCAATCGACCGTGCTCTTGAAGATTTTCTCGAATGGCGTATAGCAGAAATGCGACCGGGAAAGGCGCAGGAGCTTTTCCGAGAAATGTGCGTCGCCCTCGCCGGGCGGGTCGAGAAAGCGATCCGACAGGAAGCAGTCAACCGCCTTGAGTCCCGACGTGCTCATGTAGCCGATGCCCGTGAGCTGCACGGGCGCCGCCTTGTAGCCGAGCGTCGCCAGTCCGTGGCCACCGTCCGTATGACCGCTGAGGTCGAAGAGGACGTCGATCTCGTCCGCCGCAATCGCACGTGCGCGATCCTTCGCCTCGGGCAGGACGATGTTGCGCCAGTTGTTGCCGAAGGATCTCATCTGCTCGGCCGCTGCGTCCGAGAAGCCGCCGAGGTCGTAGCAGTAGACGTCGAAGCGGCTGCGGTCGGCAAGAGCGAGAAGCTGCATCATGAAGCAGCTCATGACATGCGCCTTGAAATTCGAGGACAAGTAGCCGAGACGAA
>CALIXC010000192.1 GCA_938046755.1 uncultured Lautropia sp. | reverse complement strand
ACCTTGTTGCCAACGGTATAGGTCACATTGCCATCCTGGGTCAGCTTGACCGTACAATCGGCACCATCTTTCGGGCTCTTCCCTGTATAGACGCCCGCTGCACATGCATAGTAGCCGCCTTCCGTCGTGCCCGTCGGCATCACCGGGCACTGCGCACGCAGCTTCTCATAGATTCCGGAACCGGAGGAAGCCGTCGTCTGGGCATTCGCCGCCTGGCCATTTCCGGCCGTCGTGTCGGCAGCGGTACTCGTTGCAGTTGCAGCAGCCGCATCATTGGCCGGCGCCGGCGTACTGCTGTCGCCACCATCGCCACCACCACAAGCAGTCAGAAAGGCCGACATGGCCAGTGCAAGACCCATGGAAAAATTCCTAAAATCCGGATTTTTCTTTTTCACGTCCATGATGTCTCCTAAAGAGAGTCCAGAAAAATGGCCACATTCAAGCCGTTACCGTCGTGTCACTTATATCGGACACCTCATGTTTTTCATAGTATCGACCTCATCACGACTGTTCAACAATCATTCTGGGCGTTTTGTAACCATTGCAGTCAGCCTGTATCCATCCCATATCGAATCTCGTGAGGCAGCCTGATATAAAATTGGCCGGCTAATATTTAGCCTGTCATGCCACCATGCCTGCCATGAGTGGCCTATCAAGATCAGCGGAATCCGGGCTTGGCGCACCACACCGTCCTGATGACCATGAAGACCGCCGCTGGATCCTGTCACACAGGCGGCCAGGATACAGGCCAATGTTCGGCAGATCTTGCGCTTTGCATTCTGTATCGTGGTCTTTTCAGACATGAAAATGATTATCAAGTAGCATTCGTCCGTTTCATAACGTTTGTTTGCCCCTCCCATATCGCCATGCTCCCCTCCTCCCCCCACACCCTGCGCCGGCTGCCGCTGATGCTGGCCTTGACCCTTGCTGCGCCCCTGGCCCATGCCCAGGAGGTCATCGTCGCCGCCCAACACGCTGAAGGCTCCGCCTCCGGCAAGGACAACGCCACGCTGCAGGCCGTGCATGTCACCGCCGTACGTTCCGAAGGCTTCAAGCCCGTCACCATCAAGGCCGGCACTTTCCGCGGTGCCGATGTGATGGATGTGCCCTCCACTGTCAACGTCGTCACCAGCAAGGTGCTGGAGGCGCAGGCGGCCGAGGGCCTGTACGACGCCGTGCGCAACACCGCCGGCGTCACCCGCCAGCAGAACGGTGGCGACACCTGGGACCAGCTGGTCATTCGCGGCGTGGAAGTGCAGAACCGCACCAACTACCGCCTCAACGGTTCCATGCCCATCATGAACTTCTCGCAGGTGCCCATGGAGAACAAGGCCCGCGTGGAAGTGCTGAAAGGCGCCTCGGCCCTGTACTACGGCTTCACCGCGCCGTCGGGCATCGTCAACTACGTCACCAAGCGTGCCGGCCTTCACCCCGTCACCAGCGTGGGGCTGCGCTTCGACACCAACGGCACCCTCCTGGCGCATGCCGACGTGGGCCGCCGCTTCGGCGATGAAGACCAGTACGCGCTGCGCCTGAACGTGGCCGGCGGCCAGCTGGGCAACTACCTGGATGGCGTGAACGAAGGCAACCGCAGCTTCGCCTCGGCCGCCTTCGACTGGCGCGTGAGCAGCCGCCTGGTACTGGCTCTGGACCTGGAATACGACCGCCGCCGCACCGTCGAGCAGGCAGGTGTGGCCCTGCCCACCGCTGTCAACGGCACCATCACCCTGCCCCGCGCTGTCGATCCGAAGAAACTCGTGGGCCCGGACTGGGCCACGTTCCGTGCCGAGACCACCAACATCCAGGCGCGAGCCGATTACTCGCTGTCCGACAACTGGGCGCTGACCGTTGAAGCCGGCCGCTCCAAGGTGGACCGCGACCGCACACTGCCCATCTTCCAGTTCACCAACGCCGCCGCGGTGGCCACGGGTGCCGGCCGCATCCGCGGCAACATGCAGAACAACGTCAACACGTCCGATCTGCTGCGCGGCGAGCTTGCCGGCACCTTCGACACCGCCGGCGTCACGCACAACCTGACGGCCGGCGTGGCCCGGGCCGAGAAGAAGCAGGACCCGGTCTACCAGCGCAACTACACGGTGGCCAGCCAGAACCTGTACAACCCGGTGGCCATCACCAACTACACGCTTGGCGCCCGACCGGCCAACCCCACCTCGCCGCTGCTGGAAACCTCCGACCTGGGCGTCTATGCCATCGACCGCGTGGAGCTGAACCCGCAGTGGCAGGTCATTGGCGGCCTGCGCTACAGCAAGTACAAGAGCGACCAGGGCACCAACCACTACGACGCCACCAAGACCACGCCCATGGCCTCGGTGGTCTACAAGCCGGATGACACCCTGTCCTTCTACGGCTCATATGGCAAGGCACTGGAAGAAGGCGAGGCCGCACCGGCCGGCACGGCCAACCAGAACGAGCGCCTGCGTCCGGGCGTGAGCGACCAGTACGAGATCGGCGCCCGCTGGCAGATCTCCAACGGCACGCTGCTGTCAGCCGCCATCTTCGACATCAACCGCCCCGGCTACTACACCAACGCCAACAACGTCTACACGGCCGATGGCGAACAGCGCTACCGCGGTCTGGAGCTGTCGGCCCAGGGCACGCTCACCCGTCAGCTGTCCTGGCAGTCGTCGGCACTGTGGCTGGATCCGAAGTTCCGCAAGATCAACGACACCTACAACGGCAAGCTGCCCGAGAACGCCGCCAAACATACCGGCAGCCTGTTCCTGTCGTATGCGCTGGATGACTTCGCCCCGGGTCTGTCCATCAACGGCGGTGCCTATTACACGGGCCGTCGGCCGGTCAACGACCTGAACCAGGCCTGGCTGGGCGGCATCACGCTCTACAGTGCCGGCGTCCAGTACCAGCATCACCTGTTCGGCAAGCAGACCACCTGGCAGCTCAACGTCGACAACCTGGCCGACAAGCGGTACTGGGCCGGCGGCGGCAATCGTCTGGCTGCCGGCGCCCCGCGCGTCATCAAGCTGGGCGTGAAGGTCGACCTGTAAAATGGCGGGATGATCAAGCAGCTGCTTGCCATCTCAGCCGGTGCCAGCGCCGGCGCCTGCCTGCGCTGGCTGCTGGGCCAGGGGCTCAATGCCCTGTTTCCCGCCATTCCGCCCGGCACGCTGGTCGCCAACCTGCTGGGCGGCTACCTCATCGGCGTGGCCTTGGGCTTCTTCGGCCAGCACGTGGGCCTGGCACCCGAATGGAAGCTGTTGATCATCACCGGCTTCCTGGGCGGGCTCACCACCTTCTCCACCTTCTCGGCCGAGGTTTCCGCCCATCTGCAGGACGGGCGCCTGGCCTGGGCCGTGGGCGCTATCGGCATTCACGTCATCGGCTCGCTGGCCATGACGATGCTGGGGCTGGCGACCATGGGGGCCTGGGCCCGGGGGTGAACCGTCAGTGACCTGTTCTCCTCAGGTTCCAACCCGTCCAGCCAGCGGCCTTGATGCCGTTCCCCGCCTTTCCTTCATCCCTGTTCCCGCCCAGCCGCATCGACCGCCCGCCGCCAGTACCCCTTGATGTGGTTTTGCGAGCCTTTCAGGCCGTGGGCATTGCGCAGATGCTGACGTATGATCCTGGCATCACGATTTTCCAATGCTCCCCAGGCCGCATCGATGTGGGGCAGCTTTTCCAGCTCGGCAACGACGGCAGCCGCCGCATCCGTGCTGGCGCTGATGCGATGAAGCCGGGCGCCGGCAGGCAGCATGGCGTCGGGCAGATACGCCTGGTCCGCCTCGTGCGTGGTGATGCTGAACACGACCGGTGGCACGGGGTTACGCCAGTTTTCCAGGATGGCGGCCACGGTGGGCAAGGCGGTCTCGTCGCCGACGAGCACCACGGCCCCCTCATGCAGGTGGCCGGTCTTCTCGTAGTATTCAGCATTGCTGAGGATGATGTCGCCCGCCTTCAGCCGGCTGGCCCACTGGCTGCCAGGCGTCAGCGCCCCGTCAGACCCCTGATGCAGGTAGATGTCCACCTCCGCCTGATCGACGAATGGCGCCTGCGCACTGCTTCTGCCGGCACGGCGCAACGTGTAGTAGCGCTGTTCCCGGTAGAACGACATCATCACCTTCTCGCGGCGCTGGGCCGAGATGCGCTTCAACCACCACAGCAGCAGGCGGTTGAACCACCTCTCGGGCGCGGACATATGCTGCTGCACGGCCGGCAGCCGCGATGGAAGCTGCTTCAGCGTCTTCAGCGAAAAGAACCAGGCATGGCCCGGGGCATTCTCCGGCAGCGGCACGGAACTCTTCAGCGTGAGGCGCAACATGTTGGGGCTGGCACGCCGGCTACCCTGCACGGTGAAGTACTGCTTCCTGCTGCCTGCCATGGCCCTGCCCTGGCGTACCATGGCATCGTAGGCCAGGTAATGGATGTTCTCTTCCACGTCCCCATTCAGCACGAAGGGAACGAACAGAGGCCTTGCGGTGCCGTCCGCCCCGGTCACGACCAGCAGGCAGCCCTCCTCGAAAACGTCATCCAGCCGGGCCTGCTGTGCATCCGGGGCACCACCGGCACGGGCCACAGCCAGCATCTCGTCGAGATGGTCGTTGTTGACGTGCTCGATGATGTCCAGCTTGCGGTCCTGGCCCACCAACGGGGTGCGTGGCGATGCTTGCGTGTCGTTCATATGGGCTTCGGCCATCGAGAGTCTCCAGCAGAAAAGGCAGAGGATACGGACAGACCGGCGAGTCGGGGCATCTGTTTCCGGAATGCCACCCGGCCGAGGGCCCGTCCGAGCCATTCAGAGCCAATGCAGGCCAGTCTTCAGAACGTCACTTTCACCCCCACCCCGTACATTCGAGGCTCCAGCACGTCGGACACGATGACGATGCCACCGGCACTACGGTCATCGAATTTCCAGGTGGGCTTGCGGGCGTCGAACAGGTTGTCCACATAGGCGTAGAACTGCCACGTCCGGTCCATCTGGTACGAGAGACGCGCATTGGCCACGGTGTAGGCCTGCACGTCGTAGCCTGGCAGGTTGTTGTCGCTGGAGTGGTAGCCGTCGGTGCGGTGCACATTGGCATTCAGCGCCAGCTGATCGGTGATGTTCCAGTTCACGTCCAGACCCGCCATGTAGCGCGGTGAACGGCCAAACTCATTGCCCTCGAAGGATACGCCATCCGGATCGGAGAAGCGGTGAATCTTCGTGCGCAGCAGGCCGGCGCTAGCGCGGATGTCAAGGCTGTCCAGCGCCTTGTAGTCCGCCGACACCTCCAGACCATAGGAGCGCGATTCATCGGCATTGCGCACCACGTTGCCCATCAGCCTGCCGTTCACGTAGTCGGGCACATTGACCTGCGAATCCTTGCGGTCATCCCAGAACAGGTTGGCGTTCACCACCAGCCGGTCGCCCAGCGTGTCGATGCGGGTGAAGAGCTCATAGTTCCACATCGTTTCCGGGTTGAACTTGTAGAACGAGCCGTTGGCCGTTCGCAACCCCGCACCACCAGGGTTGTAGCCACGGCTCACTAGCGCTCCCACCGTCCAGTCAGGTGACACGTCATAGGCCAGCGAGACCTTGGGCAGCAGCTTGTGATAGGTCTCGTCGAAGGCCAATGGCATGCGCGCAGCGCTGGAGGTCCCGTTGCGCTTGACGCTATCGTGCTGATAGCGCAAGCCACCGGTCAACGACCATTGCGGCGCAAGGCGCCAGCTCATCTCGGTGAACACACCCAGACTGTCCTTCTTGTCGTGGAAGGACGACGTGCCTCGCAGATACAGCAGGTCATCGGCATCCACGTTGTTGTAGTAGACGCCCGCCATGCCACTGAGGCTATTGTCGGACGCCTTGAAGCTGGCACGCAACTCCTCCGAGAAATCACGCGAATCCATGTGAGCACCGCCGTTGCTCATCGGCACGGATACCCGTTCGGTGTTGCTGCGGCTGTACTGCAACTGGTTGTCCAACCGAACCCCGCTGCCCAGGTCATAGGCCAGATCATGCACCCCTGTCCACCCATGGGTGTTGAAAGTGGGCATGGTCAGCGTGGCATTGTTCAACCGGTCATGAGGATCATTGGCCGCCTCGGATGTGGGCAGGTTGCCGCGCAAGTAGGAAAGCGTCAGTTTCGATTCCAGGCCCGGCAGCGCACCGGGCGTCCACAGCAACTTGATGCGGCCGTTGATGTTCTCGGGGTTGGTATCGGTATTCCCCTTGGAATAGGTGGGATTGACGTAATTGATGTAGGTGTCGCGGCCGCTGTAGTCCAGCGCAATGCGTGCAGCCAGTTCCTCGTCCACCAGCGGCCGCGACAGCATCATCGAGGCACGCCGGGCCTTGCGACTGCCCAGCTGCAGCTGCGCCGCACCTTCCGGCTTGAAGGTGGGATCCTTGGTGTTGACAATGACCGAACCGGCAATGCTGTTGGCACCCAGCGCCGCCGTCTGCGGACCGCGATAGACCTCGACGGAATCCGCATCCCAGATGGACGTAGTGCCAAAGGCGGTTTCCCAGAAGTTCAGGTTGTGGCCGTCGACATTGACACGGGCCCGTGGCACCGTACCTCCATAGAAGGCGCCTGCGCCGGAACTGGCCCCCTGACCATCGACGCCCCGGATGACGGGCGCACTGCCAGGCCCGGTATACAGCACGTTGGGGATGTTGCGCGTCACATCCCGCACTGCAGCCGCCTCGGGCTGCTCCTGCAGGTGACGGTTGCCGATGACGGCCACCGAACTGGCGGTTTCCTTCACCGTGCGGCGCACCTTCTCGCCGGTGACGACCACGCTGCCCAGGGTGGCGACTTCGCCGGCATCGGCCCTCAGGCCCTGGGCAAACACCGCCGATGCGGGCAGGACTGTGGCCAAGGCCAGGGCAGAGGCTGTCAGTGGACAGCCTCTGCCATCGAGGCGATGCAACCTGCTACCCGCCCACCGTCCATGGCTTGAAGAACATGCACTTCCACTGTCTCGCATACCGTCTCTCTCCTAGTCTGACCGAGGAATCCAATGATGCAAAGCACGACATGCAGTCACTGATGCAGTCGTCATCACTTGCAGATGCCCCCTGATACGCATCCGAGTACCCATTCGGAAGGGGCGTTCATGGTAACAAATGATTCCTACTATCACAATGAGGCTTACCTCAATCCGCATTGCTGAACCAGGGCGAGACACCAGAACCGCAGATATGGGGTCAATCGGAAATTGGCCTGAGCGTGGTGAGCTTCCGGTGAATGGCCCCTTTCCGTGAGAACTGATCGAAGACGCCATACACTGCGGAGCGAATGCTGCCGACATCCGCGGCAGAATAGGTACTTCCCCTATAGCTCATCAGAATTCTCATGAACTCCTGACCATCGACACATTCCTCCATGACCTCGAACTGGAGTCCCAGCATGGATTCATGCTTGTCGGGATCGATCTGCCGGAACTCGATACGTTCACCCTCAGGGCCGGACAGCAAACCGTTCAATTTGTTCTTTGCATGTATCTGGATGAACACATCGAAAATATGTTCCTTGCCAGGTGACATCCCCAGCGCCTCTTCGACGAGATCGATCGGAATATCACTCATTGGTAACGATCTGTTTATTAGATCGCGGATATAGGCAACAAACTCGCCGATGGACAGTGCATCATCGACACGGATCCGATGAGCGACCACGGTGGTGAAGTAACCGACCGTATCAAAAAAGCTAGGGTCCGTACGACCCGAGGCCGATGTCCCCACAATGAGATCATCGATCCTGGTCAGATCGCTCAGCGCGAAAACAAGTGCAGCGTAGACGACATGGAAGAGTGACGACGAACACTCCCTGGACAACCGATAGAGCTCGCGGCTGGCTTCAGGATCGAATCGGTACTCTATCCACCCGTCCTGGCCGTCACTCAAACCCATGTCCATGTCGAGGACTCTGCCAGTGTCGATCTTCAGCTGCCTGCCAGGCACCATGTCGCGCAGATCATCCACCCAGAAATCAAGATGGCGCCTGTCCAGCCCCTGCTCGCTCTGCAGGAGCGCGAAATCGAGGAATGGCCTGCCTGCAGCGGGCAATGAAGGAACCTCACCGACAGACCTGCAGTGATAGGACTTCACCAGTTCGTCCACAACGATATTGAGCGACCACTCGTCGATGGCAATATGGTGGAAAAGCAGGGACAGCTCCTGGCGACCGGTATCAGGATTGACGAAGAACCTGATCCTCAGGGGCAGCTCCTTCGAAAGATCGAATACCCACGCGGCCTCTGTAGCCCTGGAGGTTCCCGCAGCCTCTTCGCTTGACCAGAACCACTTGAATGAATCCAGCCGGTCCACGGGCACGACACGCTGAAACACCTGGCCGTCCTCTCGCTCGAAAAATGTCGTTCGCAGGGCATCGTGCCGCTCGATGATGTCACGAAAGGCGATCTGGAATACCTGTTCGTCGACGGGAGACAGGAAATCGAGTCCAAACGGGATGTTGAGCATGGGACCAAAGCCGAATGCCGTATATATCTTCCATAGAGACATCTGGGCCAGCGCAAGCGGCGCTTCATGCCGAGGTGGCACCTCCACCTGTTCATGCACGGAGACCTCGGCAACATGCTTGCGCGCAACCGTGGCAAGCAGCGAGGCCGTGGGATGGCTGAACAGGTCATTGAAAGCAACATCAATGCCATGCTTCTCCGCCAAGGATCCGATGACGCGGGTAGCAATAAGCGAATGCCCCCCTCTGTCGAAGAAATCTTCGTCTGCCTCCATGTCGGGAGCATTTAAGGCTTCCCGAAACGCCCCAAGAATGTTGCTGACCAGCCCACCTTGCCCTTCGGAATCGCTGTTCGGACGATGTTCATGAATGACGCTGGCAGCATGGAGAACGTGATGAGCATTTCCATCCTCCTGTCTTTCATGTGTCATATCCGACATGCTCGCTCTTGCCTCGATCCCTTCCGACGACGAGGAACGGCTCAAGAATCCAGGAACGAGACTGGTCGCCCCCACGGCTCCACCCAGCCTGCGGATCGATTCGTTTCGGCACCCCCCACAGGTGTCGACGATCCTGCAGATGATGACTTCCGTGACATGACGCCGCGCCACGATGTCATGGACCAGGACTGCAACGTGCATGTCGCCCCCAACGACGACGATGCCGATGATCAAGGGATGCACGATCCCGTCACATGCCTGCTTCCTTACCCATGAAACGAGATGCTCCAGCGCACCATCGAGATCACTGTGTCCGATGAACCTGATGGGTATCTCCCTTCCGCCACCATTCGTCCTCCTGAGCTCATCCCCATCGAACACATACCGGGCAGCCAGATCCGGAAACCTGCTCCCCAGCCAGGCTGAAGACATCCACCCCCTCCTCCTTCCTGAAGACGATGAGATTGCCCAGGAACACCTCCGGATACTGGATCTGCTCAAGCCATGCCTGAGCTTCCCCCGGGTCATCGACCACTACCGGATCCCCCGCGATCATCTGCATGCCCATGCCGCAACGCACCTCCTGATCCAAGTATGCAATTTCACGAAAGGTCAGATCTCCCACGCTCTCCCGG
>CALIXC010000191.1 GCA_938046755.1 uncultured Lautropia sp. | reverse complement strand
CGGTGCGGCGACAGCAGGAGCCGCGCCAGCGCCAGCCGTTGCCGCTGACCCTGCGAGAGACGCCGGGTCTCCACGTTTGGCCGCTTGCCCAGGGCCACCCGTTCCAGCACCTGCCGCAGCTGTGCGCGGGTGGGGCGGGTACCGTCCAGCCCGGCCAGCAGCTCCAGGTTGTCGATGGCCGACAGTTCTTCCTTCAGCCCATGCGCATGGCCCAGCCACAGGGCGTGGGCGCACAGTCGGCCGCTGCCCGGCGCAAAACGGTCATCCTGCCATTGAATCTGCCCGGCCTGCACCGGCGTCAGCCCCAGCAGCGCCCGCAGCAGGGTGGACTTGCCGCTGCCGTTGGGGCCGCGCAGCATCAGCGCGCTGCCCGCCGGAACCGAGAAATCCAGCCCGTCGACCAGCACCTGCTGGCCGCGCTCAATGCGGATGCCCGTGACCTGCATCATGGCTGGGCGGGCTTTCCGCCCGGAGAAGGCGCATTGGCCGGTTTTCCGGCCTCAGATCCGGTCGACGGCATCGATCCCCCGGGGCCAGAGGCAGGATTTGCGCCTGCAGAAGGGGTCTTCTGGGGGGCATTGTCGGAACCAGGCCGAGGGCCGGCGTTGGCCTTCGCCCGTACGCCGGCGATGTATTGTTCCACCTGCTCATACTGGGGGGTACCGGGTTTCAGCTGCTGCAGCAGCGGCTCCCAGTAGGCCAGCGCCTGGGCAGGGCGGTTCTGGCTCAGCTGGTAGGCGCCGGCCAGCGCCATGGCCTTCGGGTGGTTGGGCTGGCGTGCCAGCGCCTCCTGGATCAGCGCCCAGGGGCGGCCCTCCAGCCGGGAATTGGCCTGACGGCCCAGTGCGTCAGCCAGGTCGGTACGGATCTGTGCTGCCAGCGCCGGATCCTCGCTGTCCAGCTTCAGCGCCCGCTCCAGCGCCTCCACCGCCTTGTCGCCTTCGCCGAGGGCCAGGCGTGAGCGGCCCAGCATCAGCCAGCCTTCCACCATCTCCGGTTCGGCCTCCAGCCGGGCTTCCAGCTGGGCCAGCATCTTGTTTACGTCCGGCATCTGCGACTTCTCGGCGAAGTCGGGCACCACGGCCTCGGGCATGCCGGTGGTGCGGTAGAAGGCCAGTGGCAGCGCCACCAGCAGGGTGATGAACACCACGGCCAGCAGCTGGCGCCAGCGGGGGGCGTCGGCCGTGGTGGCGGGCGCGTCAGCCGGGGCCAGATCGGCTAGCGCACCGGCTGCGAACTCGCGCATCAGCGCCTCGCGCTCGGGCGAGCCTTCGGGCAGGGCCGCCAGCTCCTCGTCGAGCTTCTGGCGGCGTTCACGGATGATGTCCTGGTTCAGCCGGGCGGCATCGGCCGCCGGCGCATCGATGCCGGCGGGGCGCCGGCGCAGCAGAGGCCAGGCCACGAACAGCCCGACGAGAAGGGCTGCCAGGACCAGCAGCCCGAGAAAGAGGGTAGGGGATGACATGCCGGCATTGTCGGGCCAACGGCCACACCGGTCAAAGTGTCACCGCTCCCTGAACGCCTCGCGCATCTTCAGGATCGGCTTCAGGATGTAGTCCATCACCGTCTTCTCACCGGTGCGGATTTCCACCGCGGCCGTCATGCCGGGGATGATCGGCAGGTCCTTGCCGCCGGCGTGCAGCGTCGAGGTGGTGGTGCGCACCAGTACCCGGTAGTAGCGGTCGTTGCCGGCCGAGCGCTGCTCGTCGTCGCGCAGCGTGTCGGGACTGATCAGCTCCACTTCGCCGTGCAGGCCGCCGTAGATGGCGTAGTCATAGGCCGAGATCTTTACCGTAGCCGGCAGCCCGGGCCGCAGGAAGGCCACCTCGTGCGGGCGGATCTTGGCCTCCACCAGCAGCTGGTCCTCCAGCGGAATGATCTCCATGATGTCCTGGCCCGGCTGGATCACCCCACCGCGCGTGTTCATCCGGATGTTCTTCACGATACCGTGCACCGGCGCGGTCAGCACCGTGCGCGTCACTTGGTCCTGTCGGGCCGTCAGCGCCTCCTGCACCTGGGCCAGTTCGGCCTCCACGCGGGACAGGTCGTTGGCGGCATCCACACGGTACTTGCTGATCCGCTCCTGCATGGCGGCCTGCAGGTCGTTGTACTGCCGTTGCAGGCGCAGCAGCTCGGTCTCGGCCACCAGGCCCTTGGCCACCATCGGCTTGGTGATGTTGATCTCGCGGCCGATCAGCGCCTGGCTGGCCTTGGACGTGGCGATGGCCTGCTGCAGCGAATCGCGGCGGGCGTTGTAGGTGTCGGTCTCGTTGTCGACCACCTCGGCATCGGCCAGCACGTCCTCCGGGAACTTCAGCGGCGTGCCCCGGGATTCGGCACGCAACCGCGCTGCCGATGCCTTCAGGCTGATCACCTTGCTCAGGCCTTCCTTGTAGGACGAACGTGCCTTGGTCTCGTCAATGCGCAGCAGCGGCTGGCCTTTCTCCACCGTGGCGCCTTCGCGTACCAGCATCTCGGCCAGAATGCCGCCTTCCAGCGACTGGATCACCTGCTCGCGGCTGGAGGCGATGATGCGCGCATCCCCCTTGGTGATCTCTTCCAGCTTGCTGTAGTGGGCCCAGATGGCGGCAGACATCAGCAGCGCCACCATCAGCACCAGCAGCAGGAAGCTGCTCTTCTGGCGATCGTTGACCATCGCCTGCTGCATGTCGCGCATGAAGTCGAAGTCGCTGCCACTGCCCGCGTACGCAGGGTGGGCGAAGGTGTCGCGCGGCTGCACGGCATTCGGAGCAGCTACTGACACGGCCCGCTGGGCAGAAGGTGCCGCGCCGGATGCCCGCGAGGTGCGAGGTACATTCGGGGTGCCGGACGGAACCCGCTGCGACTTGCCGGATTCGGCAGGGGAGGGCACCACGGCGCGCCCCGCGTTGGGTTTCTGTTCAGACACGACGAACTCCCTGGATCTTGCCTTCCTTCAGTGCCTGCAGCACCGCTTCCTTCGGCCCATCGGCCACCCGCACGCCTGCATCCATGATCATCACCCGGTTCACGAAGTCCAGCAGCTGCAGCTTGTGGGTGACGAACACCATCGTCTGCCGCGTGGAAAGTCTGGAAAGCGCCTGCATCACCATCGTTTCGGTGGCCGAGTCCATCGCGCTGGTGGGCTCGTCCAGCAGCATCACCGACGGATTGGCGATGACGGCCCGGGCCAGGGCCACGGCCTGGCGCTGACCGCCCGATAGGCCGTTGCCGCCTTCACCGATCGGCATGTCATAGCCGCGCGGATGGCGGCTGGCGATCTGGTGCACGCCGAAGGCATCGGCGATGCGCATCATCGAATCGTCGTCGATGTGCGGATTGCCGGCCTTCAGGTTCTCGCGCAGCGTGCCGAAGAAGAGCCGCGTGTCCTGGCCCACGTACAGCACGTGGCGGCGCACGTCGGCCGGTTCGATCTGCTGCAGCTCGATGCCGTCAAGCTTCACCGAGCCCTCGCGCGGCAGGTAGAGGCCGGCCAGCACCTTCAGCAGCGACGACTTGCCGCTGCCGATGCGGCCCAGTACCGCCACCCGTTCGCCCGGGTTCAGCGTCATGCTCAGGTCACGCACCGAGTCCGGCGACATCGGGTCATAGCGGAAGCTGATGCCTTCGGCCGCCAGTGCGCCCGCGGTGGTGGGCTTGCGCAGGTAGTTGCGTTCCGGATCGCGGTCGGTGGGGGTGTTCATCACCCGGTTCAGCGACGACAGCGCCGTGCGGGCCTGCTGGTAGCGCACCGCCAGCGCCGTGATGCTGGCTGCCGGCGCGATGGTGCGCCCGGCCAGGATCACCGCACCGATCAGCGCACCCATCGTCAGCGTGCCGTCGCCGATCAGGTACACGCCCCACACCACCATCGCCACCGTGCACATCGATTGCAGCAGCGCAGTGAAGTTGTTCACCATCGCCGTGATGCTGCGGCTCTTCATCGAGGTGCGGGCCGTCAGCGCGGCAGCGCGTTCATAGCGGGTCTGCACCTGGCTTTCCATGCGCAGCGCCTTGATGGCCTCGGCACTTTCCAGCGTCTCCACCAGAATGCCCTGCTTGATCGAGCCTTCCCGCAGGTGTTCCTTCACATAGCGCGACAGCGGAATCTGCGCCAGCCCGCCCACGATCACCAGGATGGGAATGCAGGCCAGCGGCACCCAGAACAGGGGCCCGGCGATCATGTGGATCACCCAGACGAACATGAGCACGAAGGGCAGGTCGGTGAGCGTGGCCAGCGTGGCCGACGTGGCAAAGTCACGCACCGACTCGAATTCGCGGATCGTGTTGGCAAAGGCGCCGGCCGACTGCGGCCGGTTCTCCAGCCGCGACATCATCGCCTGCCGGAACAGCATCGAGCCCAGCAGCAGGTCAGCCTTCTTGCCGGCATTGTCGATGAGCCAGCTGCGCAGGTTGCGGGCCAGGTACTCGAACAGCATGGCCACCATCACGCCACTGGCCAGTGCCCACAGCGTGGTGTAGGCCTGATTGGAGATCACCCGGTCATACACGTTCATCGTGAAGAAGGTGCCCGCCAGCGCCAGCACGTTGATCAGCAGCGCCGCCACCGCCGCTTGGGCGTAGTAGCCGCGGAAACGCCAGATCGTGCTCCAGAACCAGTGCCCCTTCGGGCGGTCGATCTCGATCGGGCTTCGCTTGTCCTCGGCAATGGCCGGACGGATCAGCAGGCAGGTGCCGATGTACTGCTTCTGCAGGTCGGCGTGCATCACTTCCAGTTCGATGGCGCCGGGCTCGCAGGGCAGGATCACGGCCTTGCCGTCGTTGCGCCAGTCCAGCAGCAGGCAGGCGCGCAGGTCCTGCAGTAGCAGCACCACGGGTAGCTGCAGCGGGTTGATCTGGGCGAGATCCCGGTGCTGGATGCGCACCTTGCAGCCATGGGCCTCGGCGATGCGCATCATGCCTGCTGGCTGCAGGGGCCGCTCGTGTGGAATGCCGGTGGCCAGTGCCTCTTCGCTCTTGTGGATGTCGAAGCGCGCCAGCATCTGCGACAGCGCCGTCAGCAGCGGATCGGGCTGCGGCTGCGTCATCGTGGCGTTCAGCGGCTGGGCCGGCTGTTCGGGCCGACCTTCGTTGCCCTGGGGGGGCTGTGCTTGTGTGCTCATGTCTTCAGTTCAGTTCCGGCAATGGCGGAATTCCGTTCCTTTGCTGCGCCTGTGTCTGTTCACTGTCGGTCACCGGCGGAAGCGGCGCGATGCCCAGCCGCGGCAGCAGCTGTCCGGTGGCACCCAGCAGCCGGTAGCGGGCCTGGGTCAGTTCGGCGTGTTCGGTGGCAGCTCCCAGCCGTGCAGCGTAGATCTCGTTCTCGGCGTTGAGCAGGTCGATGATGCTGCGCTTGCCGATCTGGAACTGCTCCCAGTAGGCAGCGCGCACCTGGCGCGTGCTCTCCACCAGCTCGGCACGCGTGCCCACGCGCCCCACGCGCGACTGGATCTGCGTCCAGTGGCGTGCCACGTCGGTCTGCAGCGTGCGGCGTGTGCTGGCCACGGCTTCCTCGGCCGTCAGCACCTGTGCATTGGCCGCTGCCGCTGTGGCTGCGCCCACACCGCCGTCAAAGGGGCTCCAGTCGGTCACCAGACCCAGGTCGTAGCCACCGAACCATTTCCGCTTGCCATCGAAATCGCGGGGGCTGGTCACACGCGCACGCAGGTTGATTGTCGGCTTGGTCCAGGCATCGGCCACGGCAGCCGCCTTGCGGGCGGCCGTCACCTCGGCACGGCGCGCCAGGATCGACGGGTGCATGTTCAGCAGGTCCATCGCGTCCTGCAGGCTGCGGATCGGCTCGCCCGGTGGTTCGGCGTTGGTCACGCCCTGGATGGGCTGGCCCACCAGCTGCGCCAGCGCCTCGCGCGCCTCAGCCAGCTGGCCCTCGCGGTCGGCCAGCGTGATGCGGGCCTGCGCCAGCCGCGAATCGGTCTGCAGCAGGTCGTAGCCGCGTCCTTTGTCGATGCGCACGATCTCCTGTACACGCCGCTGCAGCGCGGCGATACCGTCCACGTAGTCGTGGGCCAGTCCTGCCAGCTGTTGCTGCTTCACCACTTCGATGTAGGCGTCAGCCACGCGCAACGCGATGTCGTCACGTGATGCTTCGGTACCGTAGTTGGCGCTGGATAGACGGGCGCGCTGGCGGTCGGTCTCGTTGTCGGTGCGGCCGCCATCATAGATCGGCTTGATGGCCTGTGCCCCCAGATCGCCCGAGCGGCGGTCACGACCCTGGCCCCGCGTATAGGCCACCGATGGCTCGGCAATCACGCCGAAGCGGGTGTTCATCGCATTGGCTGCGCCCGTCACCTCGTGGCGGATGGCCTCGGCGTTGCGACGTGCACCCAGAACCTGCGGGTGCTGGCCCAGGGCGATGCTCACGGCCTCGCGCAGTGTCTCGGCCTGCGCCGTGGGCTGCAGCAACAGGGTGCTGCCCAGCGCCAGGGCGAGCGTCGTCAGCCGCGGGCATGCCAGAGAGCGGGGTGTTTTCTTCATCATGAATCCTTCCGGTTGGCGGGCATTGTCCGCCCGCCACAGGTCTGCCAGCCAGGCAGGGGCTACCTGGCCGTTTTCGTGGCATCAGCGGGCGTTGTTGGTTGCAACACAACAACCTGTCGTGTCTGCGCGCCGGCCATGGCCGATGGTCAGCCGCGGCCAACCAGTGGCATCTTGGTGGCCATCAACGTCATGAACTGCACATTGGCCGACAGCGGCAGCCGCGCCATGTCCAGCACGGCCTGTGCTACCAGCGCCACGTCGATGGTCGGCTCGGAGGCCACGCGGCCATCGGCCTGCAAGATGCCCGCGGCCATTGGCCGTGCCATCTCGGTCATGGCGTTGCCGATGTCGATCTGCCCGCAGGCAATGTCCCAGGCGCGGCCATCCAGCGAGGCCGCCTTCGTCAGACCGGTCATCGCGTGCTTGGTGGCTGTGTAGGGCATGGTCATCGGTCGGGGAGCGTGCGCTGACACCGAACCATTATTGATGATGCGCCCGCCGCGCGGCGTCTGCGCTTTCATCACCCGGAAGGCCGCTTGGGTGCAGAAGAACGGCCCGTTCAGATTGGTGTCCACCACCGCGCGCCACTGTGCGGGTGACAGCGTTTCCAGCGGCACGGCCGGTGCACCGATGCCGGCATTGTTGAACAGCACGTCTACACGCCCGAAATGCGCCACCGTCCGGTCAAAGAGGGCATTCACGGCATCAGGATCGGTCACATCGGTGGGCACTACCAGCGCCCGGGCGGCTTCGCGGGGTTGGGGTTGTGAGAGTGCCGCAGTGCTGACCATGTTCTCCGACAGGGCGGCCCTGCTGTCATGGTTCACATCCGGGCCGAGGACTGCATCTGCCGTGGCGCCGAGCTGGGGAGCGCCATGCTGCAACCAGATCTGCACGGTTTCTTGCAATGCATGTTCGCGCCGACCGGCCAGCGCCACACCGTAGCCTGCTTCCAGAAAGGCGCGTGCCACTGCCCGGCCGATGCCGCTGCCGGCCCCGGTGATGATGGCGACGGGCGGCGCTTCGGCAAACTCGGCAGGATTCGACATGGCTCTATCAAAAAGAATGAAAAACGGAACTGGCCATTATAGGAGTGGTACGTTGTTGGCTTCTTGCAACGATTTTCAGTGGTGTGGCGTGCGTGTATTCAGCACGGGCAGCAGTTTGCCCGGGTTCATCCGGTCTTGTGGGTCCAGTGCTTGCTTGATGGCGCGCATCATCTGCAGCTCCAGCGGCTGTTTGTAGCGCACCAGTTCTGACTGGCGGAGCACGCCGATGCCGTGCTCCGCCGAGATGGCGCCCTCGTACGCTGCCACCAGATCATGCACCAGCCGGTTCACCCAGGCCTCGTCGCGGGCAAAGGCCTCGTCATAGTGCTGCGCAAAACGTGCATGGGGGGCCACATTGAAATGCAGGTTGCCATCTCCCAAGTGCCCAAAAACGATCAGCTGCGCATCGGGGTAGGCCTGGCGCAGCTGCCGGGAAGCCGTATCGATGAATTCGCCGATGCACGAGATCGGCACCGAGATGTCATGCTTAATATTCTTGCCTTCATGGCTCTGCGCGGCAGAAATGTTCTCGCGCAATGCCCACAGCTGCTCAAACTGTGCCAGCGATTGCGAGATCACCGCATCCTGCACCAGCTCGTCGGCCAGCGCCTCGGACAGCACCGCTTCCAGCCCTTCCTGTGCCGCCTGCTCGCTGTGCAGGCTGCTGACTTCCAGCAGCACGTACCAGGGCAGGGGGGCGTCGGCAGGTGACGCTTCAAAAGGAAGCCGGCTTCCGGGGATGTTCTTCAGCACCAGCTGCATCGCCGCGTCCGATATCAGCTCGAAGGCGGTCAGCTCGGCCGCCAGCCGACCCTGGGCCTGCGCTAGCAGCGCCAGTGCCTGATCGGGTGATTCCAGCTGCACCAGCGCTGCCACCTGGCCAGCCGGCTGCGGGTAGAGCTTCAGCACGGCCGCCGTGATGATGCCCAGCGTGCCCTCGGCGCCGATAAACAGGTCGCGCAGGTCATAGCCAGTATTGTTCTTGCGCAGCCGGTTCAGGCCATGCCAGACTTGTCCGTCAGCCATCACCACCTCTAGTCCCAGGCACAGCTCGCGCATGTTGCCATAGCGCAGCACCTGCACCCCGCCGGCGTTGGTGGCCAGGTTGCCGCCAATCGTGCAGCTGCCCTCCGAGGCCAGCGACAGCGGAAACAGCCGTCCATGGGCCGCGGCGGCCTCCTGCGCCGCTTGCAGCGTGCAGCCGGCCTCCACCACCATCGTGTTGGCCAGTGCATCCATGCTGCGTACCCGCTGCATCCGCGACAGCGACAGCAGGATCACCGGCCGAGATGGCACGCCCGTGCCGCTTGCAGCCTGCGCTGGATCCTCTGCCCGGGCTACGGACGGCATCTTTCCCGTTGAGGCAGGCGGGGCTTCCGAGGGGGCCCTGGAGAGCGGGTTGCCCAGCGGCACGGACGCGCCGGTCAGCCCTGTGTTGCCTCCTTGCGGCACGATCACCGCGTCGTGTTCCACACACCAGCGCACCACGGTCGCCACGTCCGCCGTGCTGTCGGGCTGCACCACGGCCAGGGCCGGCCCGCCCCAGCGCTGGCGGTAGTCACGCAACCAGGGGGCCATCCCGGCTGGGTCCGAAACCATTCGGCCCGAGAAGGCTGCCCGCAGCGAGGCGAGAAGGGTATGGGAGGAGGTGGATAATGAGGACATGGGCAGGCGCGGCTTTCCAGGGGCTGGAGACTTCACGGGCAGACGGGCAGCAGGCATCGAACGGGCGGACACTGCGCCCTTCATTTTGCACCAGGGTACAGTCATGTAACGTCATTCTTGCGCCTGTAAGGTTTTGCCGTGATGGAGGCCTTCCCTGGGGCCTTGGCGACAGTTGGAGGGGGGCTAGCCGTAGAATGCAGGGGAAACGCTCTAGCTGCTGTCCTGCGCTCACCCAACGGCCATGCCACGGAGCCAGCGGCAGCCTGGGTGACCCACCGTGCGTGACGGATGTCACGCCGGCAGATGTCGGGCATAGGTGCCGGACCATGAGCCTGGACATTCCCGGATAATAATCAACCCGCTGCCACTTCCGGTCGTTCCGTCCGGCAGCCTTTCTTCGATGCGGACTTCCCACCGTTGAATCCACACGTTGCCACGCCCGTCTCGCCGGGCTTCATGGTGTCCACGCTGTTGCGGCACCGCACGCTCATCCTGCAGATGGCCCGGCGCGAGATCGTCGCCCGCTATCGCGGCTCGGTCATGGGGGTGTTCTGGTCCCTGCTCAACCCGCTGCTCATGCTGGTGGTCTACACCTTCGTCTTCTCGGTGGTGTTCAAGGCCCGCTGGCACACCGGCGCCCAGCAAAGCCATACCGACTTCGCCATCATCCTGTTCGTTGGCGTCATCGTGCACACGCTGTTCTCCGAGGTGGCTGGACGGGCGCCGTCACTCATCCTTGGCAACCCCAGCTACGTGAAGCGCGTCGTGTTCCCCCTGGAGATCCTGCCGGTCGTCAGCCTGCTCTCGGCGCTCTTCCAGGCCGGTGTCAGCATGGCGGTGCTGCTGGTGGCGCTGCTCGTCATGGAAGGCGGCATCCCGCTCACCGCGCCGCTTATCGTGGTGGTGTGGCTGCCGCTCCTGCTCTTCTCGCTGGGGGCCAGCTGGTGGCTGGCCGCGTTGGGCGTCTATGTGCGCGACATCGCCCAGGCCATCGGTGTAGTGCTCACCATCATGCTGTTTGTCTCGCCGGCCTTCTTCTCCATTGAGGCTATTCCCGAGGCCATGCGCCCGTGGGTGAAGCTCAACCCGCTCACGCTGCCCATGGTGCAGTCGCGTGACGTGCTCATCTGGGGCAACCAGCCCGACTGGACTGAGTGGGGGTTGTTCACCGCCGGCATGGCGCTGTTCGCCTGGCTGGGCTTCGTCTGGTTCCAGAGCATCCGCAAGGGGTTCGCCGATGTCCTCTGATACCCGTACCTCGGCGCACGAGGGCAGACCCGACGCTGGCAATCCCGCTGATGTGGTCGACCCGGTCTTCGCCGACCAGGCCGCACCCGTGCTCTCCGAGCCCACACTGGAAAGCGACGTAGCTATCCGCGTCTCGGGCCTGTCCAAGTGCTTCCAGCTCTATGACAGTCCGGGCCACCTGCTCAAGCAGCTGCTGATGGGTCGCCTGGCCCGTCTGGTGGGGCGCACCCCGCCGCAGTACTTCCGCGAGTTCTGGGCGCTGAAGGGGCTGGACTTCACTGTGCGCCGGGGCGAGACCGTCGGCATCGTCGGCCGCAACGGTGCTGGCAAGAGCACGCTGCTGCAGATCCTGTGCGGCACGCTCACACCCACCGCAGGCCAGGTCGACATCCGTGGTCGTGTGGCTGCGCTGCTGGAGCTGGGCGCGGGCTTCAACCCCGAGTTCTCCGGACGCGAGAACGTCTACCTCAATGGCGCCATTCTGGGCATCAGTCGAGAGGAAATCTCCCGGCGCTTTGCCGACATCGAGGCCTTCGCCGACATCGGCGAGTTCATCGATCGGCCCGTCAAGTCGTACTCGTCCGGCATGTACGTGCGGCTGGCCTTCGCCGTCTCGGCCTGCATCGAGCCCGACGTGCTGATCGTCGACGAGGCACTGGCCGTGGGTGATGCTAAGTTCCAGGCCAAGTGCTTCCGCCGTTTCGAGGAGCTGGTCTCGCGCGGCACCACCATCCTGCTTGTCACCCATTCCACCGAGCAGATCACCCGTCACTGTGACCGCGCCATCCTGCTGGAAGGTGGCGTGGTGCACCAGGAAGGGCCTCCCAAGGACGTGGCCAATACCTACCTGGACCTGCTCTTCGGCGTGCAGCGCAAGGTCGAGGACACGAAGAAGGCCGGGAAGGGGAATGACGCCAGGGACGGCAAGGCTGCCGCCGGCGACGCTCAGGAGACGGACCAGGCTCGGGGCGATGCGCAGGGCGCAGTCGAGCGGGAGGAGGGCACGGTTGCTTCGGTCGGGAACGATGGTGCGTCTGCCGCTCATGCTGCAGCCCGTGGCCGCAAGACATCCCCGCTGTCGCTGCTGCCCGTCGGCCATCCGCCCGGCCGCTTCGAGGAGCGCCCCGGCTACAACAGTGATGAATACCGCTGGGGCAGCCGTGAAGTCGAGATTGCCGACTTCATGGTCACCACCAACGGCGTGGACCACACCGTGCGCCTCAACACCGGCGAACAGGTGATGGTGGTGGCCTGGGTGCGGTTCCGTGTGGACGTGCCGGCTCCTATCTACGGTCTCACCATCAAGACGCCCGACGGCGTGACCGTCTATGGCAGCAACTCGCGCGACTTCCCCGATGGTCCGGTCATGCAGCCGGCCAGGGCAGGGCAGACCGTGCGCGTGGTCTTCTCGCTGGACCTGCGCATCGGCGCTGGCGACTTCCTGCTGTCGCTGGGTGTGGCCCAGGAGATCGGCGGCGGAGAGGTCGAGCCGCTGGACCGGCGCTACGACAGCATCCTGATGCACGTCAGCCGGCAGTCCCGCTGCTATGGCCTGGCAGATTTCGACATGCGTGTGGACATTCAGGCAGACACATGAGCTACCAGAAAGACGCAGATTACAACCTGTACTTCCGTCCGGGTGCCGAGGCCTTCGGCTATTCGGAAGGCGCCGAGGCCGAACAGCGGCTGCTCGACATCGTGGAAAGTCTGGACGACCGCAGCACCTTTGCGCCCGGCTATCTCGAGAACATCGTCGACTGGTCCACCCGCTACCACTTCAGCCGGGCGCGGCATTGTCTGGTGCGCCCGCTGGATATCGGCCCCCAGGATCGCGTGCTGGAGCTGGGCTGCGGCACCGGCGCCATCACTCGTTACCTGGGTGAGACCGGCGCGCAGGTTACGGCCGTGGAAGGCAGCCTGGCCCGCGCCCGCGTGGCGGCCGCACGCTGCGCTGACCTGCCCAATGTCACCGTCATCGCCGATGACCTGCAGGCCGTGGACGTGGAAGGCCAGTACGACTGGGTGACGCTGATTGGCGTGCTGGAATATGCCGCCGCCTATTCTGGAGCACCGGACCCTTACCAGTCCTACCTGGCGGCAGCGGTGCGCCATCTCAAGCCGGGCGGTCGGCTGGTGGTGGCCATCGAGAATCAGCTGGGCCTGAAGTACTTCAACGGCTGCGGGGAAGATCACCTGGGCAAGCCGTTCTCCGGTATTCAGGACCTCTACCAGAAAACAGGCGGACCGCGCACCTTCGGGCGTCAGGCGCTTTCGCAGGTGCTGACCCGTGCCGGCCTGGAACAGCAGCAGTGGCTGTACCCGTATCCTGACTACAAGATCCCCAGCATTGTGCTGACCGATGCAGCGCTGAAGCACCCCGACTTCAATGCCTTCGACCTGCTGCTGCGCAACGACAGCGAAGACTACAACGACAACCGCCATCGCGTCTTCGACGAGGCTCTGGTCAACCGCGTACTGGAAGAGAACGGCCTGCTGGGCGACTTCAGCAACTCCTTCCTGGTGGTGGCTCAGCGCCCCCTGCCGGTCGAGAAGGCCGCAGGGAAGGGCAAGGGCCGAAATGCCCGCGCCTCCTCGGGCAAACCGGCCGCTGCCGCCCCTTGGCAGCCCGCCGCTCTGGCCTGGACCTTTGCCGCCGTGCACCGCCATCGGGGCATGGCCACCGAGACCCGCTTCATTCCGCAGGCACAGGGAGGCGTCCGCGTCACCAAGCGCCGCATCCTGCCCGATGAACCCGTGTCCCTGCCGTTGGCTGACGGGCACACCATCACGCTGGAAACCGCCGATTCCGACTACTTCCCGGGCCGCCAGCTGGCCTGGCGTGCTCTGGCAGCCCATGTGCGCGAAGGCAGCGTGTCGGCCATGGTCGAGGCATTGCGTCCCTGGTGCGAGACCCTGCTGTCTTCTGCTGAAGTCGGTACCTCGCCATTGCTGGCCGCGGCGTCGGGGCAGGGGGCGGATACCGCAGGCGCCGAAGAGGAATCCACCGAGGCCGTCCCGGACGCAGGTGCCGCAGGATATGCCCCTGGATCGGCCGGCATCGGCGAGCGTGGCCGCCCGCTGCGCCAGCTGGTGCTGCCCGGCAATCTGATGGACATGGTGCCTTTCAACATCCTGATCAACGAAGGCACGGGACGCCAGCAGATCATTGATCAGGAGTGGGTGGTGTCCTGCCCGGTCCCGGCCGGCTGGGTGCTCACGCGCGGCGTCATGCACAGTCTGCAGGTTGGCCTGGTCCCGCGTGACACCCTGGGTTCCATCCCTCGGGTCGTCATCGCCTTGGCCGATCGCTGTGGCTACTATGCGACGCCCGAAGACGTCCAGCAATGGCTGGCACTGGAAGAGACCTTCCTGCAGGCTGTTTCGGTGCGCGCCGTCAGCCACGGCCTCTATACTGGCACCCGCCGACCGGTGCCCATGGTGCTGGACAGCCTGGCTGTCCAGGAGGCCGAACTGCACGAACAGCGGCAGCGGGCCCAGGTGGCCGAAGAGAATGCCCAAGTGCTGCGCCAGCAGCTGGCAGAGTGCAGCCAGGAAATCACCGATGGCCTGAAGCGGATCGATGCCAGCCGGCAGAAGATCGAGGAACTGGAAGCCCAGGTCCAGACGCTGCTGCATTCACGCAGCTGGCGCTGGTCCGAATGGCTGCGCAACCTGCGCCGCCGCTGCCGCATCTGATTCCGGCCATATCCGGACCACGCCCTGGGGCGTCGTCCCAAACAAGAACAAGCCCTGCTCGATGAAAGACATGGATTCCCTCCTTGCCCAAGTGCTTGCCTTCCGGCCCAACCGGCTGGTTCCTCCCTTCGACCTGCAGGGCCACATCCCGTTCGTGGCCTGGTTGGTGAAAGAATTCCAGCCAGCCACCTTCGTCCAGCTGGGCACCCAGTCGGGCAACCTCTACTTTGCCGCATGCCAGACCGTGGCCGAGAACAGCCTGCCCACCCGTTGCTGGGCCGTGGGTACCTGGCAGGCCGAAGAACTGGCGCAACGTCACAGCGTGCAGCAGGAAGCCGGAGCATCCGACTACAACCGTCAGCATTTCGGTGCCTTCTCAGGCCTGCTGCGCATGGGCGATGCCCAGGCCTTGCCGCGCTTTGCAACCGGTAGCATTGATCTGCTGCTGATCGATGGTCGCTACTCGCCTGAGACCGTACGCAATGAATACGAAAGCTGGCGTGACCGGCTCTCCGACCATGCCGTAGTGCTGTTGGTCGGCATCGAGCAGGCTGACAGTGGTGCCGCCGTCCTGTGGCAGCAGTTGCAACCCCAATATCCGCATCTGGCCTTTGCTCATGCCCAAGGCCTGGGTGTGCTGGCAGTGGGCAGGAACGTGCCGAAGGCCTTCCAACAAGCGCTGCAGACCTTCGCCACGCCCGAAGCCCAGAACCAGCTGGCTGGCGTGGCTGACATGCTGCTGGGTGCACGGGTACAGGCCGGCATGCAGGTACAGATCGAGGCACTCACTGCCCGGCTGGCCGAGCGCGACGAACAATGCAGTCAGCTGCAACGCACGCAGGCTGAACTGCAGCAGAAACTGGATAGCATCCAGCTGGTGGAAGAAGCCCGGCTGAAGGAGCGCTTGGCCGAAGCAAACCAGGCCCTGGAAGAAGCGCGTGCTGCCCGACAGGCTTCGGACCAGCATGCTGTTGAGTTGCATCACCTGGCCACTGCCTTACAGCAGTCGCTGTGCTGGCGTATTACCGCTCCCATCCGCTGGGTGGGTACCCCCATCAACCGCACCCGCCAGAAGGCGACCCTGGTACGCCGCTCCATCGCCATGCGCGGCGGCGTGGGAAAGACCGCCAGCCAGGCCGTCAGCATTCTCAGGAACGAAGGCGTTCAGGGCTTGCAGGCGCGCATCAGCAATGCCGAGCGGCTGCTGAACGTGCCGGCCGCCGCCGCACGGGCTGCCTTGCTGCAACCGGGTGAAGACCCCTACCACGGTTGGCTGCGTCTCTACGATCCCACCGACAAGGCCACCATGATGGCCCTGGGGCAGAAGATCGAAGACCTGGGCATCACCACGACTTTTTCGGTTGTCATGCCCGTCTACAACCCGCCGCTGGACTACCTGCGCCAGGCCATCGAATCCGTGCAGGCCCAGGTCTACCCGCACTGGGAAATCTGCATTGCTGACGACGCCTCGCCCAATGCCGCCGTACGCGAACTGCTGACTGAGCTGGCTGCCGAGGATCCGCGCATCAAGCTCGTCTTCCGCGAAAAGAACGGCCACATCTCGGCAGCCACCAACTCGGCGCTGGAAATCGCCACAGGCGACTACATCGCGCTGATGGACAACGACGACCTGTTGCCGCCGCATGCACTGGCCTACATGGCGCTGGCCGCACACCAGCATCCCCAGGCCGGCCTCATCTACTCCGACGAAGACAAGGTCACCGAAGACAACGTGCGCCAGGCGCCGTACTTCAAGTGCCAGTTCAACTACGAACTCTTCCTGTCGCAGAACATGATCAGCCACTTCGGCGTCTACCGCCGCAGTGTGCTTGAAGAGATCGGGGGATTCCGCGTCGGCTACGAAGGCGCCCAGGACTGGGATCTGGCCCTGCGCGTCATCGAGAAGGTGGGTCCCGAGAACATTGTTCACGTTCCGCGCGTGCTCTACCACTGGCGCATCTTCCCTGGCAGCACTGCGCTGGCGCTGGAAGAGAAGGACTACGCCCTCAGGGCCCAGATCGAATCCATCACCTCGCACCTGCAGCGCGTCGGCAAGCCATACACCCAGGTCTATCCGGCACCCGGTATCCCGGGTCTGCTGCGCATCAAGCACCGCCTGCCCGACCCGCTGCCGCTCATCAGCATCGTTATCCCCACCCGTGACCGGGTGGAGCTGCTGTCCATGTGCGTCAACTCCATCCTGGAAAAGACTGCTTATCTGAACTACCAGATCGTCGTGGTGGACAATGGCAGTACCGACCAGAAAGCACTGGCCTACCTCGACAGCATTGCCCAGGATGAGCACGTCAAGGTCATCCGTGCCGACATCCCGTTCAACTATTCCGCGCTCAACAACCTGGGCGTGGCGCAGGCCGATGGCGAATACCTGGTGCTGATGAACAACGACATCGAGATCACCCAGACCGACTGGCTGGAGGAAATGCTGGCCTTTGCCAGCCAGCCCGACATCGGTTGCGTGGGCGCCCAGCTCTGGTATCCCAACAACACCTTGCAGCACGGTGGCGTCGTGCTGGGCATCGGCGGCGTGGCCTCCCACGCCCACAAGGGCATTTCGCGCGGCAACTTCGGTTACTTCGGCCGCGCCTCGGCCCACCAGATGTTCAGCGCCGTCACTGCTGCCTGCCTGATGATCCGGAAGAGCACCTACCAGGCCGTTGATGGCTTCGACGAAACCCTGAAGGTGGCCTACAACGACGTGGACTTCTGCCTGAAAGTCCGCGCCCAGGGTCTGCGCAACCTTTACAACCCCTTCGCCTCCTTTATCCACCACGAGTCTGCCAGCCGGGGCAGTGACCAGGAAGGCTGCAATCAGCAGCGCCTGGCTGCCGAAGCCGCCATCATGAAGCAGCGCTGGGGCTCCCTCATTGCCGACGACCCAGCCTACAGCCCGAACCTTACCCTGCTGGGTGACGACTTCTCGATGGCGTGGCCTTCGCGGGTGGCGGCGCTGGAGGTGTCAGTGGCGCCGGTTGCGTCGTAGCGCCTGTACGGCAAGCCCCACACCAGACGCTTTCCCGTGGGCGCGGGCCTGCGGATCCCGATGACGCAGGGGGTGCGTGCCAACCCTGAGTAAAGCGAGCTGTACAATCCGGTCCGTCTTGTTACAAAGCTGATCGGGCCATGCTGGACAACACTCTTCCTGTTTCACAACAGGGCCTGCCTCTAGGTGTGGCCTTTCGTTGGGTTCTGGCCATCACCCTGTTGCTGGGGGGCGTGTTGTCGGCCATCATCCCGCCAGGCAAGTCTCCGGACGAGGCTGATCACATGGTGCGCGCCTACCTGCTGTCCCGAGGCCATGTCTTTCTGAAGACGGAGCCTTGCCAGGGAGAGAACGCACTGTGTCACAACGGCAGCACCATGTCCGGCGGCCCTGTGGACAAGGGCCTGCTGGAGTACTTCAGGCTGTACAATCCCTACCAGCGCCACAAGGAAAGCATGCTGGACCTGCAGGCTGGACGGGTCATTCCCTGGCGGGGAGAGGAAGTCTTCTTCCACGCGCCGGGTACGGGGTATTACTTCCCGCTGGTCTACCTGCCGCAGGCAACGGCTCTGGCCATGGGCAAGACGCTGGGGCTCACTGTCGAGCACAGCTACTATCTGGCTCGAGTCTTCGCCATGACGTCTGGGGTTCTGGTGCTGACGCTGGCTTTCTACATCTTCTGGCCGCAACCCGCTGTGCTTGCGTTGTTGCTGGTTCCCATGAGTCTCTTCCAGACTGCATCGGCCAGCATTGATTTTCTGTGCAATGCGCTGGCCGTTCTGGTCATTGCCTGCTTCCTGCGGCTGGCGCTCCTGCGCAAGGAAGCACCCAACAGTCTGTTCTGGATGATGGCGTTGGCCATGTTCCTGCTGGGAACTGCCAGGGCCCATCTGGCATCCATGGTGCTGCTGATGGCGGCGGCCGCGTGGCCGACGCGCCGAATCCAGCCGTGGGCGGCTGCAGCCACGGCAACTGTGGCCATTCTGGCCTGGATGGCGCTGGCCATTCCGGCAACCATCGATTTTCGGATCCCCCGGGAGGTGGGCATTGGGCAGGTGGTCGTCTATTACCTGAGCGCCCCCTTGCAGCTGGCCAGGGTGCTGGGACATACCGTCACGGATGGCACCATGTTGAACAGCTACGTGGCCTCCTTCCTGGGTATGTTCTTCGACCAGCCGCTCACGCATCGTACCTATGCATGGCTGGCCAGCCTGATGGCTCTGGCGATCGTACCCTGCCTGGCCTCGCCCCGGCATCTGCTGCAGGCGCCTCTGGCGCGCAGCGCCCTGGTACTGACCGGCATGGCTGGCACGTTGCTAGCCTTCCTCGCCATGCTGGTCACCTGGACCCCCCATCCCGCCACGCTCGTGCAGGGCGTGCAGGGGCGCTATCTGCTGGTGCCCGCCATGTTGCTGCTGCTGGCGGTCTGTAGCTGGGAGCCTGCCGTCCGGCCATGGCAGCGGCGTCTGCGCTGGTTGCTGCTCTACGTGCTGGGCGGCGTGTCCATGCTGGTCAGCGTGCATCGATTGCTGTATGCGTACTACGTGCAGCCGGCCATGGCGTTACCCAACGCCGTCCAGGCGGAGCCTGGCGCTCTGGAGCCCAGCCCGCCCCTAGGGCCAGGCAGCACGATCATGCTGCAGTTGCCCCTGGTAACTTCTGAACTGGCCGCTCCTGCGACGTACGGCATCGGCTTCCTGGTGGGCACCTATGGCCAGACGCTGCAGGGCATGGCGCTGCTGACACTGACCGACTTTGCTGGACGGCAGCATGGGGTGGAGATCAGCCTGGATGATGTGACCGACAACACCTATGTGTTTGCCAAGGTACCGCCGGCGCACTACCGACAGGTCGAGCTGCGCATCATCCAGGGGCAGGCGGCGTTCAGCGTCTGGACATTCCGCCCGGCGGTCGGGAACGCCGCCCTCCCTGCGGAGACACCTCTTCCGAAGGCATGCACCATGACCATCCGCGAGGATCGCAGCATGCAGCTGATGCCGGGGTGCCCGGGGCCGAAATGATCCTTGCCTATAGGGTCGGCAGCATCGTTTTCACCCGGCAGCCCATGCCCTCGCTGACGAAGAACAGCCGCTTGCCCTGCAGGTCCGCCCTGACGTAGCCGCGATAGCCGGTGGCACCCGCCTTCGGATCGACGAGCGCTGCAACGTCGGGGCGAGCCATCCCGCTCAGCACGAAACCCGAGACCACTCCCTGTTCGTCGAGGATGGTCAAGCGCAGAGGCTGGCTGGATGCCTCCTTGTCGAATGCCCAGCCGCGTACTCGCAGGTAGCGCGGATCCTCGGGGATGGGCTGCACTTCATCCACGAATCCCTGGCACCGGGGAAACTCGGCGGGTGGTAGTGAGCTGTTCAGAGGCTTGCCAAGCTGCTCGTAGAGGTCTGCATAGGGATAGAGTGCGAATACCGACAGATTCTGTTCGGAAGGCGTGCGGGCAATGCGTAGCACCCATTCGGCATTAGGGAAAATGTGCCCGATCTGCGACTGGTCCGGGATGCGCATCTCGATGGCCAACGTGGCCAGCGAGCGATCATAAAGCTCATCGGTCCGGGGGGTGGTGGCACGAAGCTGGTAGGACAGCATGGACATCACCAGCAGCGCAAAGAGGGTGCCCCAGAACCAGCGGATGCCACGAGCCATGTTCTTCAGACCTGGCACAACCAGCACGAAGAAGGCAGCCCATGCCATCAGGGCAGGGGTCATGTAACGGCTGGTCAACGCCTGCGTGGCGCCGAAGATGGCTCGGCCGCCTGCCGTCCCGAAAGCCGATCCGCCGATGTACAGGATGAAGCAGAGCATCGCCAACGCCAGACTGGAGCGATGTGAGGCGGAAAGTTCCTTCTGTAGACAGAGGATCGAGCCCGACACCAGCACGACACTGGCAATTCGGGCAAACATGAGCGACAGCGGGTTCTCGCCCAGGAAGAAATAGAAAGGACCACCCAGGTAGAGCTGCATGTAGTCGATCACCCCTTCGGGGTTCTGCTGTAAGGACTGCATCAGCGAGCCGTGCCCACCCACGGCCTTGTAGCCGTGGAAGTACAGGAAGACACCCAGAATGGACAGGGCAGCCAGGATGAGTACCCGCCGGTGGTTCATGCGCAGTGCAAGTGCCAGCAGCGTTAGCAGGGGCAGCGTGATCACCCCATTGGCCATGCTGCCCAGCGCCATGACGCCGCACGTTGCTGAAGCGGCAAACCAGCGCCCCCCGTGACTGTCTGACTGGCAGGCCCTATGCAGGAAATAGAAGGCCATGAGGGGAAGGAGCTGGGCCAGCACAAACTGGCTCTGAAATCCCCAGATCATATTGTCGTTCTGGATCCAGGAAAACAGCCAGACCGACAGGAAGACAGCGAAGAATGTTCCCCAGCCACGGGATCGCTCACGCCAGATGAAGAAGAACAGGATGGCAACGCCAGCGACCAGCAGATAGTTGGCCACGATCAGAAATAGTCCCTTGCCGGAGAACCAGGCCTCGTCCATCCAGAAGAGGAAGCGCGACAGCAGGATGCGGTGCTCGTTGTGCTGCGCCCACCATGAAGACCAGTCGCCATGGCTGGCATTCACGTAGAACCCCAGCGTGCCGTTCCACATGTCGCCCATCGGGATGGGCGAGTAGGCCTCGTATCCTCCAATGATGGCGAGTCCCAGAAAGATGGGTATCAGCATCCAGGCCAGGCACAGGAAGAGAGTTCGGATGATCCGGGAGGCTCGTTCGTTCATGATTGAGAGTGACTGTGCTGATGATCAGGTGCTTAGATCGTGTGAACAAAAGGGGGTTCGGGGTGTCGAAAGATTTTTCTTTGGGTTATTCAACGCTGTTGACGGCTGAATGATCAGGGTGAGGGGCATGGCGGAAACAGTTTCGAGCGAGGGAGCATTCTTTCAACCGACCTCTAGGAACAAGGGAGGGTTACCCGTTCTGATCTGACGGTGTTCTCATGGTCAGTGGCGAGCTTCCCGGGCCTGCAAGGAAGGAGGCAGGAAGCAACGCACATGAGCGTGAGCAGCAGTGTAAGAAGCATGTAAAGCTGGCCACCACCATAAGGGTTGGGGGCATACACGGAAAGGAACAACAGGATATGGAGCGCGGCAACGATGGCGGGCAGTCGGCCGGAGATCCGGCCGAGCAGCAGGAGACAGAGCATCATGCACAGGATGTTGAAGAAGTATGCTCCCTGATGAATGACGGTACTTCCTGATTTGAACATCAAGAGGCACCAGAGAACGCATGAAAGGACTGCTGCAGACCATGCGCCTTCTGGATAGGTCCAAGAACGTCCTGTTTGATTCCTGCTTGCACCGTGACGTAGAGCGAATGCTAGTGCAACAAGGCAGAGAATCGGATTGGTGAACCAGGCTGCGTAGGAGTGGAAGAAGAACGATCTATCGATGAATGTCTGAACGGTGGCCGGGCCATGTTGATATGCAATCATGAACACGTCATGAAAGAAATCAATGGAGTGCCTGAAAATTACAGATAGGTTTGATGCCTTGGCCTCCATCCATTCGGACAAAGATTGATTCTCGTAGGCAGAAATGATGGTCTGCA
>CALIXC010000190.1 GCA_938046755.1 uncultured Lautropia sp. | reverse complement strand
GCGGCTTCGATGCTGCTTTCACCGATGGCGTCGCTGACCTGTAGCTCATTATCCAGTTCCACCTTGTCAGTCGTCGCTTCGACTTTCAGCTTGATGCCGACAGTGTTCATCTTGAAGGCAGCATCTTTTCCGGGCTTGTCCACGCCACCATTGAACAGGTGATAGTAGTACGTGCCGTTGGCCGGCTGATAGTTGCCCGCCCGTCCCTGGCCGCCGCCCACGTAGTTGCTCGGATCGGTGTACTGCGCCGCATTGATGGTCGGCGCGTCAGCATCCTCCAGAAACTCGCCGTTGGTGCCTTCGGCCGGCAGGGCTACGACATCGGACTCTTGGGCTCGGCTGGTGGTCATGGCCTGATCCAGCATGGTGGCCAGCAGCAGGCCACTTACGCCGTTGCCAGAGCTGGCAGGCACGGCATTCTGTTCGGCTGCCTGACGGGCCTCTTCTTCTTTGGCTTTGGCTTCTGCCTCTGCTTTGGCTTTGGCCTCGGCTTCTTCCTTGGCCTTTTCTTCTTCTGCCTTGGCTTTGGCGTCGGCTTCTTCCTTGGCCTTGGCGGCAGCTGCAGCTTCAGCCTGCTTGCGAGCGGCATTTTCACGAGCAGCCTTGGCCAGGGCCTCTTCCGCAGCCCTGCGCTCGGCGGTGGCCTTCTGGAGTGAGGCCTCCGCCTCTGCTGCACGCTTGTTGGCGGCCTCGGCTTCGGCACGCTTGGCGTTGGCTTCCTGAGCCGCAGCCTGGGCTGCCTGCAGCGCAGCGGCGGCTTGGTTGGCGGCGCTTCGGGCTGCGTTGGCCTGGGTGGCAGCCTGTTCAGCCGCACGCTGAGCAGCGGTGTTTGTAGCTGCTACGTTGGTAGCCGTCGTCGTCGCCGACGGGCTGGCCGAGACGGCCTTGGGTGCTTCGCTGCCGCCGCCTCCACCGCCGCAACCTGCCAGGAGAAGCAGCACGGCTGCACTGATCTGAAGTCTGTTGTTTGTCGTCGACATGATCTACCTCGATGGGCTGCCCTGCGGTCCACAGGAGGCGACCAAGGGCTGTTCATAATGCGAAAGCGGCGAGTTTAATAGCCGAATTCACACTTTGATTCACTCATGTCGATGTGCAACATAATTTGATGTTCTTGTGTTGCACGGCAGATACAAAAAAGAAAACCGCCAGCGCGGGCTGGCGGTTTCGGCGTTGGTCGTCGTAGTGCTCAGAGAGCGGTTGGCGTGGGGGCAGTCGACCGTTCTCTGACCTGTCAGCGTCGCTGCAAGGTCTTACTGGCCCTGCTTCCGGGTGTGCCAGTAGGTCGTGTTGCCATCGCGCACTTCCACCAGGTAGTGGCCGGCCTTGACCAGGGGCTGACCTTCCTTCCAGCCGTGGGGCACGGTCCACTTGTTGCAGTACAGGCGGTTGGTGTCGGGCAGGTGGTAGTTCCAGCACAGGGCAGCCTGGTCATCGGCCACGCGGTTCACCAGCAGCTGCACATTGTGGGCGCCGTTCTTCCATTCGGCCACGACACTGCCAAAGTGGATCGCGTCCGACTTGCCGATGGTGGCCCCCGCGCCGGTGTAGGTCGGGCCTTCCAGGTAGTTGCCACCGTTTTCGTCCAGGGCCACCAGATGGGTGGCCAGCGTGACGGCGTGCTCGGTGTTGGTCACTTCCAGGTCCATGCCGATCGAGTTGACCTCGAAATGCGGGTTGGTGCCGTCGCTGACCTTGGTGCCGTTGAAGGTGGTGTAGGTGTAGCTGCCCGTGGCCGGGGTGTAGCTGCCGCCGGCGCCCGGACGCTGGCCTTCACCGGCGTAGGGGGTGCTGCGGATCTGGACCGACTGCACGACCGGGGCGGCAGCGCCGTCCAGGATCCGGCCTTCCAGCGTGGCCGGGTAGGCGTGGGCTGCGTGTTCGTCATCACCCACGTCGGTGCTGCGCTGGTCCAGCATGGTGGCCAGCACGGCGCCGGTGATGCCGGTGGCCGAGATGGCGGAGGCCGGGTGCTGGACAGCCGGCTGGGTCGGCGTGACCTGGGCGCTGTTGAGGGACGCATCCGTGCGGGGAGCCGTCGGGGCGGCCGGTTGTGCGACGGTTTGCGTGCTCGGGTGCGAGACGGTGGTAGCCGGCTGCGAGGGCGCGGGCTGGGCAGCAGCGATGCTGTTCACCGTGGTCGTGCTGTTTGCGGCAGCAGGCGTGTTGGTGGCCAGGGGCTCGGAGCTGCCGTTGCTGCCGCCACCGCAGCCGGCCAGAAGCAGCATGACGGCAGCGCTGATTTGCAGTTTGCGGGTGTTGATCGACATGGTGTGCACCTGTGTTCCGAAGGGCCAGCGCCAGCAGCAACCGGCGTGAGGGGAAGGGGAAGGCAGTGATCGAGAGCTTCTGGATCGGGACAGCGCGGGAAGGTCGAGTCGGTGACCTTTCGTCGGGCTGTCAGTGCCGTGCATCGTAGGGGCTGATCCCGAACCGGGCGCGGCAATTGGTCACATCTGGATGAAGACGAGTGGCTGATGAGGGCGAATGAATGGCCGGGGTGTGACTTTTCTGGCACTCCGGGGAACCGCCGGTCGGGAAAAGGCGGACGTGGGGCAGGCGTCGTGCATGAGGGGCGAAAGCGAGAGCAGGCGGGCGCAAGTCGGGGTGTTGCTTTATGACACTGCTGTGGCGGCGACTTCGTGATGCAGGCCGAAAGGGCGAGCGTTCGGGTACCGTTCGTCGCCCCGAAGTTGGCCGCCGGTGGCGGGTTGGTTAAGGTTTCTGCCTTCGCCGGCAGTGTCTGTCCGCCAGGGGTGGGTGCTGCGTGACGCGACGACGTGTTTCTGTAGTTCCTTTTCAACCGGGTAGAAGGAAAAAGATGAGCAAGTGCAATCAATTCACGATGGGGGCAGCGCTGCTGGCGTTGCTGGCGGGCTGTGGTGGCGGTGATGTTGCCGATGCCGGCATGGGCACGTCGTCGACCAAGGCTGTGGAGGGCCGTTCGACCCAGCTGGCCGCCTTCACGGGTGAGGCGGCCGAGGCTGCAACGCTGGCGGCTGTGGTGAAGGCAGCCGGCGGTACGGATGCCGATGCAGCCGAACTGCAGGCGAACGTGGAGCGGGCAGCTGGTCATGAGCTGCAGGCGTCCGTGCCGGGTCAGACCGAGGTGTCGGTTTCATCGACCTCGACACATGCCGTGAAGGCAGTGTCGCCGTACTCGGTGTCGGGTGTGAGCGGCGCGCTGCTGTCGGCCATGCTGGATCAGCGGGTGGGCAATCGTCTGGACGAGATCGGCCCGACCGACCGCACGATGCTGGTTCCGGTGACGGCCCGCAATGCCGGCCAGGTGAACGATGCGGCGCTGCCGTTCGTGACGGCGGGCTACAGCCTGACGCCCGACAACTACGTGGATGGGCAGTACCGTGCAGCCAGCAGCCGCCAGCAGCTGCAGATGTACATGCGGGTGCAGAACCTGAGTCGCGCCAGCGCGCAGGCTACCACGCCGTTCGGCGAGTTCAACATGAATACCGCGGTGTCCACCGACGAGAACAGCGTCTCGGTGGGCGGCATGCTGCATGTGCTGTCGTGGACGCCGGAAAAGCGCGCCAATGGCACGTTCAGCCGTGCCGGGGTGCCGGGCGTGACGGTGCAGCCGGGCGATTCGCGCATCGCCTTCCATCAGAGCAACCTGTATGCGCCCATCGGCTTTGCGGCGCGCAAGGATCAGCTGGTGCCCTACGGCAGCATGATCCAGCAGTGGAGCGCCGACAATACCTACGTGCAGCTGTGGCTGCTGAAGAACGGCAGCAGCAGCCAGCCGCAGCTGTGCTGGAACTTCTGGCTGCCCAAGCTCAAGCGCACCTACTGCCAGGCATGGCAGGTGCCGGCCGGCTGGATTGCAGGCAGCGTGCTGCAGAACGGTGGCAACTTCGTCAATGACAACCGCGAGCCGCAGGGCGGTTCGGGCAATCTGTACTGGCAGCAGCTTTCGGCCGCTCAGTGATCAACACACGGATCAGGGATACACACATGTTCAAGATGAGCAAGAAAGGGTGGGTGACGGCTGCTGCACTGGCCGTGCTGGCTGGCAATGTCCAGGCGCAGGCGGTGGCACCGTTCAGCAATACCGGCGTGAGCGGTGCGGTGCTGGCCACGATGCTGGATCAGAGCGCAGGCAGCGCCAGCAGCCATGCCGACGCGGTGAGCGGTGAAAAGGGTTCGGCCACGAACGATGTGGCGGTTCCGCCGGTCAATGCCCGCAGTGGCGTGACGCGCTATTCGCGTCCGTCCAATCCGACGATGCCGCCGCTCTACAACGTGGCCGAGCGCTATGCGTCGCTGTCGGGCACGTTCCGCTACGACCAGCGCCATCAGGTCCAGAACGACAACAAGCTGAGCACGCAGGCCACGAAGCCGTTCCGCGACCTGTGGGTGCTGACCTATCTGGCCGAGGGGCCCAACAATGTGGTTCTGGGCAACTGGCTGGCCACGCGCACGATGCTCTCGACCAACGTGGGCTTCCAGTACGGCACGCAGTTCTGGTCGCCGGCGCCGGCCGCCACCAGCTCGCTGATGCTGACCACGCACAGTGCCTATCGCGTCCGCAAGGACGAGGAGGTGCCGTTCGGCAAGGTGCTGCAGCAGTGGCGCAACGACGAGTCCTTCGTGCAGCTGATGCTGCGCCGGGGCGAGGGCGAGAACGAGGCCCAGCTGTGCTGGAACTATGCGCTGCCCACGCTGGGCCGTCTGTACTGCCAGACCTGGCAGGTGCCGTCGGGCTGGCAGGTCGGTCAGCCGCTGGTGGATCGTGGCGTCTTCATCGATGACGACCGCGAGTACTACCACGGCGAGAGCGGCCACGTGTACTGGCGTCGTGACGTGCGCTGATCGGCGATCGGACACGATGATGTACAGGATTCTCCAGCAGGTGCCGATGCCATGAAGCAGGATCAGGTCATGCCACGTTCCCGGGATGCCGTTCCCGAGGGCAGTGTGCCGGGACGGCGGCAGATCCTGAAGGGCGCCGGTGTCGGTGCCGCCGGCATGGCGGCACTGGCGCTGTCGTCCCCGGCTCTGGCGCGCAGTCGTGCGGCTGCCTGCCAGGGCACGATGCCGACCCAGGAGCCGGTGGTCTGGCGCTGCCAGACGGCCTGGTCGCTGGAGGATGATTTTCACGTCTACATCACGACGCTGGCCGACGTGCTGGGCATGCTGACCGAGGGGCGGCTGCAGCTGGAGATTCTGCCAGCCGGCAAGGCGGTTCCCACCGATGCGCTGGCCGAGGCCGTTTCCGGTGGGCGGCTGGATGCCTGCCACCGCACGCTCACGCTCGACAGTCTTCGCCAGCCGTCGATCGGGCTCTGGGGCAGCGGGCCCGCGTTCGGCATGGACGCGCTGACGTTGCTGTCCTGGCATCGGTACGGCGGTGGTGAGGCACTGCTGCAGGAAATCTACGCAGCGTCCGGCCTGAAGGTGCATTCGCTGCTGTACGGGGCGCTGCCCACGCCGGCCTTCGGCTGGTTCAAGCGTCCCATCGCGCGGGTGGAGGATCTGAACGGCATGCGTTTTCATGCCGGGGGGCTGGCCGCGCAGATCTATCAGGAGCTGGGGGCGACCGTCTTTCAGCTGCCCATCGACGAGATCATCCCGGCCTTGCGCCGGGGCGAGATCGAGGCGGCCGAGTTCAGCACGCTCTCCGGTGACCGTGCGCTGGGTCTGCCCGACGTGCTGAAGGTGTGCATGCTGCAGAGCCATCACCAGGTGGCCGAGCAGACCGAGCTGCTGATCAATGCCGAGCGCTGGGCCGCGCTGCCGCCCGCCTGGCAGGCCATGGTGGAGCAGGCCACGCAGGCCGTGACGGCCACGCTGATCGGGCAACAGATCAATCAGGGCGCCACGCATTACATCGAGATGCGCGAGGTGCAGGGCGTGCGCTTCTACAAGACACCCGAGTCGGTGCTGCGCGCCCAGCTGCAGGCTTGGGACCGGGTGACAGTGCGCAACAGCAATGGCGACCCGGTGTTTGCACGGGTACTGGATTCGATGCGTCGCTACGCCCAGCGTTGCGTGGGGTGGTATACGGATGCGACCGCTGACCGGCGCATGGCCTACAACCACTATTTCATGCAGCGTTCGCCCAAGGGCACCAAGGAGTGAGGCTGCCTCGGGGCAGGGTGTGGGGATGGGGCGCTGTTCCCCACCGAGCGGCACGACGCTGCCCGGCGTATCCAGCGGTTGCGGCGGTTGCGGCATCCGGCCGGTTTGCCGTCCAGGGGGCGAGGCTGGTCGATCGTCGGCCGGGCCCGGATGGCGGGAGGCGACATCGGTACGATGCCCTTGTCTGCAATCTGAAACAATGGGTTTCCCGGGTGAATCGAATACAAGGGGCTGTCCGGTCCGGACACGCCGCGATAGCCCGGGGTCGATGAATGGCTGCTTGGGCTCGCTTTCTCGTCAAGGCACTGGTTCTGGTGCCGTCGGTGTTCGTGGCCGCGGCTTCGCCCCTGTGGGGTTCGCTGCTGCTGGCGGCACCCGTGGCCTTCGGCGTGCTCTCGTGTGCGCATCGCGTGGTGAAGGCGGCCCGCCGCGACGGCTGGCTGGCCGAGATCTGAGCAGGATCTGACCGGGGGGTGCCTGCCCCCTGTTGCATCTGGCAGTGCGCGGGCCATGATGTTCCGTGCAGTTGCCGACATCTCGAATAAACTACGGGGATCTACGTTCCTTTTCACGATCGGATCCCCATCTCCATGTTTGATTTCGTCCGAACCCACCAGCGCTTGGCCCAGGGGCTGCTGCTGGTGCTGATCATGCCTGCCTTCGTCTTCTTCGGCATCTCCGGCTACGACCGGATGTTCGGCGATGGCGACTCGGTGGCATCCGTCGATGGCGAGCCGGTGCCGCGTGCCTATTTCGAGCAGACGTACCGGCAGCAGGTGCAGCAGATGCAACAGATGATGGGCGACAACTATGATGCCGCCGTCTTCGACAACCAGGCCACGCGCATGGAGGTGCTGGAGAACCTGATCACCCGCCAGGCCATGCTGGCTGATGCACGCCGTGCCCGCATCACGGTCACGCCGGGCGAGATCCAGAAGGCCATCCTGGATCAGCACGCCGATCTGCGGGATGCCAACGGCAAATTCGACATCGAGGGCTACAAGCGGCTGCTGTCGGCCAATGGCCTGACGCCGGCGCAGTACGAGGCGCAGATGGGCCAGATGCTGGCTGTGGGCGCCGTCGAGCGTGCCGTGGCGGATTCGGCGATGGTGCCCCAGACCGTGGTGGACGGCGTGTTTGCCTCCCAGGAGAACCGGCGGGTGGTTCGCACGCTGCTGGTGACCCCGCGTGACTACGAGAAGGGGCTGGCCCCCACCGACGAGCAGCTCAAGGCCTATTACGACGCCCATGCGTCCGCCTTCGACCTGCCCGAGTCGGTGGACATCAGCTATGTGGCGCTGCGCCGCACCGACATGCTGCCCAAGGATGTCGAGCCGTCCGAGAAAGAGCTGGAAGCCTACTACCAGAAGCACCGCAACCAGTTCAACGAGGCCGAGGAGCGTCAGGCCAGCCATATCCTGCTGAAGGTGCCGGAAGGAGCCGATGCAGCGGCCAAGGAGAAGGTGAAGGCCCGTGCCGAGGCGCTGCTGGCCGAGGCCAAGGCCCATCCGGACAAGTTTGCCGAGCTGGCGAAGAAGAACTCCGAGGACCCGGGCTCGGCCGAGCAGGGGGGCGATCTGGGCTTCTTCGAGCGTGACACGATGGTCAAGCCCTTTGCCGATGCGGCCTTCGGGCTGGACAAGCCGGGCTTCACCGACGTAGTGGAGACCGAATATGGCTTCCACGTCATCCAGGTGACGGGCGTGAAGGGCGGTGGTGAGAAGCCGCTGGCCGAGGTCAAGCCCCAGCTGGTGAAGATGTGGCGTGAGGAAGAGGCGGCACGGCGCTACAACCAGGAAGCCGAGGCACTGTCCAACATGGTCTACGAGCAGGCCGAGTCGCTCAAGCCGGTTGCCGAGCGCTTCAAGCTGAACATCGAGCAGGCCAAGGGCGTGGGCCGCAAGCCGGCTGCCAATGCGCCGGAGGGTTCGCCGCTGGCCAATGCCCGCCTGCTGGAGCAGCTCTACGCGCCTGATGCGCTGGAAGAGAAGCGCAACACCACCGCCATCGAGGTGAGCCCGGGCGTGCTGGTGTCGGCCCGGGTGGATGCCCATCATCCGCAGCGTCGCCAGACCCTGGACGAGGTGAAGGACACGGTGCGTCAGCGCTGGATTGCCGACGAGGCCGCACGACTGGCCCGCGAGGCCGGCGAGAAGCGGCTGGCCGAGCTGCGTGAGGCCGCAGGCGCCAAGGACGCAAAGGCCCCCCTGCCGTCGGGTCTGAGCGAGGAAAACACCATCAGCCGTTCCCAGCCGGGCCGTCTGCAGCAGCCGGCCCTGAAGGCCGCCTTTGGCGTGCCGGCCGATCAGCTGCCTGCCTGGGTGGGCGCCGATCTGGGCAAGGACGGCTATCAGCTGGTCTATGTCGAGAAGTCCCTGCCGCCCGATGAAGCGGCCCGTCAGCGTCTGGACACCTACCGCACCCAGCTGCGGCAGCTGATGGCCACGGCCGAGCGTCAGGCCTGGGTGGATGCTCTCAAGAGCACCCTGAAGATCGACCGCCATCTGGAGAAGGACAGCGGTTCGGGCGATGCGGAGTGAACGGAGGCTCGTCTGAAAGTCTTCGATCTTTGCTGCGAGCAGCAACACCAGTTCGAGGGCTGGTTCTCTTCCGCCGAGGATTTCGAGCGGCAGCAGGAGAATCAGCTCATCGAATGCCCGATGTGCGGGTCCCGACAGGTGAAGAAGCTCCTGTCGGCGCCCCGGCTGAACCTGTCCCATGGCAGCCCGTCAGCTGACGAGGCGGCCGGGGCTCGCAGTGAGCGGCCAGCGCGTTCCGGTCCGGTGACGGCCGAGATCCGCGAGCTGCAGGGGCAGCTGATGCGGGGGCTGCGCAAGCTGATCGATGCGACCGAGGATGTGGGTGACCGTTTTGCCGAGGAAGCTCGGCGCATCCATTTCAACGAGGCGCCGGACCGCCCCATTCGGGGCGTGGCGACGCCCGAAGAGACCAAGGCGCTGCACGAGGAGGGCATCGAGGTGCTGACGCTCCCCCTGCCGCCGGCGCTGAAAGGGCGGCTTCAGTAGGCGAAAAGCCTACCCTTCCGCCGCCTGGCGCTCGATCTCCTCGATTTCTGCCTGGCGCTCCAGCCAGTCGTTTTCCAGGGTTTCCAGCTCGGTGGCGATCTGGGCGCGTTCGCGCTGACGCTCCGTGGCCGCTGCGCGGTCGGCAAACGCATCGGGCGCAGCCAGCTGCTCGTCCAGCGTCGCGGCGCGGGCCTGCAGGCTTTCCATCTGGCGCTCTATCTTCTGAATGGCCTGCTCGACAGGCTTCTTGCGGGCGGCCAGGGCTGCGCGTTGCTGGGCACGCTCGCGCCGGTTATCGGCGCGCGATCCCCCTGCAGAGGCGCCTTGCTGGCCGGACGTGCTGCCGCCGTTCTGGGTAGTTCCCTGCGAACGTGGGCCATCACTGCCGGCCGCATTCGTGCCCTCGGACCCGGCCTGTCCGGATGCACTGCCTGACGGGTCGGCATCCGTGCCGCGCTGACGCGCGCTGCGTTCCTTCTGCAGCCACTGAGCGTAGTCGTCCAGATCGCCGTCGAAGGGACGCAGGATGCCGTCATCCACCAGCCAGAACTCGTCCACCGTGCTGCGCAGCAGATAGCGGTCGTGCGAGACCAGCAGCAGCGGTCCCTCGAACTCGGCCAGCGCGTCGGCCAGCGCGTCGCGGGTGTTGGCGTCCAGGTGGTTGGTGGGCTCGTCCAGCACCAGAAAACCGGGCTTCTTCCAGGCCAGCAGCGCCAGGCACAGTCGCGTCTTCTCGCCGCCCGACATGGGGCCGGTGGGACGCAGGGCGTCGTCACCCGGGAAGCCGAAACGTCCCAGCCAGCCGCGCAGCACCTGCTCGCGCTCCTGGGGGGCCAGCCGCGATAGATGCTGCAGCGGGGATTCGTCCGGGCGCAGGTCCTCGATCTGCTCCTGGGCCAGATAGCCGGTGTCCAGCGTGCTGGCACGGGTCAGCTCACCGGAAAGCGGAGGAAGATCGCCGATCAGGGTGCGGATGAGGGTGGTCTTGCCAGTGCCGTTGCGCCCCAGGATGCCGATGCGGGCACCGCGCCGCACGATGAGTTCGGGCAGGGTGACGACGGTCTGCCCGGGCGTGTGGCCGCAGGCCAGGTGGTGGGCGCGGATCAGCGGATCCGGACCCTCGGGGGGCTGGGCAAACTCGAAGTCGATGCCGCGTGCGGCGCGCAGCGGCGCAATGGCCTCCATGCGTTCCAGGGCTTTCAGGCGGCTCTGCGCCTGACGGGCCTTGGTGGCCTTGGCGCGGAAGCGTGCGATGAAACGGTTGAGGTGTTCGATGCGGGCTTGCTGATCGCGGCGGGCACGCTCGCGCTGGGCGGCGCGCTCGGCGCGGATGTTCTCGCTGGCGGTGTAGCCGCCGGGGTAGCGCTCAAGCCGGCCGTCCTCGATGACCAGGCTGGCGTTGGCCACGCGGTCGAGGAAGTCGCGGTCGTGCGAGACGATGAGCTGGATGGCCGGATGACGCAGCAGCTGGCGCTCCAGCCACAGCACGGCGTCCAGGTCCAGGTGGTTGGTAGGTTCGTCCAGCAGCAGCAGGTCGCTGGGGGCCATCAGCACACAGGCCAGGTTCAGGCGCATCTTCCAGCCGCCGGAGAGTTTGTCGACCGTGCGTGCCAGTTGCGCCTGCCCGAAGCCCAGGCCATCCAGCAGTTCGGCAGCGCGGGCCTCGGCGGAAGGCCCGCCGGCATCGACCCAGCGGGCATAAGCCTCGCCCAGCGCTTCGCCGTCGTGGCGGGCCTCGGCCTGCTGGATGGCCTGTTCGGCGGCCACCAGGGCGGCATCGGCATTCATCACGAAGCGTACCGGGCCGATGCTGGCGCGCGGCGCATGCTGGGCCAGCCAGGCAATGCGCAGCCTGGGCAGGTCGACGTTGCCCTGTTCGGGGGCGAGATCGCCGCGCAGCAGCGCCAGCAGCGAGCTCTTGCCGCTGCCGTTGGCGCCGATGAGGGCAACGCGCTCACCGGGGTTGATGATGAGCGAGGCGTGAGAAAAGAGGGGGCGCCCGGCGCGGGCCAGGCTGAGGTCGTCGAAGCGGATCAAGGGCGGGCCCGAAAGGTGTCAGGACGGCAGAAGGCAGGCCCGGGGCGGGCTGCAAACCCTTGATTATCCCAAATTTTCGATGCCTTTCGGGGCTTCAGCCCTGCTGCTGCTCGCGCCACTGGCGAAGGTCGTCGGCCGTGATGAGCACGATGCGGTCGTCGCCCTGGGCCACCGGGATGCTGGTCCAGGTGAGCGTGGGGAAGCGCGCCTGGAAGTTGGGCATCTCGTGGCCGATCTCCAGGGCCAGCACGCCGCAGGGCCAGAGGTGCTCGGGCGCCTCGTGCAGCAGCCGGGTGATCAGGTCCATGCCGTCGTGGCCGGAGCCCAGTGCCTTTTCGGGTTCGGCACGGTATTCGCTGGGCAGCGCCGCCATCGAATCGGCATTCACGTAGGGCGGGTTGCACAGGATGAGCTTGAAGCTCTCGCCCTGCAGGTTCTGGAACAGGTCGCCCTGCACCAGGCGGATGCGATTCTCCAGCCCGTAGTCGGCGATGTTCTCGGCGGCCAGTTGCAGGGCGTCGACCGAGATGTCGCTGGCCACTACCTCCGAATCCGGCAGGTAGTGGGCGGCGATGATGGCCAGGCTGCCACCCCCCGTGCACAGGTCCAGGACGCGGTAGGGGGCCGAGGCGGGCGGCTGCGTGCCCAGGCCCTGGTCCAGCTCCTCGGCCAGGTCATGGAAGGGCTGCAGCATCTCGCGGTTCAGCCACGGATCGAAGGCGTGGTTGACCAGCGCCTCGGCCAGCAGCGAACGCGGCACCAGGGCGCGGGCGTCGGCGCGGAAGCGGAAGCCCATCAGCCAGGCTTCGCCGATCAGGTAGGCCAGCGGCTGGTCGCACTGGGCGCGGGCGTCGATGAGGTTGCGCAGCTTGCGGCGCTCGTCGGGCAGCAGCGTGGCGTTGGCCAGCTCGTCGTACTGCTCCACGGGCAGGTGCAGGCACCAGCAGACCAGCCAGACGGCTTCATCGAAGGGGTTGTCGGTGCCGTGTCCGAACGAGGCGCCAGCTGCCTGCATGCGGCTGATGGCGTAACGTACCCAGTCGCGCAGCGTGCGCAGGCTTTCCTGCGCGTCGATCAGGCTGGCCGACTGGGGGCTGTAGTTGGCTCGGTACGGGGAAAACGGGGCCACCGGGGCAAACGGAAACTTGTCGGAACTCATGGGGGTGGGGCTCAGGGCAGTCGCAGGAAGGCGTGCAGCTCGTCTTCCTGAAAGCCGATCTGCAGTTCGTCGGGCCGGGCGTCGGTGGTGACGATGGGGCGCTTGATCAGCGTGGGATGGGCCAGCAGCAGTTCATAGGCGGCGTCGGTGCTGACGTCGGCCACGGCCTTGCGCTGCGCCTCGTCCAGCGTGCGCCAGGTCTGGCTGCGGGTATTGATCACCTCGGAAAGGCCTACCCGCGCCTGCCAGTCCTCCAGCGTGGCCCGGTCCAGGCCATCGCTGCGGTAGTCGTGGAATCGATGGTCGACGCCGTGCAGGTCGAGCCAGCGTCGGGTCTTGCGGATCTGGTCGCAGTTGGGAATGCCGTAGACGGTGACTGTCATTCGAGCTTGATGAGGAACTCTGCAAAGGAGGCGCCCTGCGTGGGGGCGGGCGCTTCATGGGCAGCCGGCTCACCCTGGCCGGGCGCGGGCGAACTGGCTGCCTGGGCTGGCAGTGTGCCATGTTTTGCCGCGTTGCGGGTCGGGTCCGTCATGAAGATGCCAGTGGGCGGGTTGCTTGCAACCGGCGGGCTGGACTGGATGCCGGTGGGCACAAAGGCCGGGCTGGAGGAGGGGAAGGCCGTGCTGGTGGCCGCCGGGGCGGCGTTGCCTGCCGGGCTGGCGGTGCTGGTGGGGGCCGTTTGCGTGGCTGGACCCTGTACGCTGTCGGTGGCCGCAAACGTGGCAGTGCTGGGCCACCCACCCGCCTGTGCAGGCTGGGGAGCCGGGGCAGCATTCATGCCGGACGGCACGGCCATGGCAGCCTGGCTGACCGCGCTGGCGAAGGGGTGAGCCGACGGTGCGGCTGCGGCAGCGGGCGCCTCGCCGGCAGCATCCATGTCGGCCAGCGTCTGGCGTGCCACCGAGCCGCCACGCGCTGACGGGCCGGTGCGCCGGCTCTCGAAGCTGGAAGCCTGCTTCTGCAGCAGGTCAGGCAGCGTCAGGCCTGACGCGGTTTCCTCCGTGGTGGGGGCGTCCTGTGCCAGGTCCTCCGCGTTGTTGTCCAGCAGCCACAGCAGGTTGGTGGGCGAATCGCTGTGCTGCAGCGCATCCTCGCGGGAAATGCGGCCGGCGCGCAGCAGCCGGGTCAGCGAACGGTCAAAGGACAACGAGCCGGCTGCCAGGCTGTTGGCGATGGCGTCCGGAATCTCGGAAAGCCGTCCGGTGGCGATCAGCTCGGCCACATGGTGGGTGTTGATCAGCACCTCGGCGGCCGGTACCCGGCCACCGTCGGTGCTGGCCAGCAGCCGCTGCGAGACGATGGCCTTGAGCGTGGTGGAGAGGTCGGCCAGCAGCGCGCCCCGGTTCTCGGGGGCATAGAAGCTGAGGATGCGGTTCAGCGCATGGGCGGCATTGTTGGCGTGCAGCGTGGCCAGCACCAGGTGGCCCGACTGGGCGTAGGCAATGGCCGCGCCCATCGCTTCCATGTCCCGGATCTCGCCGATCAGGATGCAGTCGGGGGCCTGGCGCAGCGCGCTCTTGAGCGCCGTGTGCAGGTCCTTCGTGTCCGAGCCGATCTGGCGCTGGTTGACGATGGATTGCTGGTTGCGGAAGACGAATTCGATGGGGTCTTCCAGCGTGAGGATGTGGCCGGTGCGGTTGGCGTTGCGGTAGTCGATGAGCGAGGCGAGCGTGGTGGTCTTGCCCACGCCGGTGGCGCCCACCATCAGGAAGAGGCCGCGCGGCTGCAGGATCAGCTCCTTCAGCACCGGCGGCATGCCCAGCGTGTCGAACTCGGGGATGTCACCCGGGATGTAGCGCACCACGGCGGCGGCCGTGCCGCGCTGGCGAAAGAGCGAGATACGGAAGCTGCCCACGTCCTTCACGCCGTAGCCGATGTTCAGCTCGTTCTCTTCCTGGAAGCGCTTCCATTGCTGGTCGTTGATGGCCGAACGCAGGAGCGCCTCGGCCTGCTGCGGCATCAGGCGCTTGTCGGCTGCCGTCACGGCCACCATGTTGCCGTTGATCTTCATCTGTACCGGTGAACCCACCGAGATGAACAGATCGGAAGCCTTGTGCCGGGCCATCACTTCCAGCAGCTGGTTGAAGGGGCTGCTGGTGCTGCCGGGGTTGGTGCCGCTCATGGTCTTTGCGTATCCGGAAGGGAGGCGGCCCGAGGGCCGCCGTGCGTGGCCAGTCCGGATCAGGCCGGACCGGAATCAGGCATCCGCCCCGCGCAGCAGGTCATTGATGGCGGTCTTGGCCCGCGTCTGGGCATCGACCCGCTTCACGATGACGGCACACGCCAGGCTGACGCTTCCATCCTTCGACGGCAGGCTGCCCGGCACCACGACCGATCCGGAAGGAACCCGGCCGTAGTACACCTTGCCGGTCTCGCGTTCGTAGATCTTCGTGGACTGGCTGAGATACACCCCCATGGCCAGCACCGAGTTTTCCTCGACGACGACACCCTCGACCACTTCGGAGCGGGCGCCGATGAAGCAGTTGTCCTCGATGATGGTGGGGTTGGCCTGCAGCGGCTCCAGCACGCCGCCAATGCCGACCCCGCCGGAAAGATGGACATTCCTGCCGATCTGCGCGCACGAGCCCACGGTGGCCCAAGTGTCGACCATCGTGCCTTCGTCGACATAGGCGCCGATGTTGACGTAGGAGGGCATCAGCACCACGTTCCGGCCGATGAACGAGCCGCGACGGGCGACGGCGGGCGGCACCACCCGGTAACCTGCCCTTGCAAAGTCCTCGGCACTCATGCCGTCGAACTTGGTGGGCACCTTGTCGAAGAATTGCAGCATGCCGGCCTGCATCGGCACGTTGTCGGCCAGCCGGAAGGACAGCAGCACGGCTTTCTTGATCCATTGATGCACGTTCCAGCGTGCTGCACCCTCGGCAGCGGCATCGGCCGAGCGGGTGGCCACGCGCAGCGTGCCGGCGTCCAGGTCGGCCAGCACCGATTCGACGGCCTGGCGCACGTCCTGCGGTGCTGCAGAGGGGCTGAGTGCCTGGCGGTTGTCCCAGGCGGATTCGATCAGGGCTTGTCTCGGGTCGGTCATGGGAAATCTCCTGAAGGGGCAAGGGTGGGCCGCCGGGATGGCCGATACGTGAACGGGGGGATACGGGCTGCCGTGGCGGCCATCCCAGCGGGGGAGTACGGGCGGGATTCTATCGGGGATGGTGGGGCGGCGTTCTTTCGTATCATGTCCGTATGGACGTGCATGCCGACAACCCGCCCTGTTTCCGCTACGGCCAGACCGAGCTAGACCACCTGCGCGCCCGGGATCCCCGTCTGGCCGCGGCCATCGACCGCATCGGGCCGATCCGACGCGAGGTGCAGCCGGATCTCTTTCATGCGCTGGTGCACAGCATCATCGGTCAGCAAATCTCCACCAAGGCACAGATCACCCTCTGGGGCAAGATGCAGGCCCGGTTTCCCGGAGTGACACCTGATGTCATTGCCTCATGCACGCTGGACGAGCTGCAGGGCATCGGCATCACCTTTCGCAAGGCAGGCTACATGCAGGACATTGCGCGCGGGATCGTCGAGGGCAGCACCGATCTGCATGCGCTGGCCCAGCTGGATGATGAGGCGCTCTGCCATGCGCTGTCGCAGTTCAGGGGCATTGGCGTATGGACGGCCGAGATGCTGATGCTGTTCTCGCTGCAGCGCCCGGACATCGTCAGTTACGGGGATCTGGCCATTCTGCGCGGCATGCGCATGCTCTATCGTCACCGGGCCATCACGCCACAGCTCTTTGCCCGCTACCGTCGCCGCTACAGCCCCTATGGCAGCACGGCCAGCCTGTATCTGTGGGCGATTGCAGGCGGGGCGCTGCCGGAGCTGACGGATCCGGGCAGGTCGGGGAAGTCGAAGAAATGAGAGGAGTCAACGATTTGATGAATCAGACTGTTCCAATACTGAATCCGTGGATGCTGGCGGCCGCAGTGGCGAGTGCGCTCGCGGGTCTTCTCCATGTGGGATGCGTTGTCTTCGGGGCCTCCTGGTACCGGTTTGTCGGTGCAGGTCAGCCTATGGTGCAGATGGTGGAAGCGGGACGCCTCTTCCCTCATCTGGTCACACTGGCAATTGCGCTGGTGCTGTTCGGGTGGGGGATGTATGCGCTGGTTGGTGCCGGTTGGCCGTTGAGCCTTCCCTGGGCCCGCTGGGTCATTCTCGCGATTGCATCCGTGTATCTGCTGCGGGGCATCGTCGGTTTCTTTATCGAACCGAGTCCAGGCCGCAGCCAGATTTTCTGGTGGTGGAGCTCTGTCATCTGCGTTGCGATTGGCGGTATCCATGTGATTGGCCTCAGGCAAGTCTGGCACCGTCTGTAGACTCTGACATTGCTCATGTGATCTGATTCAGGTATCGCCAAGGGCGTTCGCGTCAGCGTCAGCCAGTGCCTTTTCCCGGCGCAGCAGCTCGCGCTTGCGCTCGACGCCCCAGCGATAGCCGGACAGGGTGCCATCCTGGCGCACCACGCGGTGACAGGGCACTGCCACGGCCAGCCGGTTGGCGGCGCATGCACGGGCCACGGCGCGTACGGCCCGAGGGGCGCCGATGCGGGCGGCAATGGCGGCGTAGCTGAGTGTGGTACCCACGGGGATCTTGCGCAGGGCCTGCCAGACCCGTTCCTGGAAGGCGGTGCCCTGCAGGTCCAGCGGAAGGTCCAGCCCGATGGCGGGGGCTTCCACGAAGCCGATGACACGGGCTACCATCTGCTCGAAGTCGTCGTCCCCGCCGATGAGGTGTGCCTTGGGGAAGCGATCCTGCAGGTCCTTCACCAGCACGGCCGGGTCGTCGTCCATGAGGATGGCGCAGATGCCGCGCTCGCTCTGGGCCACCAGGATGGCGCCCAGGGAGCATTGCGCGACGGCGAAGCGAATCGTCACGCCGTCACCGCCGGCCCGATAGTCGCGGGCACGCATGCCCAGCAACCGGTCTGCCTTTTCGTAGAAGCGACTGTTGGCGTTGAAGCCGGCATCGTAGATGGCATCGGTCACGCTCCGGGCTTCGCCCAGGGCATGGCGCAGCCGGTTGGCCCGGTGGGCCGAGGCGTAGGCCTTGGGGGTGAGCCCGGTCTGCGCCTTGAAGACCCGGTGGAAATGTGAGGGGCTGAGCCCTGCGTGCTGTGCCAGGGTACCCAGGTCCAGCAGCGAGTCTGCGGCTTCGATCAGGCGGCAGGCGTCGGCCACGAGTGCCGCGTGCTGACCATCTGCGGCGGTGGCTGTGCGACGCCTGGCGTTTCCGCCAGGAAACTGCCCGGCCGGCAGGTCGATTTCCGTGCAGGCCGGTTCCTCGGTTCGTTCAAGGCGCGGTGTGCTCATGATCAGGTGCGGGTGATGCCGACACCGCCGTCCACGTACAGCGTCGTTCCGGTGACGAAGCTGGACATGTCGGAGGCCAGGTACAGTGCAGACTGCGCAATTTCCTCGGGCTGCGCCCGACGTTTGAGGGCATGCAGGTTCTCCACGAAGGTGCGCTGCTCCGGCGTGGGGGTGGCGGCACGCCCCATGTCGGTTTCGGTTCCTCCGGGCATCAGGGCGTTCACCCTCAGTCCCTGGGGGCCGTATTCTGCGGCCAGCACGTGCATCAGTCCCACCAGTCCGGCCTTGGCAGCGGCGTAGGCGGCCATGCCCGGCAGACCCAGCCTTGGACCGACGAAGGTCGAGGTGAAGATCAGCGAGGCACCTCGGCGCTTCAGCAGTTCCGGAATCTGATGACGGGCCGACAGAAAGGCACCCGTCAGGTTCACGTCGAGGGTTTCCTGCCAGCCATCGACCGTGATGTCGGGAATGCTGCCCAGTGCGCCCATGGTGCCTGCGTTGTTGAAGCCGATGTCCAGTCCGCCGAAGCGTTCGACTGCCAGGGCGACAGCGTTTCTGGCGCAGTGCTCATCACGTACGTCGCCGGCCAGGCAGGCTGCCTGTCCACCCGCCTTTTCGATGTCGTTCACCAGCGCCGCTAGTCGGTCCTGCCGACGTGCCACGGCCACCACGGCTGCTCCCTCGCGGGCAAACAGCTTTGCACTGGTGTAGCCGATTCCGTCACTTGCGCCGGTGATGAGGGCCACTTTTCCTTCCAATATTCCCATGCGTTGCTCCTGTTGCGTTGTCGGCCACCCCGTGTGGGTTGCTTGTGGGGGTGGATGCCAGGCGCATTCTGGGGATCGCGGGAAGGGCGGGCACTCCGTTTCTTGCTCAGGACCTCACCCGATCAGCGCCGCAATCCGCTGCGCTCCCTCGATGCAGGCTTCGGGCGGGGCCACCAGCGCGATGCGCACGAATCCGTGGCCGGGGTTGCTGGCGGGGTCGTCGGGGTGCAGGCTGGAGGGGCGGCCCAGGTAGCTGCCGGGCAGCACCTTCACGTGGGCTTCATGGAAGAGCCGGGCGGTGAAGGCCTCGTCATCGCCGCCGGGCACGGGCAGCCACAGGTAGAAGCTGGCGGCCGGCATCTGCAGGGCGGGGACCACCGGTTGCAGGATGGGCAGCACGGCGTCGAATTTCTGCCGGTACAGGCGACGGTTGTCCACCACGTGGGCCTCGTCGTTCCAGGCGGCGATGGAGGCCTGCTGGAACATCGGGCTCATGGCGCAGCCGTGGTAGGTGCGGTAGCGCAGGAAGCGCGCCAGCAGGGCGGCGTCGCCGGCCACGAAGCCGCTGCGCATGCCGGGCACGTTGGAGCGCTTGGACAGGCTGGAGAAGACCACCACGCCCCGATAGTCGGCGCGGCCCAGTTGCCGGCACACCGCCAGGGCACCCAGGGGCGGGGCGGATTCGTCGTGGTAGATCTCGGAATAGCACTCGTCGGAGGCGATGATGAAGCCGTGCCGGTCGGCCAGCGCAAACAGGGTGCGCCATTCGTCCAGATCCATCACGGCACCGGTGGGGTTACCGGGCGAGCAGACGTAGACGAGCTTCACCTGCGGCCACAGGCTGTCGGGCACCTGGGTCCAGTCCATCCGGAAGCCGTTGTCGGGGCGCTGGTCCAGCAGGTGCAGGCGGGCACCGGCCAGCAGCGCGGCGCCTTCATAGATCTGATAGAAGGGATTGGGGGCGATAACGACCTGGGGGCTGGCAGGTGCCGGGTCGAGCATGGCCTGCGCGAAGGAGAACAGGGCCTCGCGCGAGCCGTTGACGGGCAGCACCTGGGTGGCCGCATCGACGGGGGTGTCGTAGCGGCGCCGGATCCAGGCAGCGATGGCCTCGCGTAGCGCCGGGGTGCCGGCGGTGGCCGGGTAGCTGGCCAGACCGTCCGTGGCTCCGGCCAGGGCGTTCAGCACCACGGGCGGGGTGGGGTGGCGCGGCTCACCGATGGAGAGATCCACCAGCGGCAGGCCGGACGGCTGCTGGCCCGCGGGCGTGGCGGCCAGAAGCGCACGCAGGCGCTCGAACGGGTAGGGTTGCAGGAGGTCGAGACGGGGGTTGGCGGGCAGGCTCACGCGGGCGGACCGTTGTTTCAGGCAAGGGGTTCTGATTATAAGGAGCGAGAATTCGTCGCAGAATGAAACTAACGGTACAATGCTCAGGACAGGAGCGGGACCGGTGAACGGCGGCGCTTCTGCAGCAGGCCTGATCCGGGGGATTGGCCGATTGCAGTACCGACATGCAGCGGATGGCACCCGGCAGCAGACCCGAAAAAGAACATATCGGCCAGACATTGGCCGCGACAAGCCGGGAGCACCAGCAGCACAATGACCAGCAGACTTCAGCCCACGGCATCCCACGGCGGATGCCTCCTGCCCGATTCCCTCGACACCGCCCTGTCCACTCGGGATGGCGATGTCCAGATGCAGACGGATGAGGCTTTCAGGCCCGGTCGCCGACAGGTGCTGGCCGCCGGGGCTGCCATGCTGGCCATGCCGGCATTCGTGCGTGCCCGGGCGGCCTCGGCCCATGTGGTGGTGGTGGGCGGCGGCTTTGGCGGTGCCACGGCGGCCCGCTATCTGCGTCAGCTGGCCCCCGAAGTGAAGGTGACGCTGGTCGAGCCGGCGACGCGCTTCTATACCTGCCCGTTCTCCAATCTCTATCTGGGGGGCTTGCGCACGTTCGAGAGCATCGGTCACGGCTATGACGGTCTGCGGGCCGACGGCGTGGAGGTGGTGCATGCGCGGGCCGAGGACGTGGATGCGACGGCCAGGACCGTGCGCCTGTCCAACGGCCGCACGCTGAAGTGGGACCGGCTGGTGCTGTCGCCGGGCATCGATTTCCGCTGGGATGCGCTGCCGGGTTATGACGAGGCGGCTTCGTGGGTTGCCCCGCACTCCTGGAAGGCAGGCAAGCAGACGCAACTGCTGTACAGGCAGCTGCGGGCCATGCCCGATGGCGGCACGTTCGTGATGGTGATTCCCGACCTGCCGTATCGCTGCCCGCCGGGTCCCTACGAGCGGGCCTGCATGGTGGCGCACTACTTCAAGCAGAACAAGCCGCGCAGCAAGATCCTGCTGCTGGACGCGAAGGACAATTTTTCCAAGAAGGCGCTGTTCCAGCAGGGCTGGGCGGCGAAATACGGAAACATGATCGAGTGGGTGGGCCAGTCGGATGATGGCCAGGTGCAGCGCGTGGATGTGAAGCGGGGCGAGGTGGAGACGCTCTTCGGCACCATCCACAAGGCCTCGGTGCTGAACGTGATCCCCCCGCAGCGGGCCGGGATCATCACCGAGCGGGCCGGCGTGGCCGATGCCAGCGGCTGGGTGCCGGTGCATCCTGATGGCTTCGAGTCCCGCCAGGTGAAGGACATCTATGTGCTGGGCGATGCCACCATTGCGGCGCCGATGCCCAAGTCGGGCTTCGTGGCCAACGTGCAGGGGCGCATGGCGGCGGGCGTGATCGCTGCCGACCTGACCGGGCAGCCGCGTCCGAAGCCGACCTATGCCAACACCTGCTACAGCCTGGTGGCGCCGGGCTATGCCATCTCGGTCTCGGGCCTCTACGAAGCGAAGGATGACCAGCTGGTCGAGCTGCCGGGACTGGGCACCAGCCCGCTGGATGCAGATGCGGCCTATCGCGCCCAGGAGGCCAGCAACAGCATGGGCTGGTACGAGAGCATCAGCACGGAGATCTGGGATCAATGATGCCGTCGCTGGACCTTTTCTGGGCCACTTTCGCGCTGGGATGCGTCTTCGGCGTGGCGGCACGGGCTGGAAACTTCTGCCTGCTGCGCGGGCTGCGTCAGACCCTGGTGCGTCCGGAACCGTCGGATTGGGGCGAGGAACAGGCGCCCCAGGGCGCGCCGGCGCTGCAGGCCTTCGCTCTGGCGCTGGCGGTGGCACTGGTCGGCACGCAGGTGCTGGCGATGCTCGGGGAGATCTCGCTGTCGCAGGTGCTGGTGGTGCGACCACGCTTCTCGCCGCTGGGGGCGCTGACCGGCGGGTTGATGTTCGGCGTGGGCATGGCGCTGGCGCATTCCTGTGGTGCGCGCGCGCTGGTGCTGCTGGCGGGTGGCAACCTGCGGTCACTGTGGGTGCTGCTGTGGCTGGGGCTGACGGCCCAGGCCACGATGAC
>CALIXC010000189.1 GCA_938046755.1 uncultured Lautropia sp. | reverse complement strand
TTGATTAGGCAAATCTCACGCTAGACAAAGCGGACCACACTGCGTGCTGGCCAACTTTCAGAAGAAGATGGGAATTTCGAGGTGCCCTTCATTTGATGAATGAGGAGAGTTTTTGCGGTGCACCCCGTGCAGGTGTCTCTTTCATCCGACAGACGGGGGCTGACAGGGGATCGGCGTTGCACTGGGTCTGCTGCACTGCAGGGGTGACAAACGGCTTCATTCGGGGTAGAAGCGGTGTCTGGCATGCGGCCTGCGGGCCTTTTCCACGGATTTGCCGAGGCTGATTTTGAGCTCATATTGCGCTGCAATATGTTATTTGTATTGTGAATATGGGTTATTGATAGGCGGGGGTTGTCGTTGTCGAGGTGATACAGCATTCTCTCCGCCTGAGCCCCTTTCTTGCCTGTCTTTTCCGCTTCGGAGCCCCCGGAAATGCCCCCCCATTCATCGGCCACTCTGCCCGTAGATGCAGCTGTGGTTCAATCCGCCCCGACCACTTCGTACAACGCAGAGCGCCTGGCCATCGTCAAGCTGATGGCGGTGATGACTGCCCTGGCCGTTGCCCTCATCGTCGTGGTCACCACCTGGTTCACCGAGCTGAATGCCATCTCGGGCATGATGGATGACTTCTGGGCCCACGCCCGCGCCAAGGTCATCGGCGGTGGCATCGGCATCGGCGTGCTGGCCATTGCCATGGTTTCCATCTGGGTGAAGCTCGTCAAGCGCCTGGCGCGCGTCGACTGGATCGACTGATCGACGGTCGGTACGCCTATCGTCTGTTTCCCGATGGTCGGCGTACCTGTCGATTCCATTCGGCCTGACACAATCTGCTATCTCTGTCACGCTTCTTGCGCTTTGTGTTTGGCCGTGCGGCATGGCCGCAACGTTTCTATGAAAGAATGCTACAGCAAGCTTTTCCATCGCGCTGCAGCATCATGACTGAATCCCGCTCGCTCCTAGCCCGCCGCGTCCGCGCCGGGCAGTTCGCCACCCCATCTGCGGTGGCCCATTCCGTAACATCTACTGCTTCCGGACAACCGGGCTTCGGCTGGTCCGGTCCGCGGCGTGCTGGCTGGCTGGCACTGTCTGCGGCCGTGCTGATGCTCGGCTGTTCGGCCGCCGGCAGTGGTGATGCCGGCACTGTTGGCGCTGCTGGCGGAGGCGGAGCAGGTGGCAGTGGTGGGGACTCTCCCATCTCCGCTGTCACCGGCACCAAGGGCTGCGCCACGCTTCTGGCCAAGCACAACCAACGCCGGCTCAAGTCCATCGACATCCGGGCGGGTGCGGGGCAGGGCGTGCCCGATCTGCCCCGGCCGAAGAAAGGCCTGCCGGAGGCCGACCCGGCCTACGGCAACTGTGTGGTGCGTGTCACCGATCACGCCGAGGAGAAGCTGGCGCGCTTTGCCCGGCATGACTACTCCCGCCGCCAGGCCTTCAATGCCGATGGCAGCCGCATCCTCATCGGTGCCAACGACGGCACCTGGCACTTGTATGACGGCAACACGCTGGAGTATGTGGATCGCCTCTCCAAGCCGGCCGGCGATGCCGAACTGCAGTGGCATCCCACCGATCCCGACCTTCTTTACTTCATGCCCGCCAACGGCCTGGGCATGGTGCTCTACGAGCTGAACGTGAAAAGCGGCTCGGTGCGCGAGGTGGCGGACTTCGGCGACCGCCTGCAGAAGATCTGGCCCGGCGCGGCTGCGGCCTGGACCAAGGCCGAGGGGGCGCCTTCGGCCGACGGTCGCTACTGGTGCTTCATGGTGGACGACGCCGAATGGCAGTCGCTGGGCGTCTTTGCCTGGGACATGAAGGAAGACCGCATTCTGGGCAAGATGGACACCAAGGGTGACCGGCCCGACCACGTGAGCATGAGTCCGGGCGGCAAGCGCTGCGTGGTCTCGGGCGATACCGAGGGCGTGGGCACCCGCGCGTGGACGCTGGACTTCAAGAACTATACCCAGCTGCACCACAAGTCCGAGCATTCCGACATTGCCGTGGACGGGCAGGGGCGTGATGTGTATGTCTCCATCGACTATCAGAGCCCCGACGGCGACGTCTTCATGACCGATCTGGAGACCGGCAAGCGCACGACGCTCTTCAAAACCTACCTGGATCACAGCGCCACCGCGCTGCACTTCTCGGGGCGGGCCTTCAAGAAACCCGGCTGGGTGCTGGTCTCCACCTACGCGGCTGACGGCAAGCGTCAATGGCTGCACGAGAAGCTGATGGCCGTGAGTCTGACGCCCAACCCGCAGGTGAGGGGTCTGGCCTACCACCATGGCGCCTACAATGGCTACTGGACCGAGCCGCAGGCCACCGTCAACCCCGATTTCACCCGTGTACTGTTCAACTCCAACTGGGGGTCGCACAGCGACACCGACATCGACAACTACATGGTGGTGCTGCCCAAGGACGCCCTGGATTGACCTGCATTCGCCCGATCAAGCATGACTGACAACCGTTCCCTGGAAGCCACCGATTGCCCGCTCTGCCATCCGGCGCAGGAAAATGTTCTCTGGCAGGACGAGCGGCTGCGCATCATCCACGTGGGAACCGAAACGGGGCAGCCCGCCTATTTCCGGATCATCTGGCAGCAGCATCTGCCCGAGATGACTGATCTGCCCGACGCTGACAGGCTGTACCTGTGGCGTGTGTTGTCGGTGCTTGAAGACGGCGTGCGCCGCCATTTCCGGCCCGCCAAGGTGAATCTGGCCAGCTTGGGCAACCAGGTGCCGCACCTGCACTGGCACGTCATTGGTCGCTGGCCGTCCGACCCGCAGTTCCCGGGGTCGGTCTGGTCGCCGGTGTTGCGCCCGGCTGATAGCCAAGAACACCGTGCCGTGGCAGAACGGGTCTCGGCAGCGCTGCCAGCCTTCCGCAGCTGGCTGGCCGGCGCGCTTTCTGCGTGAAGATCTTCACCCGGGCCCGGCCTTTGGCGCGAGCCCGTGGGGATCAGTTCGCTTCCAGGCAGCGATAGAGCAGTGGGCCGTCCACCACTTCGTTCACGCCGCTGGCGGGCACCAGCCCGGCAATGATGGCTTCATTGCGCTTACTGTGCCACGAGAAACCCTGGTGACGCGGTGACAGCGTGTCGGACGTGACATAGCGCGAGCCCGAGGCGGCAGGGCCTTCATGCAGCGTGTATTCCTTGTTGGCGAACTTCAGCACCACCACGGCATCGCCGGCCTGATTGTCGGGCGGCATCTGGTAGACAGCCTGCACTTCCTCGGTGCGCACCAGACCCAGCGCCTGGGCTTCCTTGGTCGGCACGCAGCTCAGCGTCATCGTGGCGGTCACTTCCAGGTTGCTGGCCGGGGCCGTCGCGGTCTGGGCAGCAGGCGTAGCAGCCTCTTTCGTGGTGGCCGAGGCGCTGTCCTTCGAGGAGGGCAGGTGGCTGCAGGCAGCCAGCGCCAGGCCGGCCAGCAGGGCAGCAGCCTGCAGCGGCAGGCGGGACAGGGCCGGCTGGCTGCCGGCGGCGGAAACGTGTTTTGACATGGAATGCAACTCCTAGTGAGAGCTGGCGAAGGAAGGAACCCTGGCGGCCAGGTGACGCGCCAATGGGCACAATATCGAGGCCGCCGGAAAACAGCAACGGCCGACGGTCTGCCGCCGATGACCGACGGGCGAGAACGTATCGGCCTGCGCCAATCGGGTACCATCACAGAATCGGCGCGGGCCTGGCCCCGCCTGAAGATTATCAGAGTCTGCCCGGCAGGCACTGTTCATCAACCCGGTGTTGCAATCCCGTCATCATGGCTGGCCTGGCCCAGAATACCCCGCTTCCCACCAACATCGTCGTGCACCAGCGCTCGCGCGAGCTGGGCGTGGACTTCAGCGACGGCTCCTCGTTCCGTTTCAGCTTCGAGTTCTTGCGCGTCAACTCGCCCTCGGCCGAGGTGCAGGGGCATTCGCCCGACCAGGCTGTGCTGCAGTACGGCAAGCGTGATGTCCTGATCACCGAGATCGAGCAGGTGGGCAATTACGCCATCCGGCCGGTCTTCAGTGATGGCCATGGTTCCGGCATCTACTCCTGGGACTATCTCTACCAGCTGGGCAAGGACCAGGACATCCTCTGGAAAGACTACCTGGCGCAGCTTGAGGCCCGGGGGCTCAGCCGCGTGGGCAACGCCGAGCCACCGCCACCCAAGCACCACGGTGGAGGTTGTGGGGGTGGCGGCTGTGGCAGTGGCGGCTGCGGCGGCTGATCCGGCCTCCCGGTGCATTCGCTTACGTTCGGCCGCTCTGGGGTAACCTCAGACCTCCGGCACGCCGCTTCCGGGTGAAGACACGCTCTTCGCCCGCAGACAAACACAATTCACGGAGGCTTCCATGCCCGACACCCACGAGAAAACCCATTTTGGCTACCAGCAGGTCGATGCCACCGAGAAGGCTGGCCGGGTGCGTGGCGTGTTCGATTCGGTGGCCAGCCGCTACGACCTGATGAACGACCTCATGTCGGGTGGTCTGCACCGGCTCTGGAAGCACTTCACCGTCGGTCAGGCGGCCCTGCGCCCCGGCATGAAGGTGCTGGATCTGGCCACCGGCAGCGGCGACCTGGCCCGTGCCATGGCCAAGAAGCCCGGTGTCGAGGTCTGGATGACCGACATCAACGCGGCCATGCTGGCCGTGGGCCGTGACCGGGCGCTGGATGACGGCCTGACCGTTCCCACCGTGCAGTGCGACGCCGAGAAACTGCCATTCCCCGACAAGAGCTTCGATCGCGTGACGCTGGCCTTTGGCCTGCGCAACATGACTCACAAGGAAGAGGCCCTGAAGGAGATCCACCGCGTCCTCAAGACTGGCGGCAAGGCGCTGGTGCTGGAATTCTCCAAGGTCTGGGAGCCGCTGCGCCGTCCCTACGACGCCTTCTCCTTCGGCGTGCTGCCCTTCATCGGCAAGGTCGTGGCCCACGACGCCGACAGCTATCGCTACCTGGCCGAATCCATCCGCATGCACCCCGACCAGGAAACCTTGGCCCAGATGTTCCGCGACGCCGGCTTCGGCCAGGTGCGCTACTTCAACATGACCGCCGGCGTGGTGGCCCTGCACCAGGGCGTGCGGCTGGACTGATCCCCTCGGCCTGATCTGATCCCTTGGCCAAATCGCGCCGGGCCGGGCTTCGGCACGCTATGCGCAGCACCCAGCGCGATGGGCGCTGGCAGAACGTACCCCGTGCTACGGAAGGGTCGTGGGGCGGTTCGGGTTCAGAGGAGAGCCTCATCCGTCCGGCAGTCGCGCCCTGGGTGTCGCCGCTCGGGCCCGTCGCCCGCTGGCCCGGCCGGCCTGCGCAAACGGGCATTGTGGTTTTCTGCATCCTGTTGTATTTTGGCGGACTGCCCCCATTTGCTGGGCAAGTCACGTTACACACCGTGTTTTCGTGTACGTTGGGTGGTCGATCCGGGAAGATGCCCGGTAGATGGTGGCAAAAGCCTGGTCGAGCCCTCGGCCTCCGGGAGGGCGTCCATTTCCGGTCTTCCCCAGTTTCCCCGTTGCCAACCACACATTCGCTTGGACAGAGGAACTCACATGAAAAAATTCCTGATGATGCTGATGGTCGTGCTGGCCAGTTCGGTCATGTTCATCACCGACAGCGCCGAAGCCGCCCGGATCGGTGGCGGCCGCAGTGTCGGCCGCCAGAACAGCACCATTCAACGTGCCGCGCCGGCTCAGCAGAACAACGCCATGGCCAACAATCGTCAGCAGCAGGCTGCCAACCAGGCCAGCAACGGCCGCCGCCCTGGCTTCGGCATGGGCCTGCTGGGTGGTCTGGCCGCCGGCCTGGGCCTCAGCGCCCTGGCCTCGGCCTTCGGCCTGGGTGAAGGTTCCGGCGTCTTCCTGCTGATGCTCCTGCTGGCCGGCCTGGCCATCTTCTCCTTCCGCATGTTCGGCAAGCGCCTGCAGCAACAGCAGCAGGCACAGGCTGCCGGCAGTGGCGCACCGTTTGCTGGCAACCTGCGTGACGCCTTCAACAGCGGCGAGCAGGGCCAGAACGACATGTTCCGCCAGAACAGCAACGCCACCGGTGGCCTGTTCAGCCAGACGCCGGCTGTCGGTGCGGCTCAGGCTCCTGTCAATGCCACCAATCCGGCTGTTGGCGGCTACACCGCCGCCATGCAGGTGCCCGGCGGTTTCGACACTGAAGCCTTCGTACGCCAGGCCAAGGTTCAGTTCGTGCGCCTGCAGGCTGCCTTCGACGCTCGCAACGCCGATGATCTGCGCGAATTCACCTCGCCCGAGATGTTTGGTGAGCTGAACATCGACATGATGCAGCGAGGCAGCACCCCGCAGACCACCGAAGTGGTCGAGCTGAATGCCGAACTGACCGGCATGCACCAGGAAGGCCCCATCCTCGTGGCCAGCGTGCACTTCAGCGGCCTCATCCGCGAAGAGCCCAACAGCCCGGCCGAGTCGTTTACCGAGATCTGGAACTTCACCCGCCCCGCCTCCGGCGCTTCCGGCTGGGTGCTGGCCGGCATCCAGCAGCCCGACTGATCGGCTGATCGGCGTCCCGTGCCACGGCGCCGCCCGTTGCACCAGGGGTCAGAAGGGCGAGAAAATAGTTGCCGAAGATCACCTGCACCGCCTGATAGAGTGTAATCCGTTCATTTGAG
>CALIXC010000188.1 GCA_938046755.1 uncultured Lautropia sp. | reverse complement strand
CCAGCATGCTGGCCTTGATCGTTCTTTGCGCATCCGGGCATGGCCCTGCGACCCGTCGGCTTTTCCACCCTCAGCAAGGAGACACCGACCATGACTGAAAAAGTTGCCGTGATCACGGGTTCTGGCGATGGCCTGGGCAAGGGAATTGCCCAGCGCCTTGGGAAGGATGGTTTCAGGATCGTACTGTCGGACATCAACGCCGACACGCTGAAGAAGACCGAGGCCGAGTTCAAGGCCGCGGGCGTGCCGGTGACGGCCTTCCAGGGCAACGTGTCCAGACGGGATGACCAGTTCCTGCTGGTGAAGCACGCCGTGGACACCTTCGGCCAGGTGGACGTGTTCGTCAACAACGCGGGCGTCGAGGACGTGATGCCACTGGAGCGGGTGACGGAGGCCGATTTCGACCGCGTCTTCAACATCAACGTGAAGGGCGTGCTGTGGGGCATTCAGGCCGCGGCCGAGCAGATGAAGAAACAGGGCGGCGACCGCATCTACAAGATCATCAACGCCGCCAGCATTGCCGCCCACGAGTCCTATGACCTGCTGGGCATCTATTGCGCCAGCAAGTTCTCGGTGCGGGCGCTGACGGTGGCGGCTGCCAAGGAGCTGGCGCCGCACCGGATCACCGTCAATGCCTATTGCCCGGGTGTGGCCGGTACGCGGATGTGGGACCGCATCGACGAGGAGATGGGCAAGATCCACGGCTGGGCGCCGGGTGAGGCCTTCAAGCGCTTCTCGTCAGGCATCCTGATGGGCCGCCCGCAGGAGCCGCACGACGTGGCCTCGCTCGTGCACTATCTGGCCTCGCCGGATTCCGACTACATGACGGGTCAGGCCATCCTGATCGATGGCGGGATGGTGTTCCGGTGATCGGATGAAGCCCTGGAGCCGGTCAGTCAGATATCGGCTGGTCGGCTCCTTGGCGACAGAAGCGTCCGGTCAGACCGCTGGCTCATGCCGAAGCATTTGGCATGGTCAGCCAGCAAGGAACAGGTAACCTGCCAGAAGCACGGGGATGATCACCATCAGTACCATGATGATCCCCATTGCCTTGATCAGCCCGCCGGCATGTTTCGCCGGGATGTGCTTGATAAGGAAGCGTCTTTGATTGAAGAGCGCCACGAAGACGAGCACATAGGTCAGATAGTAGCGGAATGAATCCGGCGAGAAATCCAGCTTCTGGATGAGGTCGTCCATGGGGTCCAGGGGGCTTCGTGCGCGTTGCGCAAACACGGGGCGCCCATCGTATGCTGGGCAGCGGCAACCCCGGATGGGTTGTTGTACGGTTTGGACGGTCCCGTATCTGTCTGGTCACGCCGTGTCGATGGACGGTCGCGCGCTTCTTTCAGCTCTCGTTCTTGCCCGTGGGTTTGTGCGGTCGCTTTTCGGAGTCCGGCCAGTCCTGGGAACTGCTGCTCCCCTGCCCCATCGGGAAGGCACCGGGGAAGCTGCTGAACATGTTGCGGGCCTGCTGCTGCATCTGGTCCTGCATCTGGAAGAACAGGTTCTTGCTCTGTTCCAGGTAGTTGCTCATCATGCTCTGCATCATTGGCGCCTGACCCTGCATGAACTGGGTCCAGAGTTCGGCGCTGGGCACGCCCTGGCCTTCGTACAGGCTCCGTGACTGGGCCTGCATGCGGTTCTGCACTTCGATGAAGGTCTGCAGGGTCTTTTCCAGATAGGCACCCATCATGCCCTGCATGGCGTGGCCGTAGAAGCGGATCATCTGCGCCAGCATCTGCTCGGAAAACAGTGGTGCGCCGCCGGCTTCCTCATCCAGGATGATCTGCAGCAGGATGCTGCGGGTGAGGTTTTCCTGCGTCTTGGCGTCCTGCACCTGGAAGCTCTCGCCATCCAGGACCAGCTGCTTGATGTCGGCCAGCGTGATGTAGGCGCTGGTCTGCGTGTCGTAGAGCCGGCGGTTGGGGTATTTCTTGATCAGCCTGGTCGTGGGGGCCATCGGGTGCTCCACTGCTGGATGGGTTGTCGTCGTTCACGGCATGATACCTGCTTGGTCAGGGCGTCTGCCGGGGGTGAGTCTGGTGGCTCCAGAAGCCATCAGCACATGTGCAGGCCACCGTTGACGGAGAAGTCGGCGCCGGTGGCAAAGCCGGCGTCGTCGGAGGCCAGCCAGGCCACGATGGAGGCAATCTCGGCCGGTTCGCCCAGTCGGCGCACCGGGATGGTGGACACGATGCGATCCAGCACGTCCTGACGGATGGCCTTCACCATGTCGGTCGCGATGTAGCCGGGCGAGACGGTGTTGACGGTGATGCCCTTGCTGGCCACTTCCTGGGCCAGGGCCATGGTGAAGCCGTGCAGGCCGGCCTTGGCGGTGGAGTAGTTGGTCTGACCGAACTGCCCTTTCTGGCCGTTGACCGAAGAGATGTTGATGATGCGTCCCCAGCCCTTTTCCAGCATGCCGTCGATGACCTGACGGGTGACGTTGAACATGGAGTTGAGGTTGGTGTCGATGACGGCACGCCAGTCCTCGACCGACATCTTGCGAAAGAGCCCGTCGCGGGTGATGCCGGCGTTGTTGACGACGATGTCGGGGTTGCCGAATTCGGCCTTGACCCGGTCGAAGGCCGCAACGGTGGAGTCCCAGTCGGCAACGTTGCCGACCGATGCATGGAAGGTGTAGCCCTCTGCCTTCTGCTGGTCCAGCCAGGCGCGGGTGTCGCGGCTGGGGCCGGCCCCGGCAATGACGATATGCCCTTCCTGCGCCAGACGTCTGCAGATGGCGGTTCCGATGCCGCCCATGCCGCCGGTCACGTAGGCGATGCGCTGTGCCATGATTCAGATCCTCTCCTTGACGTAACGGCCGGGTGCCGGCTCGATGGGGGGATACTGCGCAGAGCCGGGCGCGATGGGGGCCGGCACGGCCTTGCCCTGGTAGCGTTCCAGCCACTGATACCAGTCGAGCCACCAGCTTCCGGCGTGTTCCTTGCCCTGTGCCTGCCATTGCTCGGGCGTGAGGCCGGCGATGTCGGGGCCGGTGGCGTAGCTGCGTTTCTGTTTGGCGGGCGGGTTGACGACGCCAGCGATGTGGCCGCTGGCGGCCAGCACGAAGCGGGGCTTGCCGCCCAGCGCCTGGGCCGATTCGTAGCCGCCCTGCCAGGGCACGATATGGTCCTCGCGGGCGCACAGCACGTAGGTGGGCACGTCGATGCGCCTGAGATCGACGGGTTCCCCCAGGCTCTGGAAGACGCCGGGCTGCACCAGTTCGTTCTGCAGGTACAGATGGCGCAGGTAGGTGCAGAACATGGGGCCGGCCAGGTTGGTGCTGTCCGAGTTCCAGTACAGCAGATCGAAGGGCGGCGGGGTCTCGCCCTTCAGGTAGTTGCCCACCACATAGTTCCAGACCAGCTCGTTGGGCCGCAGGAAGTTGAAGGTGAGCGCCAGATCCTTGCCGGGCATGATGCCCCGCTGGCCGATGGTGCCTTCTCGCAGGGCCAGCTGCATCTCGTCGATGAAGATGCCCAGCACGCCCGGATGGGTGGAGTCCAGCAGCGTGGTGAGCAGCGTGAGCGAGGCAGCGGGTTTCTCGCCCTTGGCGGCCAGCGCAGCCAGTGCGGTGCACAGCAGCGTGCCGCCGATGCAGAAGCCCAGCAGGTTGATGGTCGGTTGCCTGCTGATGGCCTGCACGACGTGGATGGGATCGACGATGCCCTTCTGCAGATAGTCGTCCCAGCCCAGCGTGCAGTCCGGATCCTGGATGTTGCGCCACGAGACGACAAAGACGGTGTGTCCCTCGGCAACGGCATGGCCGATGAAGGAATTGCTCGGCTGCAGGTCCAGGATGTAGTACTTGTTGATGGCGGGGGGGATGATCAGCAGCGGCCGTTCACCGACCGAGGGCGTGCCGGGCTGGTACTGGATGAGCTGGACAAGCGCGTTCTGGTAGATGACGGTGCCGGGGGTCGTGCAGACGTTGCGGCCGACCTCGAAGGCATCGGCTGGCGTTTGCGAGATGCGCCCCTGCTGCAGGTCGTTCAGCAGGTTCTGAATGCCCTGGCGCAGGCTCTCGCCCTGGGTCTCGATCATCCGCTGCTGGGCATCCGGATTGGTGGCCAGGAAGTTGGCGGGTGAGACGGCGTCGATCCACTGCTGCACGGCAAAGCGCAGGCGATCTTGCGTGCGTTCATCGGATTGCACCAGGGCGACAGAGCGCTGCAGGAATTCCGAATGGAAGCGATACCAGGCCGCCTGCCAGCCAAAGAGCGGCTGCTTCTGCCAGGCCTCGGCCGCAAAGCGCCGGTCGTTGCCCAGCTCGGGGGCGGCGCCTGACATCTGCTGATTCAGCTGGGCCTGGAAGCGCTGCATGAACTCGGACTGCAAGGCGGACAACGCCCCGGGATCGATGTGCCATGTTGGCGCGGCGGCCTTGGTGTCCGGGCGCCTGGCCTGGGGCGGTGGCGTCCCGGCACGAGTCTTCGTGCGCTTCCGGGCGGATGGCGAGGTCGTGGCCAAGATCGGTCTCCTTGGGGTGCTGTTTCGCCCTGTGTCCCCGGGCGTGGCCCTGTCGGATCATTGTAGGCGCTGACACACACCCTCACCATGGCTCAGCGGATGGGGAAAACCATGAAGAGCGGCTGATTACAGGGGGAAACAGTCGGGGCTGCACGGCTGGCCCGTGGCACGGGAAGCCTCACCTGTCGGATGCGGATCATGGGGGCTTGTGAGGGCTGTCCGTGAGGCGCCCGGACGCGGCACAATGCGGGCATGCTGATCATCATCATTGCTTGGCTCTATGTGGTCATCCTGATGTCAATGACCGAACACACGGTCATCGCCGGTGTCATGACCTTCCTGCTCTACGGCGTGCTGCCACTGTCGGTGGTGGTGTACCTGCTGAACACGCCAGCCCGGCGGGCACGGCGCAAGGCGGCAGAAGCGCAGGAGGACACGGCGGCGGTGACGGAAGATGCGGAAGGATCCGATCGATAGCCTCAGGATGCCTCAGGGCTTCCGTCAGGGCTTGATCCAGATGAGCCCGGCCATCCGGCCGCAGGTCTGGTCGCGGCGATAGCTCCAGAAGCGCGTGGGATCGGAAAAGGTGCAGGCTCCGGCCGTGTGGATGTCGGTGATGCCCAGTGCGTGCAGGTGCTGGCGGGCCAGTTCCGGCAGGTTGGCCAGCCATTTGCCGGGTTTCCTGCCGGGCCGGAAGGCGGATTCCGCACGCGTTGTGTACTGCGCGTCTTCCTGTTTCGGTGGCCTGCCCTGCAGGTGGGGCGCCATGTCCTGAGCAGCGGCAATGAAGGCGGCGCGCACCTCGTCGCCGACCTCGAAGACAGTGGGGCCGATGCTGGGACCCAGCCAGGCCACGATGTTGGCGTCGGGCACTTTCTGGCGCATCTGCTGGACAGTGGCCTGCAGGATGCCGCCCGCCAAGCTACGCCAGCCGGCATGGGCCGCGCCGATCACCCTGCCCTGTCGGTCGGCCAGCAGCACGGGCAGGCAGTCGGCCACCTGCACGGCCAGGGCGATGCCGGGCCGGGTGGTGATCTGGGCGTCGGCTTCCGGCTCGGGGACAGGGGGATCCGTCGCCGGGAGCATATCGGCGCCGGCCGATGTTCCCTGGGCATGGGTCTGCGGTTCCCGTGAGAGAACGTGGCGGTTCGTCCCTTGGGGGGCGTCGGCATCGGGATGCGTTTCATCCAGATCCAGCACACGGATGCCGTGGACCTGTTTCAGCCACGAGATGGGCTGGCCAATGATGGCTTCCACCCGCCGGCGGTTCTCGTGCGCGGCGGCAGGGTCATCACCACAATGAATGCCGAGGTTCAGGCCGCCCGGAGCCGATCCGGTGGAGCTGGACACCGCCGGAGCGGGCGATAGGGCCTTGGGGCAGGCTTTTTCTTGCTGGGGAGTCTGCCCGTCGGGAGCCACCGGTGTAGCGCCGTCCCGAGGTGCGTCGTCGGTGGAATTGGCGCAGGCCCCCCACGGTCCCTGGCTGACGCCGCCGCTGCGCAGCGTGAAGGTCCAGCCGAGGGAGGGATGCGGTGCCGGCGGCATGGGCAGGAAGGCGTGGTCGTCGTTCAGGGAGATCGTCATGGCGTCTGTTCCTTCAGGCCCCTTCCGATGAAGCGGCTGGGGGCTGGGCGGGCAATGCAATCTGCAACTCGGCAGCTAACGCCTGCAGGTCGGACGGGATGGGGGCAACAAACACCTGCGACTCTTGGGTGGCAGGATGGATGAGCTGCAGCTGCCAGGCATGCAGGGCCTGGCGGGCAAAGCCGGCCAGCGGCTTGCCACCGTACAGGGTGTCGCCCACCAGCGGATGGCCGATGTGGGCCATGTGCACACGGATCTGATGGGTGCGGCCGGATTCCAGCTTGCAGAGGATGGCGGCGGCCTCTGCATCGGGGCTGGCGGCCAGCAGCCGGTAATGGGTGCGGGCCGGCTTGCCGGCAGGCGGCTGCACGACGGCCATGCGCAGGCGGTTGCGTTCGTCACGGCCGATGTTGCCCTCGACAGTGCCCTGGGCCAGCGTCTGG
>CALIXC010000187.1 GCA_938046755.1 uncultured Lautropia sp. | reverse complement strand
GGCTGCAAACTGCTGACCACGCCCAACCCCGAAGAAGACCGCGACGCCGCCCTCTTTGCCAAACTCGACCTCAACCCGCAGATGCGCGCAGCAGCAGAACCCGCACCACCAACCGCCGCCGTCGGCATGTACTACCCGCGGAAAAAAGCGGCGGTTAGCGACGCATAACCTGCCCTGCCCTGCCCGGCTCGCCACGACAAACGACGCTCCCATGCCCATCCCGCAAAGCCTCTACATCCACATCCCCTGGTGCGTGCGCAAATGCCCGTACTGCGACTTCAACTCGCACAACCTGCCGGCCGACGGGGTGGACGAGAACGCCTATCTGACGGCGCTGGAGGCCGACCTGGATGCCAGCCTGCCACTGATCTGGGGGCGCAGGGTGGTGACGGTGTTCATTGGTGGCGGTACGCCCAGCCTGTTTTCGGGAGCGGCCATCGACCGGCTGCTGGCCAGTCTGCGGGCCCGGCTGCCCATCATCGCCGATGCCGAAGTGACGATGGAGGCTAACCCGGGCACCTTCGAACGGGCGCGTTTTGCCGATTACCGGGCCGCTGGCGTCAACCGCCTGTCGCTGGGCATCCAGAGCTTCTCGGATGCCAAGCTGAAGGCGCTGGGGCGCGTGCATGACCGGGCCCAGGCCTGTGCCGCGGCCGAAGCAGCCGCCGAGCTGTTCGAGACCTTCAACCTGGACCTGATGTATGCGCTGCCCGAGCAGACGCTGTCCGAGCTGCGCGCGGACCTGACGCAGGCCCTGGCCTTCTCGCCGCCGCACCTCTCGTGCTATCACCTCACGCTGGAGCCGAACACGATGTTCGCGCGCTTCCCGCCCCCGGTGCCGGACGACGACCAGGCGGCTGCCATGCAGGATCTGCTGGGCGAGATGCTGGGTGACACCTATCGCAACTACGAGGTGTCGGCCTGGGCACGTCCCGGTCATCAGGCCCAGCACAACCTCAATTACTGGATGTTCGGCGACTACCTGGGCATCGGGGCCGGAGCACACGGCAAGCTGTCGTTTCCGGACCGGATCGTTCGGCAGGCGAAGTACAAGCACCCGCGCCGCTACATGGAAACGGCGCTGGCCGGCAATGCCTGCGAGATCGATGAGGTGGTGCAGCCCACCGATCTGCCCTTCGAGTTTATGCTGAACGCACTGCGCCTGACCAAAGGGGTGGACACGGCGCTGTTCCAGGAGCGCACGGGCCTGCTGCCGGCCGTGATCCGGGTGAAGCTGCGCCAGGCCGTGGAACGCGGGTTGATGGTGGATGATCCGGCGCGGCTGCAACCCACCCCGCTGGGGCGGGCCTTCCTGAACGATCTACTGGAGATCTTCCTGCCCGAAGAAGGTGGAGAGGGCCATCGGCCCGAACCTTCGCCGAGGGTGAGCACGGTGAACTGGGTGGACCGGCCGGAGTTGGACTGATCCGGAAACGGGTCGAGCCGTCATCGGGTCGGGCGTGCCGGGCTGAGTCGGTGCTGGGGCGGGCAGGAAAGCGTCGAGCTGGCAAGTGTCGGGCGACAGGTATGGGGCGGCAGGTATGGGGCGGCAGGTATGGGGCGGTGCGGCGCTGGCCGAGGGGTACCGGAGTAGAATGCTTTGCACCGTTCTGGTGCATTTTGGGTGTCATGCTGCTTCGGCGTGGTGCAATGCACCGATGCAGGGCGAGTCTGCTCACGCTTTCAAGACTTGGCACGCATTGTATGCTGCCCAGGTGGGGGCGCATGGTCAGATCCGGGGAAAGCGGTTGGGCAAGATGGGCTGGTCGTGTGTGGCCCGGGCATGACGGGAGCACAATGGGTCCGAATGGCTGAGGATTGGCTGCAGGCCGGGGTCTTCTGGTTGCAAGCCCATGGCCCGAATGTGCAGGTTTGTTGCAACGGTTTCGGAGGCTGGCAGGCCGTCCGGACGGCAACATGTAACTTTTTTCTGTGCAGAAGGTAGGGTTGGCACGCTTTCTGCTAGTGTCTGGATGAGGGGCCGGACCGGCGCAGTGTCGTTGGGCGGCCATCGGTTGCAACCGCGGTCGGCATGACCGTCGAACAGGAGAAGCTGAGCATGGCAAGCGCCAAGGAAGTGATGAAGAAGATCGAGGACAACGAAGTCAAGTTCGTCGATCTGCGTTTCACCGACATTCGGGGCAAGGAACAGCACATCACGGTACCCATTTCGCATTTCGATG
>CALIXC010000186.1 GCA_938046755.1 uncultured Lautropia sp. | reverse complement strand
TGTCTCGGGCTTCTACTTCTCGCACCCGCATTCCGAATACTTCGGCATCGGCAACGTCGATGAGGACCAGCTTCAGGACTTCATCCGCCGCTCGGGCCGCGACGAGGCCGAGGTGCGCAGGGCACTGGCACCCCTGCTGGGCTGAGCGTTCATGACGGGGCCGTTTCCCCGGCCCCGTCGTCTGTCAGGTCGTCAGCATCACGGCGCGACCTTGGCGGGCTGGCCGCAGCTGGCTGACCGGGCGTCTGAGCATTCCGGAGGCCCGTGAGTCGCGAAACCCGAACTGTTCTCACGCAGGACGCAATGCGTTGAGCAATGAAGCCATGGTGCGCGAAACGGTCCTGGAATAGCCGCCGCTGCGTCGTGCCAGCGCCACCCGGATGCACAGCGCATTGCCTTCGACCAGCGGACGGAACACCACGCCTCGACGGCGTGTGCTGCGCAGCGATGCCGGAACCAGCGCCACGCCCAGACCGTCGGCCACCTGTGCCAGAAGTACCGCCTGATCCTGCGGCTCCGGCAGTCGGGGTGGTGAGAAACGTTGCTGCGCAAAGATCTTCTGGCAATGGTCGTAGTAAACCGGGTTCTGTCGGCGCGCAAACCAGAAGAGCGGCTCATGGCCGATGTCCTGTAGCGACAGCCGACGACGACGTGCCAGCGGATGCTGACTGGCCAGACACGCCCATAACGCTTCTTCGTGCAGCTCCGTCACGACCAGTCCTTCCGTGCGTGCGGGCAGGCTGATGATCGCAGCATCCAGTTGGCCACGAAGCACGCTGCGTATCAGCTGTGGTGTGCCCTGCAGGACGGTTTCCAGCTGCAGCCGAGGATGTTTCTCATGCAGTACCGCTTCGGTTCCCGAGAATTGCGCTGTATCGATGGCGGGCGTCATGCCTAGTCTGAACGGTGTGTGTTTGGCTGCGCCCTTTCGTTCAGCGTTTCCGGTGATGATCGGCGCAACGCGACCGGAGTGACCCGGCGAGGAGGGTACGTGGCCGTCCTTCTGGATGCGCGTGCCCAGGGCGGCCGCTTCGTCTGAAAGACGACCGGTGTTCAGGGACATGCCGGCATGCGGGTGCAGGTCGCCAAAACCCTGAAGCATGGTGTCCACCTGAAGAAGCAGTTGCCGGATCCGGGGCAATAGCCAATGTCCTTCCGTCGTCAGATGTACACCCCGTTCGGGGCCGGATCGCTGACGCAGCAGAAGCGGTGCGCCCAATGCTTCTTCCAGCTGCCGAATCTGTCGGCTGAGGGGCGGTTGCGTGATGAACAGCCGCTCGGCTGCCCTGCGGAAATTCAGTTCCTCAGCCAGAACCATGAAGTAGCGAAGCTGTCGAAGCGTGATTCGGTCTGACATGGTGGGGGGTACAGGAGATGAAGGGTGTCATGCGCCGCAACGCACCGAAGAATGAAAGGTGTTGCGTGCGCCACCTTTCATGGCAGCGTCAGGCACGTTGTTCATGCGGAAGGTCATGCCGACCCATGACCCCTCGTGCACACCATCAATGATACTGAATAGGTATCAACAAAATGGAATTGGCCTTGATGCGTTGCTGGTTGTTACCTTCATGAAATTGCCAATGCCACGCTGTTCCCCCATGAGACATGGAAGGGAGGCGTCAAGGAGAGGAAAGACGACATGAGTCACGACACCCACACTCCAATGCATCATTCCAGTTCCTCAAGCCCGACGAATCCGCTTCCTACCCGTCAGGCGCGTGCCGATGGTCTGTCCGTCAGCGCCATCGGCCTGGGCTGCATGGGCATGTCCGAGTTCTATGGTCCCAGCGATGATGGAAGATCGCGTGATCTGATTCACTACGCCATCGACCGTGGCGAACGATTCTTCGACACGGCTGACATCTATGGCTTTGGCCACAATGAGGAACTGGTGGGAAGCGTGCTGCGCGACCACCCGCTGCGGGCAGACATTGTTCTGGCCACCAAGGGGGGCATTCTTCGGGACAGGACCGATGTCACCCGACGGGGTGTCGATACTTCGCCGGAGTATCTGCAGGGGGCCATCCAGCGCTCACTGGATCGTCTGCAGACGCCCATCGATCTTTACTACCTGCACCGGGTGGAAGACGATGGCGCCCGCATCGACGAGAGCATGGCCGCACTGGCCGACGAGATCGGGCAGGGACGCATCGGCGCCGTGGGTCTGAGCGAGGTCTCTGCCGACACCCTTGAACGGGCCGATGCCGCATTGCGCAAGCATACGAAAGGGCGTTATGGCCTGGCAGCAGGACAGTACGAATACTCGCTGATGACCCGTAACGTCGAGAGCAACGGTGTGCTGGAGACCTGTCGACGCCTGGGCATCCTGCTGGTGGCATACAGCCCCGTGTGCCGTGGGCTTCTGGCGGCACTGGACTTCGATCCAGCGCGGCTGACGGAAGGTGACTTTCGTCGGCAGATGCCTCGCTTCACGCCAGCGCATTTCTCGCACAACCAGCAACTGGCCATGGCCTTGCAAAAGGTCGCGGCTGATGAAGGCATCTCTCCCGCTCAGGTGGCACTGGCCTGGGTCCTGTCCCGTTCGCCCAACATTGTGCCCATCCCGGGTACCCGAAGCCCTGGGCGGCTGGACGAGAACCTGCGCGCGCTGGACATCACCTTGAGCGAAGGGGCGCAGCAACGGTTGGCAGAGGTCTTCAAACCTCTTGCCGCTGCTGGCTTGCGCTACACGGCCGAATCGATGAAGGCCTATGGCCTGCGGGAGTGAGAACTTCATCTAGCTTGTCTGAAAACGTATATTATGATAATATACACGACATGATAAATCTGTCTCTTGTGACGGGGTTTGACTGGGATGAGGGAAACGTCATCAAGAACAGCAAGCACGGGGTGAATAACGGAGAAGCTGAGCAAGTGTTCTTCAATGCCCCGCTTTTGTTGCTTTCAGACATGAAGCACAGCCAGCATGAACCTCGATTTCACGCTTTGGGGAAAACAAACGATGGCAGGTTGCTTCATATAACGTTTACCCTGAGGCAAAGTCAGACCTTGATACGCATCATATCCGCCCGGGACATGCATAGAAAGGAGCGAGCCATTTATGAGCAAGCCAAATAAGCATATCCCGGAATTCAGCTCCGAGTCGGAAGAGCGGGAATTCTGGGATAGGAATGACTCGACAGAGTATCTGGACTGGAGCAAGGCAGAGACTGCCATGTTCCCGAATCTCAAGCCTACGACGCAAACGATCTCGTTGCGCTTGCCCAAGCACATGCTTGATTCCATCAAGATGGCAGCAAATGCTCAGGACGTGCCGTATCAGTCTTTGATCAAGACGTGGTTGCACGAGAAAGTGAACTCCAAGTGAGCGATATCTTTTTCGCTAGTGCTGGGGATGA
>CALIXC010000185.1 GCA_938046755.1 uncultured Lautropia sp. | reverse complement strand
GGGCGCGGCCTTCGAGGTGTGCGGTCGGCTGCAGCCGATGGACCGGGCGCGGGCCGAGCGCTGCGTGGCGCATGTGGACAGCGCGGTAGCACGGGTGGCGTCGGCGATGCCGGTCCGGTGCTGGCCGCTGGATGAGGTTCCGGCGGGCGGCCTGCCTGCACGGGATGGATACCCAGGTACCAAGAAGGCTGTACGAGGGCTGGAAGGCTGCGGTGTCTGGTTTCCCGACTGTGCCGCCGTCTCGCCCCGGCGGTGGTGGCAGGCGGTGCAGCAGCGCCTGGGGGTGAGCGTGAGCATGGGCATCAGGGTCGGCCGGGTGGATGCCACTGCGACCGGCTGGCGGGTTGTCGATGACCTGGGGAACAGGGCGGCCGATGCTGATGTGGTGGTATTGGCCTGCCGTGAACAGGCCCTGACACTGGCCGGCATGCAGGAGGCCGACCATGGCCGCCTGCGGCTGAGTGCCTCCCAGGTGTGGCTGGCGCGGGCCGATGGCGGCCCCCCGGATGAAGACCCCGGCCACCCTGCCCTGTTGCCCATGACCAGCGGCCGCGGCCTGGTGCTGACACGGCCCGGCAGCTTCTGGCTGCGCTCGGAAGAAGTGCACGCGCACTGGTTGCAGGCAGGCGAAGCGGACAGCGACGAAGACCCGGATGTCAGGGCCTTTCTGGAGCGGCCCGAATCCTGGCAGCCCAGTGCCATTGGAGAGCGCCTGCAGCTGCGCGACAACCTGCCGATGATTGGCCCGGCGCCGGACCTGGCAGCCATTGCCGCCCGTGCCGATGACCTGGCACGCAACGACCGGCTGCCGATGCCCCAGCGCGAAGGCCTGTACCTGCTGACCGGCATGGCGGGCCGAGGGGCGCTCTATGCCGCCATCGGCGCCGAGATGATTGCCGCCCGCGCCTGCGGCGAGCCGGATGTGATGGACGCGCGGCTGGCCGCGGCCGTCTCCCCTGCCCGCTTCATCAAGCGGCGGCTGCAGCGGGCGTGGAGTGGGCGGGAGAAGGATCTTGGGCGGGGTTCGTGAGTGTGTGGGCCTGTTGAAAAACATGATTGATGAACTGAACCGTCCCGGGTATCGAGGAGGCTCCTTGGTTTGAGTCAGGCAGGCACGGGCTGCACCTGCTGACTGCGATAGTAGTTTGCCTCAGCTTCGGCTGGCGGGATGTAACCGAGCGGCTCAAGCAATCGATGATTGTTGAACCAACAGACCCATTCGAGCGTGGCCAGCTCCACGGCCTGCACGCTCTTCCAGGGGCCGCACCGATGAATGACTTCGGCTTTGTACAGAAGACCATTGATCGTCCCGGTCAGCGCATTGTCGTAGCTGTCCCCCCGACGCCTACCGACGGCTCGATGCCGGCCTCGGCCAAGCGCTCGGTGTAGCGGATCGAGATGTACTGCGAACCCCGGTCGCTGTGGTGGATCAAGGTGTTCTTGTCCAGCTGCCGGGCGTACAGCACCTGCTCCAGCGCATCCAGCACGAAGTCTGTCTGCATGCTGCGGCTGACGCGCCAGCCCACGATGTAGCGGGAATAGATGTCGATGACGAAGGCCACGTGCACGAGGCCCTGCCAGGTCGAGACATAGGTAAATCGGCCACCCACAGCTGGTTCGGCCGGGGGGCGGTGAACTGTCGGTTCACTCGATCCTGAGGGCATGGCACCGACGAGTCCGGGCGCGTCGTCCTGATCGCCTTGCCGCGCAGTGCGCCATGCAGTCCCTGCCTGCGCATCAGCCGCTCCACCGTGCATCGGGCCACGCGGATGCCTTCCCGGTTGAGCTGGCGCCAGATCTCGTCGGCACCGTAGACCCGGACGTTGTCCTGCCAGACCCGTTGAACATGGCCGACCAGCACCTCGTCACGCTGTTCACGCCGGCAGCGAAGGGCCGGGTTCTTCTGCCGGGCGGCATGTCGCCAGTACATCGACGGGGCAACCTGCAGGACCCTGCAGATCGGCTCGACCTCGAAACGCTCCCTGTGCTCGTCAATGAACGCCTTCACGACTTCCTGTGGCGACCGAGCTCCGCCTGGGCGGAAAAAGCGCCTGGATCTCGTTGACCCGCTTGAGCTCCCGGTTCTCGCGCTCCAGCTCTTTGATGCGCCGTGCCTCGGCCGTGCTGACTCCATCGCGCTGCCCGGTATCACGTTCATGCTGCGCATCCAGTTGCACAGCGTCTGTGTCGTGCAGCCGATCTTGGGGCAATGGCCTGGATTGCCGCCCACTGCGAGCTGTATTCGGGGCGCACCTCGAACACCATGCGCACGGCACGCTCGCGGACCTCGGGGGAGAACTTCGTTGACTTCTTCATCATGGCTCCATAACCCGGGGCGGTTCAGAGCGCCTTGTGTCTGCTTCGTCCAGCATCATGGTGGCCGGCACGGTGACAGTGGCTGACCCCAAGGGGCACGTCGTGCCTTTTGGTCACGCCTCCGTCTAAGATTGCCGCTGCCGTGATGGGACTAGCACTTCCAAGTGTGCGCGATCATGTTGGGCGCACAAAGCCTCCGGTGGAAGTCGGGGCTCTGTGGGGGGCAGGCTGCATTAGCCTATCACCCCCGTTGGTGTTGCCGTTCCGATTTGGCGGGAGATCAGAAGAAGTGGCGGATACCCAGTGCCACGCGACGCGGCTTGTTGTTGTCCTGGCCCGGGACTTCGGCCTTGCCGATGCCGACGGTACCATAGACAAAGGTGCGCTTGCTCAGACCCTGGGCATAAGTCAGGCCGAGACCGTCCTCGGTGTTCTTCTCGCCCTGCGGGTCGTTGCGCAGGTAGCTGAAGTAGGCGGTGCCGTTGTCGGTGACCTGGTAGCTCAGCGTACCGTAGAAGCCTTTGGTCTTGTTCTTGGCGTTGCCGGTCTCATACTTCACTTCCGACTGGCCATAGCCCAGACCGGCACCGAAGGCGCCCAGCTGCGTGCCGACCGAAGCGGCGATCTGACGGGTGTTCTTGATGTTGTTGATCTTGGCGCCGTCGATGGACTGATAGCCCACGCCAGCACGGAACGAACCCCAGTCACCCAGCAGGCCGACGCTGTAGGCGTCGTTCAGCTTGTTCAGGCGATCGTTGCCAGCCGGTGCGGTGGCTTCGCCGGAAGCGTAGGCAACAGCCAGCGTCAGGCCGCCCATGGAGGGGGTGGCGTAGCTGATGGCGTTGTCGACCTTGTCGACGATGCCGGCCAGGTCTTCACTGTTGTAGTACCAGCTCTGACCGGTTGCGTCGCCGGCTTCGATGGCGCCCTTGATGGGGCTGTCCTGACGACCCAGCTTGACGGTACCGAAGCCACCGTTCAGGCCGACCCACGATTGGCCAGACCAGAAGCGGTCGGAATCAGCCAGACGGCCGTTGTCGGCGTTGGCTTCGTATTCCAGGTTGAAGATGGCTTTCAGGCCATTGCCCAGTTCTTCGGAACCGACGATGCCGACCTTGGAACCACTCCAGATGCCATCATTGATCTGCAGGTCGCTCTTGCCGGAGCTGTTGGCGTCCTTGTTCAGGCTCTCGACGGCGACATCGACGCTACCGGTCAGCTGGATGCTGGTTTGAGCTTGGGCGAACGCGGGCACAGCTGCCGCAACGGCCAGCGCAACAAGCGATTTTTTCATTGGTCAATCTCCTAGGTTTCTGAACTCGATCGGTTGAAGGCCACTGCCGGGCACGTTACCGAAACGAGACTCCCCGAGGCTGGCTCGGCAGGAAGTCAAAATCTATTCTCCGCAATTTCCGGGAGCGGTCAAAGATTAGGAGAGTTTCACGGGGCAAAAACGACGCGACTGTTGCTTTTTTGGAACGTTGTCGGCGCCGGACGGCGAGATTGCGCGCATGAATGGCGCGGGGCGGAAGTGTCCGGTTCGTGCGCGTTCTTCAAGCTGTTTGCAAGGAAAGGAGGCTAGTGCCCGGTGTTTCCGGGGAGGTTTGGCTCAGGAGAAGGGCGCGGGTGGCTGTGTTGTTTTCGTGGCCAAGGGGGTTGATCTAGGGGGCAGGAGGGATCTGAGATCGTTGCTGGTGCTGGTGCTGGTGCTGGTGCTGGTGCTGGTGC
>CALIXC010000184.1 GCA_938046755.1 uncultured Lautropia sp. | reverse complement strand
TGGAGCCGGCGGGAATCGAACCCGCGTCCGAAAGTCTTCTGCAGCCAGTTCTACGTGTGTAGTGACGTCATTGAGATCTCGTTGCCGTTACGCCGACGCACAGGCTCAACCAGCAACCAGCCACCTGAGTTTTAGGCCCTGACCAGGTGGCCCGGCCAGGGACGATTCGGTAAGAATGACACTGCTGCCCCTTGCGGGGCCCGGGCTACCGACAACCCGGTGCAGCGGCTAGGCCTTAAGCGGCCAGTGCGAAACGCTCGTCGTTGGCGTTTATTGGTTTTCCGGTGGATTAACGAGGTAACGGACCCTCGACACGCCCTGAGCCGCTTCACTACCCCCGTCGAAACCAGGTCGGCCCCAGACCTTTCAGTATACCTCGGTTGTCAAGGGAAGGGGGCGGCGTGTGGCCGTGGTGCACCGGGAAGGCGGTGCCACCGGAGGCATGGAGGGACAGATGGTGGTGGGGCAGCGGAGAGAAGGCAATCCCGGAGGGGGGGCGTCGAAAGGAGGGGCACTTCGTGAGGAGGGGGCAGGGGGCGCTCCAGGGGCAGGGGACTCTTCGAGTGCAGGTGGAAGCATCAGGCACCCGGGAAAAGACTTTCAGGATGCTTTCATTTATTTTCAGAAGTAAATGTTAATAAATGAACGTTTTCTATGATTCCGAGTGCATGAACGTTGATGTACGGGTCTGATGACTGGGGCTCTTCTGGGGTTTGCAAGGTGCCCGGCATGGGGTGTTGCTTTCCTGCATACCGGCTGGAGAACGGCTTGCAGCAAGGGTCTTGGCGAGTGTCCGAGTGTTTTTGACAGGTTCCCCGCCAAAAAGAATGCCTCTCATCTGACATGAATCAAACTTTCTTCAGATTAAGTTGAAAAGTTGATGAGCGTCAAATGATGGGGGTACCCGTTCCTATAGATTGATCCTTGTTGTGTTTTAGATGTTGACGGTTGTTGTGTACGTCTGACTTCGTCCAATCAGCTCCATTTTTTTCGATCGAGAGGTATCTCCCATGATCGCTTCTGTCATGCGCAAGGCGCTTATCTGCACGGCAGTGAGTTCCTGCCTCGTGGGGACTGCGGCTTTCGCTGCCGATCCCGCTGTCTCCACCACCGGCGGGCTGCCGGGTTACGATGTCATCAAGGCGCCTGCCAGCATTGCGAAGCTGCAGCGCGTGAAGCAAAAGCTGGTCAAGCCTCCGTTTGTTCCTGAGCACAGCCTGACGCCGCCCAAGGCGCCGCGCGTGGTGCAGGTCGAGATGTTCATCGAAGAGAAGGAAATCGAGGTTGAGCCGGGCGTCTTCATGTGGGCGTTCACCTTCAACGGCTCGGTTCCCGGTCCGATGATCATCGTCCACGAGGGGGACTATGTCGAGCTGACGCTGAAGAACCTGGCCAAGAACGAGCTGGTGCACAACATCGACTTCCACGCTTCCACCGGCGCTCTGGGCGCTGGCGAGCTGACCCACGTTCAGCCTGGCCAGGAAGTGGTGATCCGCTGGAAGGCCACCAAGCCGGGTACCTTCGTGTATCACTGCGCCCCGGGCGGCGCGATGATCCCGTGGCACGTGGTGCATGGCATGAACGGCGCCATCACGGTGCTGCCGAAGGAAGGCCTGCGCGACAAGAACGGCAAGAAGCTGCACTACGACCGCGCCTACTACATCGGCGAGCAGGATTTCTACCTGCCCAAGGACGAGAACGGCAACTACAAGCGCTATGAAAGTGCGGCCGAGTCCATGGCGGATGACCGCGAGGTCATGGACAAGCTGATCCCGACGCACATCGTGTTCGGCGAGCGCAAGGGCGCCTACACGGGCGAGAACGCGCTGACGGCCAAGGTGGGCGAGACGGTGATGATCTACCACTCGCAGGCCAACCGCTTCAGCTACCCGCACCTGATCGGTGGTCATGGCGATTACGTCTGGGAGCGTGGCAACCTGGCCGACACCCCGGCACAGAACTTGGAGACCTGGGCCATCGCCGCGGGTTCCACGGGGGCGGCGATGTACACGTTCAAGCAACCTGGCGTGTATGTGTACCTGAACCACAACCTGATCGAGGCCGTGGACTTGGGGGCCTTGGCGCAGATCAAGGTCGACGGCAAGTGGGACAACGGTCTGATGGAGCAGCTCAAGGCTCCGACCGAGTTCAAGGAAGAGAAGAAGTGATCGGCTGAGAGTCGACGGAAATGGCCTGTTCTTCGGGTAGGCCGTTTCCAGTTGCCCGAAGGAGACGTTTGTCCGGTCAGGTATCTGGAAATCATTTTCTGGTGCTTTTCAGTAAATGCCTGACCAGGACGGACAGAGACCATTACCGGGAATCGATTATTACGAAGGCGCACGCACCCGCGTCGTATCATTGACGGCCGATGGCGGCATTTTTCTGCCTTCGGCCGTTTTGTCGGAAAATAACAGATTTCAGGAGAAGATGGTCATGTTGAAGCGGTGGGCAGTGGCAGCCAGTATTGGGCTGCTTGTAGCGGCCGGAAACGGCGTGGCGAAGGAAGGAGGCAACGGTGCGGTCAAGGCCGGACAGCCAGGGGCTGGGCCGGTGGTGGAGGCCGCAGGGCAGCCCGAGGTGGGGCGCGCCATTCATTTCGACCTGGAGCACGTGAAGGGCAGGGTCACTCAGGACTCCTTTCCGGGCAAGTACCTGCTGCTGGCCATCGGCTACACCTCGTGCCCCGACATCTGCCCGACCACGCTGTTCGAGTTCGGCGAGGTGATGCAGGCGCTGAAGAACCCGGACGCCATCGTGCCAGTGTTCGTGACGATCGATCCGGTCAATGACAGCGCGGAGCGGCTGGACCAGTATGTGCGCTTCTTTGATGAGCGCATCGTGGGCCTGACGGGCAGCATGAAGAACATCCGGGCGCTCTCCGACATACTGGGCGCGACGTTCGGCTACCGGCTGGACGGCAAGAAGCTGGAAAACCCGGAACCCGGCGTGCCGTATTCGGTCTACCACAGTGCCCTGATCTACCTGATCGGCCCTGACCGGAAGCTGGCGGATGTCTATGACTACCAGATGGGCCCTGAGGGGCTGACCCAGGAGCTGGACCGTGTGCTGGGCGAACCGGCCAAGGCCCCCGGGAAGAAGCCTGATGCAGACAAGTCGGGCGCCGGTAAGGCAAACGCTGGTGCTTCGGACACCGACAAGTCGGATGCTGGTAAGACCAAGGGCAATACCCCGGCAGAGGGTAGTGCACCGGCTGAGGGCAATGCTCCTGCACAGGGTGACGCCTCGGCACAGGGCGATGATGCTCCGGCCAAGGCCGACGAGGCGAGTGTGGTGCCAGCGGGTGAGACGTCGGCTTCTGCATCTGACCATGGCGGTCTGCTGTCGGCCCGTGTCTGTGTACAGCCATCCGTCTGAGGTGGCTGTTCGTCGGAACGATTCGTTTCTCCGATCGTAGTCGAGAGGTTGCCTTTCGCAGTCATGCAATCAGGTGGTGGTACGGGCCCTCCGACATGTTTCTGTCCTTGTTTTTCCTGGTGGCGACATCCGCCCCGTTCATTTCCCGAAGGAGTTTCATCATGAAGAAGTCGACGGTTCTTTCGATGGCAGCCCTGCTGGCGGCTCCGGCTCTGCTGGTTTCCGGCCAGGCTGGCGCGGCCGAGACGGCCTCGCACACCAAGCTGACGAATTGTGTGATTCAGGAAGTGGTGTCCGGCAAGAACATGACGGGTGCCTTTGTGCACTTCCATCACACGGGGGCGCCGGTGAAGCTGGTGCGTGCCGAGGTGCCTGATGTCAGCGCCCGGGTGGAGCTGCATGAGATGGTTATGAAGAACGGCGTGATGGAGATGGGCCCGCTGAAGGACATGACGCTGAAGGAAGGTGAGCGGGTGTTCAAGAAGGGCGCTGACCATGTGATGCTTTTCGACGTCACCAACAAGCCGAAGGTGGGCAGCAAGCACACCATGACGGTGTTCTTCGACGACGGTACCCAAGCCAGCTGCGAGGCCGTGGTGAAGTCGGTAAAGGAAGTGATGAAGGACGCCGGCATGAAGCATGATGGGCACGGCGCTCATCATGGCAAGCACGGTGGTGCTCATCACGGCAAGCACGGCGATCATTCCCACAAGGCCCACTGACCAGGAGCTTCCGGGCCTCTGACTTGAAGGCCTCTAACGGCCATCTTTCCGGACGGTAGTGACATGAAGCGGCGACAGTTCATTCAGGCGGGGGCATCACTGGGGCTGGCAGCACAGCTGGCTGCCTGGGCCCAGGAAGCTGGTGTAGGCCATGAATCGGCCACGCCGGGAGACCATCCTCCGCCAACTGGCGCCGCCCAGGAGGGCGCGCAGCCAGCTGCTCCTTCCGGGGTCATGCCGTCTGGTCCGATGTCGAAAGGGCTTCATGATCAGCATGAGGCCATGAAGCGCGTGGTGAAGTCCATCTATGCGCCAACACGCTACGTGTTCGTGGCCGACCGCTTCAGCAATTTCATCAGCGTGACGGACATCGTCAGCGGAGAGCACGTCGAGACGCTGGACTTCTCGATGCGGCCCCATGTGATGGAGCTGGCGCGGGACGATGCCATGCTGGCGGTGGGCTCGCCCGAGGTGTCGGCGATCGAGTTCATGAACCTGAGGACGCGCGAGCGGCGCCGGGTCGAGCTGCCGTCGCCGGTCTTCCAGATCTTCTTCGTGCCGCAGACCAATCTGGTGGCGGTGGGGCTGCGCGATCAGGTGGGGATGATCAGCTACAAGGACTTCACGGTACGCATCTTCCCTCGCCGTTTCGATTCGGATCAGCGCCAGACGCTGATCAATACCTATTATTCGCTGCTGTTCAGCTCGTTCAGCCAGTCATTCTGGGTGCTGGACGAGGACAGGCCCTGCATCTACCACCGCTATGGCGGGGCAGAGCCGCTGGATGCCCCTTGGAAGACGATCGACCTGTCCAGACATATCGGTACCGGGTCGGGTCTGGGCATTGGCGTGGCCAGTCCCGAGGATGATCTGCTGGCCATGACGACCGATGACGGCTCGGAAGGGCTGGTGTACTTCCCGGCCCAGGACAAGGTGCTGAGCACGGGTCCGATGCGTACGGTAGGCTCGACCAATGAGCCGATGATCATGCCGTACATCGATGCGTATTCCAAGCATGTGATCTTTGCCGACGTGACGGGCAACGTGGCGCTGTTCGATCTGGTCAACGGCAACGGCAAGCCTGAACGCTTCCGGGTCAATTTCTCGCCGCGTTTCGTTCGCACGGGTTGGTTGGAGAGTACCTGGATCCTGGCGGGCGACAAGGGCATCATGTTCCAGTCGTTCAAGGACCCGTCGGACCGCAAGGTGGTGCGCTTCGTGCCCGAGGTGATGAGCATGTGGGTGACGGGCGACAGCAAGACGGCGCTCTACACGCTGGATGAGGGGGCGCCGGCCATCTACCGTTTCGATATCCGAACTCGGGAGCAGTTGCCGCCGATCCGTGTGCGCGGTGTGACGATGGCCAGCATGCTGCGCATGGGCAGCAACAACAGCATCTGCTATTGAGCGTACTGCTGGAGTGAGGCTGCATCCGCCAGATGCTTTCTGGCGGATGGCGGCTTCGGGCAGGTGGGCTGCCTTCAGGTGGGCAGTCGTTTCAGCATGGCCAGGAATTCCTGCGGGGAGGCCACGACGTGGTCGGCCTTCCATTGTGGGATCTCGCTCGGGTTGCCATAGCCATAGGCGGCTGCCACGGCAGGCATGTCCACGGCGTGGGCGGCCTGGATGTCGCGCAGGTCGTCGCCGATGTAGACGCATTGCCGGGCGGTGAGCTCTGTTTCCTGCAGGGCCATCTTGAGCGGATCGGGCCAGGGCTTGGCGCGCGGGGCGGTATCACCACCGTAGGCCAGCGCCACGCGATGGCCAAGGCCCAGCTGTTGCACCAGCTTGTGCACGAGGTATTCCAGCTTGTTGGAGATGACGCCCCAGCGGATGCCGTTGGTTTCCAGCCAGGCCAGCAGTGCGGGCATGCCGTCGAAGAGCCGTGAGTGGACGGCGATCTCCTGTTCGTAGCGGTTCAGGAATTCGGTGCGCAGGGCAGGGTAGTCGGGGTCGTCGGTGGTGGCGCCCAGGCCGATATGCAGCAGGCCCCGTGATCCGGCCGAGGCGAATGGGCGGTATTCTTCCAAGGGCAGCGGCTTGAGGCCTCGGGCCTCACGCATGTGGTTGACCGGAGCGGCTAGGTCGTCGGCTGTGTCGACCAGAGTTCCGTCCAGGTCAAAGAAGACAGCGGCCGGCCGGGTCTTGAGCTGGGGCATGACGGACCTTTTACTGAGGTTTCCGGAACGATGCCATGTAGTTGACGCCGACATCGTGGGGGTTGAGGCGATACTGCTGGGTGACGGGGTTGTAGGTGAGCCCCATGAAGCTTTGCAGTTCCAGGCCAGCCTGACGGGCCATGCGGGCCATTTCGGCGGGGCGGATGAACTTGTCGAAACTGTGGGTGCCGCGCGGCAGCAGTTTCAGGACATATTCGGCGCCGACGATGGCGAACAGGTACGACTTGGGGTTGCGGTTGAGGGTGGAGAGCAGCACGGTGCCGCCGGGCTTGGCAAGATCCGCACAGGCGCGGATGGCCGAGGCCGGGTCGGGGACGTGTTCGAGCATCTCCATGCAGACGACCACGTCGAAGTGGCCGGGTTGCCGCGCAGCCAGGTCTTCAACGGCGATCTTTTCGTACTTGGCCGGGGCGCCGCTTTCCAGGGCGTGCAGTCGGGCCACCTGAAGTGACTTGTCGGCCAGGTCCACGCCCAGTGTGGTGGCAGCACCTGCCTTGGCCAGGGCTTCGGTGAGGATGCCTCCGCCGCAGCCCACGTCCACCACGTTGCAGCCGGACAGGCTGCCGCCGGCCTGCTGGACGATCCATTCCAGGCGCAGCGGGTTGATGTCGTGCAGGGGCTTGAATTCGCTGTCGGGGTCCCACCACCGCGAGGCGAGCGCCTGGAACTTGTCGAGTTCGGCCTGGTCGACGTTGGCAGCGGCGCTGCTGTCGGCGGAGGCCAGAGAGGGAGCGGACGGACTGGTAGACATGGCAGATGGAAGCGTGCTGCAGGGGCGCCCTGCGGGAAGGAGCCGGGAGGGCGCCCTTGCGGGCACGGAACCGGATGATAGTTGCCCCGGGGAAAGTGTGCCGAAAGGCTGCTCTCCTTGGGAGCATGGGGGATTTTAGAGCCTAAGCCGCGCATTGGGGGCTGGGGGCGCGGCCAATAAAAAAGCCACCATGATGAATCATGGTGGCCATTCTGGCCCTGCCAGTGCCCGTCAGGGCGGGCAACTGGCATGCGGCGTGCTGCAGGCTTACTGCATGACCTGGCGGCTGCCGACCACTTCGATTTCCACGCGACGGTTCTTCGCGCGGCCATCTTTGGTCTTGTTGTCGGCGACGGGCTGGGCTTCGCCCTTGCCTTCGGTGTAGACCCGGTTGGCTTCGATGCCCTTGCTGACCAGGTAGGCCTTCACGGCTTCCGCACGGCGGACCGACAGACGCTGATTGTAGGCTTCCGGACCGGCGCTGTCGGTGTGGCCGACGGCAACGATGACTTCCAGAGCGACACCGTCAAGCTGGTTGACGATGTCATCCAGCTTCTGCTTGCCCTCATCCTTCAGCACGGCACGATCGAAACCGAAGAAGGTATCGGCAGCGAAGGTGACTTTTTCACTGGTGGGTTGAGGTGCAGCAGGCGGCGGCGGGGGAGGCGGCGGAGGCGGCGGGGGAGGCGGCGGAGGCGCCTTCGGCACCAGATCCGGATCACATTCCACGATGGCGTGCGAGGCCTTGAAACCCTTGTCGTGGAAGCACTCGCCGAACTTGCCGGTCACCACGCCACCGTCGCGCGACGTGACGTAGCCGGTATCGTTCTGATCGGCGGTGACATCAGGGCCCTTCCCCCCGCTGCCTGTCGCGCAGGCGGCGAGCAGCGCTGTCGCAGCCAATGCGCCAAGCTTGACCGATTTCTTCATGTTTCTCCTCTCGGTGAGACGACTCTCAGCTGAAAAACCAGCACCTTGACAAGGACGGACTGTGGCGTACCACTTACCAGCTGTGACCCTGTGCAAAATGCAGTGAGCTTGCGTAAAGAACAACCTTCGGGCCGTAGCCGTAGGGCTGCTTCCATACGAATACGCTTGACTCATTGTGCCATAGCGCCCCGGCTGTCCGCAGGGGCTTGGGTCCGTTCTGCGACGCCTGCGGGTTGAATTGTCGTTCATTTGCAACATATTCGTGGCGTGGAGTCGGCTTTGGGACAGGGCGCGGCCCGTAAATGCGCCGCTGTGGGGAGGAGGGGGGCGGGCGGCTGATGAGACGGCTGCGGTTTGAATGTCGGGTTCTTGCCGATACGTGAGAGCCGGTTTCAGGCTGTCCGTGAGCCGGAAGCGCGGATAGTCTAAAATTCAAAGGCTTAGCCGGAGCGAGGCATGGCTGGATCATTGATGAGCCTTCAGGGCCCGTCGTGGGGTGGCCGGTGCAGCTTCGGGTCCTGGGGACGTGCTGACCGCAGGGCTTGTTCCGGGGCTGCCTCGTTGCCGGGGCTTCCCCTTTCTTCCTGGCCCGGGCGTGTGCTCGGGGCTCTTTGTTTGCGTGCAGCGGGGTCCTTCGCACGGGGACCATGCGGTGCGTCCCGGATTCCATGGATCAGGATCAATTCGCCAAAGAAACGGTACCGATCAGTCTCGAGCAGGAGATGAAGCGTTCCTTCCTCGATTACGCCATGAGCGTGATCGTAGGGCGTGCGCTGCCCGATGTGCGTGACGGCCTCAAGCCGGTACACCGTCGCGTGCTCTACGCCATGCACGAGCTGAACAACGTCTGGAACCGACCTTACCTGAAGTCGGCCCGCGTGGTGGGCGACGTGATGGGTAAGTATCACCCGCACGGCGACTCGGCCATCTACGACACGGTGGTGCGGATGGCGCAGGACTTCTCGTTGCGCTACACGCTGGTGGACGGCCAGGGCAACTTCGGCTCGGTGGACGGCGACCCGCCGGCGGCGATGCGTTATACCGAGATCCGGCTGCGCAAGATCGCCAGCGAGATGGTGGTCGACATCGAAAAGGATACGGTGGATTTCGGGCCGAACTATGACGGTTCGACCTCCGAACCCCAGGTGCTGCCGGCCAAGATCCCCAATCTGCTCATCAACGGCAGCACGGGTATCGCGGTGGCCATGGCCACCAACATTCCGCCGCACAACCTGCACGAGGTGGTGGCCGCCTGCCTGCTGCTGCTGGAGAACCCGGAGGCCACGATCGACGAGCTGATCGAGAAGGTTCCGGCACCGGACTTCCCCACCGGTGCGCTGATCTACGGAGTGGCGGGCGTGCGCGAGGGCTACCGCACCGGCCGTGGCCGGGTGGTGATGCGCGCCAAGACGCACTTCGAGGACATGGACAAGGCGGGTAACCGCCAGGCGATCATCGTTGACGAGATCCCGTACCAGGTGAACAAGGCGGTGCTGCAGCAGAAGATCGCCGAGCTAGTCAACGAGAAGAAAATCGAGGGCATCTCCGACATCCGCGACGAGTCCGACAAGCAGGGCATGCGGGTGGTAATCGAGCTCAAGCGCGGCGAGAACGCCGAGGTGGTGCTCAACAACCTGTTCAAGCTCACGCAGCTGCAGGACAGCTTCGGCATCAACATGGTGGCGCTGGTCGATGGCCAGCCCCGGTTGCTGAACCTGAAACAGGTGCTGGAAGCGTTCCTGGCGCACCGGCGCGAAGTGGTGACGCGGCGCACCGTCTACGAGCTGAACAAGGCGCGTGATCGGGGCCACCTGCTGGAAGGCCTGGCGGTGGCGGTGGTCAACGTCGACGAGATGATCGAGTTGATCAAGTCCTCGCCCACGCCGCCGGTGGCCAAGGAGCGGCTGCTGGCGCGAACCTGGGCGGCGGGCATCGCAGCCGAGATGGTCGAGCGGGCGGCGGGCGACGTGTCGGCGCTGCGCCCCGAGGGTATCGATCCGAACGCCGGGTTGCAGCCCGATGGCACCTACCAGCTTTCCGAGGTGCAGGCGAGCGAGATCCTGCAGATGCGCCTGCAGCGGCTGACCGGGCTGGAGCAGGAGAAGATCGTCACCGAGTACCGCGAGGTGGTGGACCGCATCCTGGACCTGCTGGACATCCTGGCCAAGCCGGCGCGCATCACGGCCATCATTCGCGACGAGCTGACGGGGGTGGTGGAAGAGTTCGGTGGCCCCGAGAAGGATCCGCGCCGTTCGCAGATCGAGCTCAACGCCAGCGAGATCGACGTCGAGGACCTGATCTCCCCGCAGGACATGGTGGTGACGCTGTCCCACTCGGGTTACATCAAGGCGCAGCCGCTGTCCGAGTACCGGGCGCAGCGCCGCGGCGGCCGGGGCAAGCAGGCGGCCAGCACGAAGGATGACGACTGGGTGGACCAGCTCTTCATCGCCAACACGCATGACACGATCCTGTGCTTCTCCGACCGGGGTCGGGTGTACTGGCTGAAGGTCTGGGAGGTGCCGCAGGGTTCGCGCGCCTCGCATGGGCGCCCCATCGTCAACATGTTCCCGCTGGCCGAGAACGAGAAGATCACGGTGGTGTTGCCCATCAAGACCTTCGACGATGAGCACTATGTGTTCATGGCCACCAGCCAGGGCACGGTGAAGAAGACGGCGTTGTCGGACTTCTCGAACCCGCGCAAGGCTGGCATCATCGCGGTGGACCTGGACGAGGGCGATTACCTGATCGGCGCGGCCGTAACCGACGGCCAGCACGACGTGATGCTGTTCTCCGACGCCGGCAAGGCAGTGCGCTTCTCCGAGGGTGATGTGCGGGCCATGGGCCGTACGGCGCGTGGCGTGCGCGGCATGGCGCTGGAGGAAGGCCAGAAGGTGATTGCCATGTTGGTGGCCGAGGATGAGCGCGATTCGGTGCAGACGCGCCGTTCGGTGCTGACCGCCACCGAGAACGGCTACGGCAAGCGCACCCTGCTCATCGAGCACACCCGCCACGGGCGTGGCACCAAGGGCATGATTGCCATCCAGTCGTCCGAGCGCAATGGTCGGATGGTGGCCGCCATCCTGGTGGAAGAGGGTGACGAGATCATGCTGATTACCACCGGTGGCGTGCTGGTGCGCACGCGGGTCGACGAGATCCGTGAGATGGGGCGTGCCACGCAGGGCGTGACGCTGATCGGTGTGGAAGAAGGCGACACGCTGTCGCGCGTTCAGCGCGTGGTGGGCAGTGATTCACCGGAAGTGCTGGCTGCCGTGGGCGAGTCGGCCGAGGGTGAAGCCATGGAGGCCAGCGATGGCCCGGAGGCAGCCGAGGAATCGCCGTCGGGTGATGATGCGGCCGCCGATGGTGAGGCTACTGGGGAGTGATGATTCCCAGAGGCTCTTTGCAGCCTTCCAGGCGGGCAAGGGGCAATGCCCCTGCGGGTCATCGAGATGGCCCGCAGGTATCGGACGGATCGAGTGGAAGAAGGCAGAAGACCGCCCTGCGAATGACCAGGGTGGCCGGCGCGCAAGGCACCCGACCACGGGCAGAGATGGCGACCGTCCTTCGTGGGTGTCCGGGAAGAATCAGACGCTGACGGGGTCGTTACGCCGCTTGATCAGGACGCAGATCATCAGCACCAGGCCGATTAGGCCGTAGGCGACGGAGGGCATGGTGCCTTCATCGACATCGGGCTGCTGGGTGGCAGTAGCCACCGGCGCGGTGACCTGGGCCAGATGGACGCCCGCATGTTCGAGGGCAGACCGGGGTGCAGCCTGCTGCTGGACGGCAAGGGGCTGGGCGGTTTGGATGGCTTCGGTCGAAGCAACATCGTGCGCCTGGACGGTCTGACTGAGGGCCAACAAACCGAAGACGGCAGTGACAAGCAGTGTGTTTTTCATGACAGTCCGCAGGTGGATGTATTCATTGTGTGCCCGCTTGCTGGAAAAGGGTATGAATAACTGCACGACTGGTTATGTCTGTTACAGTTCAGATAAAAATCGCAGCAGAAAGGGTGCGAAGCGGCGGTTGAAATGTGGTGCGTTTGCATCAATGACACCCGAGTTCGCATGGGCGGACGAGCACGAAAGGAGCATGGGAACGAGATGGCGGATGATCAGATCAACCGAGTGCGGCAGGACATCGACGCCCTGGACGAGCAGCTGCTGGCGCTAGTCAACCGGCGGGCATGGCTGGCGCAGCGCATTGGCGAGCTGAAGAGGGGGGCCGATGATGCACCGGTCTACCGTCCTGAGCGGGAGGCGGCCATCATCCGCAAGCTGCAGGCGGCCAACCCCGGACCCTTGCCCGATACGGCGATCCGTTCGTTCTGGCGCGAGCTGATGTCGGCCTGCCGGGGCCTGGAGCGGCCGCTGCGAGTGGCTTTCCTGGGGCCCTGGGGCACGTTTAGCGAACAGGCCATGCGGGCGCGCTTCGGCGATGCCGTGGAAGGGGTGCCCTGCGCTTCTATCGACGATGTGTTCCGGGTGACGGAAGCCGGGACGGTGGATTTCGGGGTGGTGCCGATCGAGAACTCGACCGAGGGGTCGGTGACGCGGACCCAGGACCTGTTCCTGAACACGCCGCTGCGGATCACGGCCGAGATCACGGTGCCGGTGCGGCATGTGCTGATGTCCCGGACCGGCCAGATGGCCGATATCCGGCAGGTGGTGGCGCATCCACAGGCGCTGGCGCAGTGCACGCTGTGGTTGCAGCACAATCTGCCGGGTGTGGAACTGATGCCGGTGCCCAGCAATGGCGAGGGGGCGCGTCGTGCGGCCGAGGATCCGGCGCTGGCCGCCATCGGTAGCGAGACGGCGCTGGCCGTGTATGACCTGCTGTCGGTGGCCCATGCCATTCAGGATGATCCGATGAACCGGACGCGCTTCCTGGTGGTGGGCATGCAGAAGGTGCTGCCGTCGGGGCAGGATCAGACCTCACTGATCCTGGGCGTGCCCGATCGGGTCGGGGCGCTCCATCAGCTGATCGAGCCGCTCTCGCGGCACGGGGTGACGATGAAGCGCTTCGAGTCTCGGCCGGCACGCCAGGGAGGATGGGAATACTATTTCTACATTGACCTGCTGGGGCATCAGGATGACCCGGAGGTGAGCACGGCGCTGGCCGAGCTGCAGCAGCGCGCGGCCTTTTTCCGGCTGATGGGTTCGTACCCGTCGGAAAGCGCCATGGTAGTGTGAGGTGTCGCCCTGGACCGCCGGTTGCATGGTGGCTGGGGGCCAGGGCCTGCTGGACAACGAGACAGGGAGGGAATCCAGATGACGACGGAGGGACAACAGGGCGTGTCGCCCGCAGCAGGGGCGCCGGCTGGCGTGCGCAGCATTGCGCCGTACCGGCCCGGACGGCCCATCGGGGAGGTGGCGCGCGAGCTGGGGCTGGATCCGGCCGGCATCGTGAAGCTGGCGTCCAACGAGAACCCGTTGGGCATGTCGCCCAAGGCGGTCGCGGTGGCCCAGCAGGTGCTGGCCGGCGGTGCGCGCTACCCGGATGCCAACGGGCATGACCTGAAGCAGGCGCTGGCCCGGCATTACGGGGTGGACGCCGGCTGGATCACGCTGGGCAACGGTTCCAACGACATCCTGGAGCTGGCGGCGCGGGCGCTGGTGGGGCCGGGGCAGGGCATCATCCATTCGCGCTATGCCTTCATCGTCTATCCGCTGGTGGCGCAGGCCATCGGGGCGGTGGGCATCGAGGTGCCCGATGCTGGACTGGGGCATGACCTGGCTGCGATGCTGGCAGCCATCACGCCCGAGACCCGGATGGTGTTCATTGCCAACCCCAACAACCCCACCGGCACCTTCATCCCGGGCGATGCGCTGCTACGCTTCCTGGAGCAGGTGCCGCCTCAGGTGGCGGTGGTGCTGGACGAGGCCTATACCGAATACCTGGCGCCCGAGCAGCGCTACGACGCGCTGGCGTGGGTGAAGCGTTTCCCGAACCTGATCGTGTCGCGCACCTTCTCGAAGGCCTATGGGCTGGCGGGCCTGCGGGTGGGCTTTGCGGTGGCGCAGCCGGCGTTGACCGACCTGATGGGGCGGGTGCGGCAGCCCTTCAACGTCAACAGCGCCGCGCTGGCTGCCGCCGAGGCGGTGCTGGATGATGCCGACTACCTGACGCGCAGCTACCAGATCAACCGCGAGGGACGGGCCCAGCTGGTGCAGGCATTCGAGGCTCTGGGGCTGGAGTACGTGCCGTCCTCGGGCAACTTCGTGCTGGTGAAGGTGGGTGATGCGGCCGGTATCAACGACCAGCTGCTGCGGGCCGGCATCATCGTGCGGCCGGTGGCCAACTATGGTCTGCCGGAGTGGCTGCGTGTCTCGGTGGGGCTGCCCGAAGAGAACCGGGCCTTCATCGACGCGCTCACGAAGATCCTGGGACAGTGATGTTCAGGCAGGTTGCCATCCTGGGGACGGGCCTGATGGGGGGCTCGCTGGCGGCGGCGCTGCGGGCGCGGCTGCCCGGGGTGCGCCAGGTGGGCTTCGGGCGTGAGCCGGACATCTCGCGGGCCATGGAACTGGGGCTCTTCGATGTCCGGGCCGATTCGGTGGCCGACGCGCTGGCCGGGGTCGACCTAGTGGTGCTGGCGGCACCCATTTCCGTCAACTGCGCACTGGTGCCCGAGGTGGCGACCCATCTGCCCCCTGATGCGGTGCTGACTGACCTGTCCAGCGTGAAGGGGCCGGTGGTGACGGCCTGGCGCAGGACGATAGCCGCGATGAGTGATGGCGCTGTGGGGCAGGCCACGCCAGGGCCGGGTGATTTCGTGCCTTGCCATCCCATTGCCGGCAGTGACCGCGGCGGGCCGGATGCGGCCGATCTGGACCTGTTCGTGAGCCGAGAGGTGGTGCTGAGCCCGCTGCCCGGGAATCGGCCGGATTCGGTCGAGCGCCTGCAGGCGCTGTGGCAGCAGCTTGGGGCGCATGTGACCCGGATGAGCGTAGCCGACCACGACCGCGTGTTTGCGCTGGTCTCGCATGCACCGCATGCCGTGGCCTTTGCCGTGGCAGGGGCCGTGGCGGCCGATGGGGCGAGCCCGGGCAGGCCGGATGCAGCAGGCCAGGATGCCGGCGCGGACAAGGCGGTGCGGGATGGCGGGGAGGAGGCCCCCATTCGCGCCGGCGACCATGCCGGCCCGGGATTGCTGGACCTGACCCGCATTGCGGGATCGTCCCCCGAACTGTGGGCGGACATCCTGCTGCAGAACCAGATGCCGACGCTGCGGGCGATTGATGCGGTGGACGCGCGGATGCAGGCCATTCGCCATGCGCTGCTGACGGGGGACCGACAGGCGCTGACCCGGCTGCTGCAGGAAGGGGCCGACTGGCGCCGTACCTGGCAGCGGCACGGGTAGAGACAACACGTTTCATGATGGAAAGATGGACATGCCGGAGGCGACTACGTAGTCCATCCATGAAGAAGGGTAGGCGTAGTCACCAAATCGTTATCGGATGTCACTGCATCAACAGACCTCCATCGACGCAATAACTACTGCCGGTCACGTAGCTGGCATCATCAGAGAGCAGAAACAGGGCGACCGCGGCGGCTTCGTGGGGATCTCCGACCCGTTTGAGCAGGACGGTCTCAGCCAGCTTTTCTTCGAACTGCGGACGCAGATCGTCGGGTAGCACCGAGCGGAGATTGCTAGTGATGGGACCGGGCACCAGAGTGTTAACCCGGATGTTCCGGGGCGCCAGCTCTGCTGCCCAGCTGCGTGCCGCTGCCAGGATGGCGGCCTTGGTCGCGGCATACAGCGAGATCTGCGGCTGGCCTTCGTAGACGGCACTGGAAGACGTGACCAGCACTGCACCGCCATTCCGGAGATGGGGTGACAATGCTCCCATTTGCAACATGGGGGCTACAACATTGACTTGGAACTGGGCTTCGATCATGGTGCGGTCCATGTCTTCGACAGGCGCGCCTACTGCGCAGGCAGCATTGAGCCACAGGGCGTCGATAGGACCATGACGTTCGACGACGGGCAGAAGGCGCTCCAAGGTCTTGCCATCGGAGACATCATCGTGCAGGACGATCGCGTGTTCACCAAGCCGTCTGGTCGTGGATTCCACTCGCGCTGGCGTTCTGCCTGTGATGATGACCAGGGCAGCCCTTTCCTGGATGAGCCGCTCGGCTCCCGCCAGCCCGATGCCGCTGGTGCCCCCGGTGATCAGTACGGTTTTGTCCTTGAAGCGTCGTTGCATATGGCGGAACCTCACGAAGGAAAACAGGCAACAGAGAGAAAGTAGGAAATGAAAAGCATCAGGAAGTTGAAGGAAACCTCGAAGGCCTCGGTTTCAGTCCCCTCTTATATGGACCTGTCGAAGTCATCTGCAGAAAGGTGGTGTGCAAAAGCCAGGGTTTTCGAGGTGTTTGAAAGGAAAACAGGAGGCAGGCCGACTGTTCAAGGGGCAGATCTACTCTGGTTTTCGGAGGCAGTCGAAGCGCACGATCAGGCTTGACGTGTCCCAGCGGTTGCCACCCAGGGCCTGCACGTCGCCATAGAACTGGTCCACCAGTGCCGTGACGGGCAGGGTGACGCCGCTGCGGCGCGCCTGGTCCAGGCAGAGGCCCAGGTCCTTGCGCATCCAGTCCACCGCAAAGCCGAAATCGAACTGGCGGTCAGTCATGGTCTTGCCGCGGTTGTCCATTTGCCAGGACTGGGCCGCGCCCTTGCCGATGACATCCAGCACCTGCTTCATGTCCAGGCCGGATACCTCGCCAAAGTGGATGGCCTCGGCCAGCCCCTGCACCAGGCCGGCGATGCAGATCTGGTTGACCATCTTGGCCAGCTGTCCGGCGCCCACGTTGCCCACGCGGGTGATGGCCTGCGCGTAGGCCATCGAGACGGGGCGCACCCGTTCGACATCGGCCTCGGTGCCGCCGCACATGACGGTGAGGCAGCCTTTCTCGGCGCCTGCCTGCCCGCCCGAGACCGGGGCGTCAACGAAGTGCAGGCCGTGCGCACGCGCCGCGGCATCCAGTTCGCGGCTGACTTCGGCCGAGGCCGTGGTGTGGTCCACGTAGAGTGCGCCGGGCTTCATGCCGACAAAGGCGCCATCCGCACCCAGCACCACGCTGCGCAGGTCGTCGTCGTTGCCCACGCACGAGAACACGATGTCGGCGTCCTGCGCCGCCTCGCGTGGGGTGAGGGCCAGGCGGTGGCGACCGGCGGGGGCCTTGCCTTCGATCTCGGTTAGCCAGCGTTCCGCCTTGGCTGTGGTGCGGTTGTACACGCAGACCGCGTGTCCGGCCTGCGCCAGATGGCGTGCCATCGGGTAACCCATCACGCCCAGGCCCAGGAAGGCGACCTTGAGCGATGGCGTGGCGGGTGTGGAGGCGGGCTGGGTGGTGGCGTTCATGAGGGTTGGGTCTCCGGTGTGATCGGGGGCGATGAAGGCTGAGCCATTCTGGTGAAGGCCTGCGCCATGCTCTGGGCATCCGCGATGACTGCGGGATTCCAGGGCGTTTTCGGGAGGCTTGCTCTGGGGCAGATGTTGTTCTTCGGCCTTTGGGCAATGATGCCATAGCTGCTGCCCTGGCTCTGTACAGCGGCTGCTCCGGGCTCTGGTTGGGCGGTTGCCCCAGGCACTGTTTGGGCAGTCGGCGTGGGACGCTCTTGCCGGGGCTGGGATCTTCCGGGCCTGATATGTTGTACCGCCGAATGATGAGCGCATCCAGGCGCTTCCAGGTGTTGCCCAAGGGGAAGCCCCGATTGGCAGAGTAGGGAGCCCCTTCGTTAGAATGCAGGGTTCCTCCACCGGATACCCATGATGAAGTCCGCCGAAATCCGCCAGCAGTACCTGAAGTTCTTCGAGTCCAAGGGCCATACCATCGTCGCGTCCAGCCCGGTGGTGCCGCATGACGATCCCACGCTTCTGTTCGCCAACGCGGGCATGAACCAGTTCAAGGATGTCTTCCTGGGCTTCGACAAGCGTCCTTACAGCCGTGCCACCACGGCCCAGAAGTGCATCCGCGCCGGCGGCAAGCATAACGATCTGGAAAACGTTGGCTATACCGCCCGCCATCACACCTTCTTCGAGATGATGGGCAACTTCTCGTTTGGCGACTACTTCAAGCAGGACGCCATCAAGTTTGCCTGGGAGCTGCTGACCACGGTCTTCAAGCTGCCGCCCGAGAAGCTGCTGGTGACAGTCTATGCCGAGGACGACGAGGCCTACGACATCTGGGCCAAGCAAGTGGGCGTGCCGGCCGAGCGCATCGTGCGCATCGGTGACAACAAGGGCGCGCGCTATGCGTCGGACAACTTCTGGATGATGGGCGACACCGGCCCTTGCGGCCCGTGCACCGAGATCTTCTATGACCACGGTCCCGAGGTCGCTGGCGGCCCTCCGGGCAGCCCCGATGAAGACGGTGACCGCTTCATCGAGATCTGGAACATTGTCTTCATGCAGTACAACCGGGACGAAGTCGGCGAGCTGCATCCGCTGCCGCGCCCCAGCGTGGATACCGGCATGGGCCTGGAGCGGGTGGCGGCCGTGCTGCAGCACGTGTATTCCAACTACGAGATCGACCTGTTCGTGAACCTGCTGGCCGCTGCGGCCAAGGTGGTGCAGGACGCCGGCGGCACACCCGAGACGGGCAGCCCGTCGCTGAAGGTCATCGCCGACCACATCCGTGCCTGCTGCTTCACCATCGTCGACGGGGTGGTGCCGGGCAACGAGGGCCGCGGCTACGTGCTGCGCCGGATCATCCGCCGTGCCGTGCGCCACGGCTACAAGATGGGTGCCCGCCAGCCGTTCCTCCACAGCCTGGTGCCGGCGCTGGTGAAGGAAATGGGTGAGGCCTATCCCGAGCTGAAACGCGATCAGGCCCGCATCGAGGAAGTGCTCAAGGGCGAGGAATCCCGCTTCTTCGAGACCATTGCCAACGGCATGAGCCTGCTGGAAGGGGCGCTGGCCGGACTGAAGGGCAAGAAGGTGCTGGACGGCGAGACCGCCTTCCGCCTGCACGACACCTATGGCTTCCCGCTGGACCTGACGGCCGATGTCTGCCGCGAGCGCGGCGTGACGGTGGACGAGGCCGGCTTCGAGACGGCCATGGCGCACCAGCGCGAGCAGGCGCGTGCCGCCGGCCGCTTCAAGGGCGCTTCGCTGCTGGAATACGACGGTGAAGCCACCCGCTTCGTGGGCTATGACGAGCTGTCGGCCCAGGCCCGCGTGCTGGCGCTGTACCACGACGGCAAGCCGGCGCAGGAACTCAAGGCCGGTGACGAGGGCGTGGTGGTGCTGGACGTGAGCCCGTTCTACGCCGAGTCCGGCGGCCAGGTGGGCGACCAGGGCCATCTGCACGGGCAGGGCCTGCGCTTTGCCGTGTCCGACACGCAGAAGATCCAGGCCGCCGTCTGGGGCCACCATGGTCGCGTGGAAGAGGGCAGCCTGAAGGTGGGCGACACCGTGCAGGCACAGGTCAACACCGTCCTTCGCCAGAAGACCACCCGCAACCACTCGGCCACCCACCTGCTGCACAAGGCGCTGCGCCAGGTGCTGGGTGATCATGTGGCGCAGAAGGGGTCGCTGGTCGATCCGGATCACACCCGCTTCGACTTCAGCCACAACAAGCCGATGACGCCGGAAGAGATCCAGGCGGTCGAGGCCATCGTCAACGCCGAGATCCGCAGCAACACGGCCACCGTCATCCGCCAGATGTCGTATGACGAGGCCATTGCCGCCGGTGCCATGGCGCTGTTCGGCGAGAAGTACGGTGACGTGGTGCGCGTGGTGGACGTGGCCGATACCCGCGAGCTGTGCGGCGGTACCCATGTGGCCCGCAGCGGCGAGATTGGCGTGTTCAAGATTGCCTCCGAAGGGGGCGTGGCTGCCGGTATCCGCCGCGTGGACGGCCTGACCGGCGAAGGGGCGCTGGCCTGGATCCAGCAGCAGCTGACCACGCTGGCCGAGGTGGCCGCGGCCGTGCGGGCCCCGGTGGCTGAAGTGCCGGCTCGTGTGGCCCAGCTGCAGACCCAGGTGAAGGATCTGGGCCGCGAGCTGGACCGCGTGAAGGCCAGTGCTGCCAGCAGCCAGGGTCAGAACCTGGCTGCCCAGGCCACGGTGCTGCCGTGCGGTGCCCACCTGCTGGTGACCCGCGTGGATGGCATGGATGCCAAGGCGCTGCGCGCCACGGTCGACCAGCTGAAGGATCAGCTGAAGTCGCTGGTGGTGGTGCTGGCCTCGGTGGAAGGCAACGACAAGATCCAGCTGGTGGCCGGCGTGACCCCCGACCTGGTGAACACGGTGAAGGCCGGCGAGATGCTGGGCCGCGTGGCTGCCCAGGTGGGTGGCAAGGGCGGCGGCAAGCCCGACTTCGCCATGGCTGGTGGCAACGATGTGGCAGCGCTGGAAGGCGTGCTGGGCATGACCCACGAACGCCTGGTGCAGCAGCTGGCCAACCGGAAGTGAGCGCCATCCCGGACCACGTGGATGCCCACGTGGATGCCCGAGGGCTTTCCTGCCCGCTGCCCATCCTGCGGGCCAAGAAGGCCCTGGCCACTCTCCAGAGTGGCCAGGTGCTGCGTGTGGAGGCCACCGACCCTGGCTCGAAACAGGACTTCAGCGCCTTTGCCCGCCAGACGGGCAATGCGCTGCTGGCCCAGGTGGACGACGGGGACGTGACGGTTTTCTATCTGCGGCGGCGGTGATCAGCCCGGATCCGCCCGATAGCGGTACCGGATGTCTTCGTCCTTGCGTGCGCCGGTGATGCGCAGCCGCAGTTCAAGCGTGCCGTTGTGCAGTGACAGGCTGCCGTCGTAGCGGTCTGGCGGGCAGGCATAGGGCGCCTGGGCCACCAGGTGAATACCGCTCGTATCGGGCACCAGCAGCAGGATGTCCTGGAAGCGCTGCTCCCGAAAATGCCGGAAGATGATGCCTTCAGCCCCGAAATGCCAGCATTTCCGGTCCTGGCAGGGCAGGCCGTTGTCCAGCGTGAATGCTTCCTGAAAGAAGACATCGGGGCCGTCCACCATCACGTGTACGTGACCGCTGCCCCGATGGTTCCACTCCATCCGTGAGCCAGGGCCGCTTTCCGCCCTGAATTCCAGCTGGGTGATGCGGGTTATCAGGGGAAAGAGGGTGTGGTGCACGGTACGGCGCGGCTGTGGTTTTCTGGTCCCCAAGAGAACATGTGCGGCGTCCCGCCAGCATCAGGACCCGAGCGTGAACATGTGTGGTGTTTGGTCGGCATCAGGGCCGAGAGTGAACGCGCGGCGGCTTGCACCAGGACCCGAGAGAGCATGGGTGCAGCGTTTTCCTGCACCAAGGCCCTAGAAGGGCCCTGATGCTTTTCGGCTGATTCCGGTTTGCCTCAGCTTATCCCGGCTTACCCCAGCTTGGCCCGCTGCCCTTGCACCTTCTCCAGCATGGCGCCGAACTGCGCCAGGCGCTGGCGCTCCTGTTCGACCACGGCGGCGGGGGCACGTTCGACGAAGTTGGGGCTGGAGAGCTTGCCGTTGGCCTTGCCGATCTCGGCCTGCAGGCGGGCGATCTCCTTGTCCAGCCGGGCCTTTTCGGCGGCCACGTCGATTTCCACCTTCAGCATGAGGCGGTGGTTGCCAACGACCTGGACGGGGGCCAGGGTGTTCTCGGGCAGGCTGGCCACGCGCTCGGCGCTGGACAGTCGTGCCAGGCCGGACAGGTAGGGCAGCATCTGGTCGATGCGGGCGTCGTCGCTGGCGATGAGCAGCGGCACGCGCTGCTGCGGGCCCAGGTTCATCTCGCCGCGCAGGGCCCGGCAGGCGTCGATCAGTGCACGCAGCTCGGTCATCCAGGCATCGGCGTTCTCGTCGATCCTGGCGTCGTTGGCCTGCGGGTAGGGCTGCAGCATGATGGAGTGGCGGCGCTCGGCCAGCGCCTGTTGCAGGGCTTCGCCTTCCAGGGTCTGCACGCCGCCATCGCCGTAGCTGTGGGTAAGCGGAGCCACCTTCTGCCACAGTTCCTCGGTGATGAACGGGATGAGGGGGTGGGCCAGCCGCAGGACGGCTTCCAGCACGCGCAGCAGGGTGTGGCGGGCGCCACGGCGCTGGGCAGGGTCCTCGTGGTTGAGCTCGACCTTGGCCAGTTCCAGGTACCAGTCGCAGTAGCTGTTCCAGACGAAGCCGTAGATGGCGTTGGCAGCCAGGTCGAAGCGGTATTCGGCCAGGGCCTTGGCCACTTCGGCCTCGGTGCGCTGCAGTTCGGAAACGATCCAGCGGTCGACCGGGCTGAAGTCCATGAACTGGCCGGGGCCGCAGTCCTTCTTGCAGGGCCGGGCGAAGCCGTTGTCATGGCCCTCGACGTTCATCAGCACGAAGCGGGTGGCGTTCCAGAGCTTGTTGCAGAAGTTGCGGTAGCCCTCGCAGCGGCTGATGTCGAAGTTGAGGGTGCGCGAGAAGTTGGCCAGCGAGGCGAAGGTGAAGCGCAGGGCGTCGGTACCGAAGGCGGGGATGCCGTCGGGGAAGTGCTTCTTGACGTACTTCTCGATGCGGGCCTTGTGGTCCGCGCGCATGAGGCCGCGCACCGACTTGGCCAGCAGGGCGTCGAGCTCGATGCCGTCGATGAGATCGAGCGGGTCCAGGGTGTTGCCCTTGGACTTGGACATCTTCTGGCCTTCGGAATCGCGCACGATGGCGTTGATGTAAATGTCCTTGAAGGGCACCTTGCCGGTGAAGTACTGGGTCATCATCACCATCCGGGCTACCCAGAAGAAGATGATGTCGTTGCCGGTGACCAGAACGTCGGAGGGCAGGTAGCGGGCCAGGTCGGCGCGGGTCTGGGCGTCGTCGGCGGGCCAGCCCAGTGAGGTGAAGGGCACCAAGGCCGACGAGAACCACGTGTCGAGCACGTCGGGGTCCTGGGTGAGCGGGCCGGTGCAGCCGGCGGCGGCGGCCTTCTGGCGGGCTTCTTCCTCGTTGCGGGCCACGAAGATCTGCCCATCCTCGCTGTACCAGGCGGGAATCCGGTGGCCCCACCACAGCTGGCGCGAGATGCACCAGTCATGGATGTTGGAGAGCCAGTGGTCGTAGGTGGAGGCCCAGTGTTCGGGGAAGAAGCGGATGCGGCCGGAGGTGACGGCTTCCAGGGCCGGACGGGTGATGGCGGCCATGCCACCGGGGCGGCCGTCGGGCTGCGTCTCGCGGGTCTGGTCCACGAACCACTGGTCGGTCAGCATGGGCTCGACCACTTCGCCGGAGCGGCCGCAGACGGGCACCATGTTGCGGTGCTTGACGGTGTCGACCAGCAGGCCGGCGGCGTCCAGGTCGGCGACCATGCGATCGCGGGCCTCGTAGCGGTTCAGGCCCCGGTAGGCCTCGGGCACGGCGTCGCCCGCCATGTTGGCCTGCAGGTCGAGCACGACGATCAGCGGCAGGTTGTGGCGCATGGCCACTTCGTAGTCGTTGAAGTCGTGCGCGCCGGTGATCTTCACGCAGCCGCTGCCGAACTCGGGGTCGACGTAGGTGTCGGCAATGATGGGGATCTGACGGCCGGTGAGCGGCAGGGTTAGCATCTTGCCGTGCAGGTGGCGGTAGCGCTCGTCATCGGGATGCACGGCCACGGCCACGTCGCCCAGCAGGGTCTCGGGGCGGGTGGTGGCCACGGTCAGACCCGCCAGTTCGGTGCCGTCAGCGGCCTTCTGGGGGCCGTCGGCGAAGGGATAGCGGATGTGCCAGAGGTGGCCATCACGCTCGGTCATGTCCACTTCCAGGTCGGAAACGGCCGTGCGCAGCACAGGGTCCCAGTTCACCAGCCGCTTGCCGCGGTAGATGAGGCCGGCTTCATACAGGCGCACGAAGACCTCGGCCACCGCCGTGGACAGTTTCGGGTCCATGGTGAAGTAGCCGGAATGCGTGCCCAGGCTGTCGGCGTAGTCCCAGTTGGCCGAATCGCCCAGCCGGCGCATCTGTTTGCTGATGGCGCCGCCCGATTCGTTCTTCCAGGCCCAGACGCGCTCGATGAACTGCTCGCGCGGCAGGTCGTAGCGCGACTTGCCCTCGGCGGCCAGCTGGCGCTCGACGACGATCTGCGTGGCGATGCCGGCGTGGTCGCTACCCACCACCCAGTTGGTGTCCTTGCCCAGCATCCGGTGGTAGCGGATGAGGGTATCCATTAGCGTCTGCTGGAACGCATGGCCCATGTGCAGCGTGCCGGTGACGTTGGGCGGCGGCAGCTGGATGCAGTAGGCGGTGTCGCTGGCCGGCTGGGCAGACGCCGTGCCGGTGGCGTCGGTGCCCGGGGCCGGCCGGTTGGCGAAGTAGCCGCGCGATTCCCACAGGGGATACCAGCGCGCCTCGATGGGCGCCGGCTCGAAACTCTTGGGCAGTTGGTCCTGGGCGGAATCCACAGGGGCAGCAGCGTTGGTCATGAACGTGTCTGGATGGAGAAGTGATTGGATGAGGGGAATTCTAGAGCGTGTCGGGCATTTCATGCCCACGGTGTCGCTCATGGTGCCCCGCGTCACGATCAGGCACGTTCGGAAAGGCTTGTGCGGGTCTTGGTCCAGCGTCGACGGGGCCTGGGCAGCCCCGCTGGGTTCAGTCGTCGTGGTTCTGGCGGGCCATCTCGGCGTGCAGCCGGGTGATCTCCTCGTTGACCGCGCGGGCCACGATGTCGCGGATCAGGCGGTTGAGGGTGTCGTGCACGTCGCGCGTCATGGTCTCGACGGCGCGGGAGATGACCGGGGCCAGCGCGTGGTTCATCTGGCCGTCCAGCAGGATGTCGCCACGGCGCAGTAGCCGTTCCAGCACGTTCTCGCGCACCTGGCCGGCCAGGTTGCTCCAGTCCACGTCCTCGAAGTTGCGCGGCAGCTGATCGGGGTGATAGCGCTGCACGTTGACGACATCCGTCAGCATCGGGATGGCATCTTCGTCTTCGGGCGTGGGAGTGGACGGACGCACCGCGGGTGGCACGACAGTCGTGGTGCGTGGTGCGAACGGCGCGGCGTCCGGGCTGCCGGCGGTGGGCAGATCGGGGAAGGGGACAGGGGCGGTGGCGGGGGCAGCCTCATGGGCCGCCGCCGAGGAGATGCCCACATCCAGCAGGCGCATCGAATGCACCAGCTTGTTGATCAGTGCCCGGTCCTCGTCGGTGAGCGGCGGCAGGGTGGCGATGGCGGCATCCTCGTCCAGCGGGCCGGCCTCGTCGTCTTCCAGGTAGTCGTCGTCGGAGTCGTCGGGGAACTCCGAGCGCGGCCAGGTGGTGGCCTGGCCTGTCGCCGAATGGGCGCCGCCTGCGTTGTGGGTGCCCGTGGAGTCGGGCTGCTTGTCATCGGTTGCCATCTCGTTCCTCCACATCGTGGGTGAGCGGGGTGTAGCCTTGTTCGCGGTAGGAACGGAAGCGAGCGCGGGCCGCCTGACGGCTCTGCGCATCGGTGCCTACCAGTTCCACCACCCGGGCGTAGTCGGCGAAGGCGGGCGGCATGCGCTCGCCCAGATTGACCAGCACCTGACGGTGGCTGGCGGGCACGTCGGCGTCGGACGCGGTGAGCAGCACTGGAGTGCGCTCTGCCAGCGGATGCCGGACCGAGACGTGCGGAATGAAGGACAGCGGCGCGAACTCCCACAGCAGGCGGTCGAAGCTGGCCAGGCGCCGGGTGTCTTCACAATAGACGACCACCTTGTGCCCGGCCTGCCAGGCCTTGCGCACCAGCCGGCAGCCGTAGTGGCCGGTGTTGGGAACGTTGAAGTGGAAATCCACCTGGGTCATGGGGTTGCGGGAACTCGTGCCGTGGGAAGGCCGTTCAGCCTGCGCGATCCATCAGGAAGTGGGTGAGCAGTGCCACCGGACGGCCCGTGGAACCCTTGTGGGTGCCCGAGCGCCAGGCCACACCGGCCACGTCCAGGTGCGCCCACGAATAGGCCTTGGCAAAGCGCGACAGGTAGCAGGCGGCGGTGATCGCACCGGCCGGGCGGCCACCGATGTTGCCCATGTCGGCAAAGGGCGAGCGCAGCTGCTCGTTGTAGGCGTCGTCCATCGGCATGGGCCAGCAGGTGTCGCCGGAATCGTCGCCAGCGGCCTCGATCTGCGCCGACAGGGCCTCGTCATTCGAGAACAGGCCTGCCCGCTGATGGCCCAGGGCGATGACGCAGGCACCGGTGAGCGTGGCCACGTCGATGACCGCCGCCGGCTTGAAGCGCTCGGCGTAGGTGAGGGCGTCGCACAGCACCAGCCGGCCCTCGGCGTCGGTATTGAGGATCTCGACCGTCTGGCCCGACATCGTGGTGACGATGTCGCCCGGGCGTGCGGCCGAACCCGAAGGCATGTTCTCGGCGGCCGCGATGATCACCGTCAGGTTGATCTTGAGCTTCATCTGCGCCACGGCCTGCAGGGTGCCGAACACCGAGCCCGCGCCGGACATGTCGTACTTCATCTCGTCCATATCGGCGGCCGGCTTGAGCGAAATGCCACCGGTGTCGAAGGTGATGCCCTTGCCCACCAGAACGACCGGGGCCTGGCGTGCGCCGGCGCCACGGTAGTGCATGACGATGAGCTTGGGCGGCTGCGCCGAACCCTGCGCCACGGCCAGCAGGGCACCCATGCCCAGCGAGGCCATCTGCTTCTGATCCAGCACCTCGACCTTGAGCTTGAGCTGGCGGCCCAGCTTCTGGGCCTGGCGGGCCAGGAAGGACGGGTGGCAGACGTTGGGCGGCTGGTTGCCCAGGTTGCGGGCGGTGTCGATGCCATCGGCCAGGTCGGACATCCGCGCCACGCGGGGTGCCAGGGCCTTCTGGTCGGCCGCGCTTTCCACGCCCAGCACCACGTCCTTCAGGGCCGGGGCGGCTTCGGGCTTGCTCTTGTAGTCGTCAAAGCGGTAGCGCACCTCACGAGCTGCCAGCACGATCTGGCCGACACGCCAGGGCAGCTCGCGCAGTTCGACGTGGGCCTCGTGCAGGCAGCAGAAGGCGTCGGTGGCAGGCGAGGCCAGCACGGCGCGGAAGGCGCTGCGCACGGCCTCGGCAAAGCGGGGGGCCTTGATGGTGTCTTCATGGCCCATCGAGACCAGCAGGATGCGCGGCAGACCCTTGACGCTGGTGGGCACCAGCTGCGTGGCACCGGACTTCTTGCCCAGGTCGCCGGCCTTCAGGATGGCCGAGAGTGCGTTGTCCAGGCGGGCGTCGATGGCTGCGCCGGTGGGCGTGAGCCTGCCGGCCTGCACGGGTAGCACCAGGCACTGGGTGCGGAGTTTTTCGGCAGCGGTGGTCTTGAGGGAGAACTGCAGCGTCATCAGGAATCTCGATTGGGTGAAGCGGGCTGGAATGGCAAACGCCCATTATAGGACGGGGCTCAGTGCCCCTTGCAGCGACGGCCGGCCAGACGGCCGACGGCGTGTTCCCACAGGTTGAGGGTGATCTGCCGACCCGGACGCAGGGCATGGGTCCAGGTCAGCAGATGTCGGGATGTCTGCACACGCGCCACAGGCGGTGAAAGTGTGCTCACGCCCCCCGGAAAGTGGGGGTAACCCGGGTAAACTAGCACGATGATCTTCCGTCAGTCGTTGCGCCGCGACCTGAACAGCGTCGCCGGCGTCATGTTCGCCACGCTGTTCACCATTCTGGTCACCACGTCGCTGATCCGGTTTCTCAACCGTGCCACCAGCGACCGGATCGCCAGTTCCGACATCCTGCCGCTGATCGCCTTTAACGCCATCGGCTTCATCCCGGTGCTGCTGGTGCTGACGGTCTTCCTGTCGGTGCTGATGGTGCTGGCACGCGCCTGGCGCGACTCGGAGATGGTCATCTGGTTTGCCAGCGGTCAGAGCCTGACGGCCTGGATCCGCCCGGTGATGATGTTCGTGCTGCCCTATGCGGCGGTGGTGGCAGCCGTCACCTTCGTGCTGTCGCCCTGGGCCAACCAGCAGATTGCCGAGCTGCGCGAGCGCTTCAACCAGCGCGAGGACGTGTCCATGGTAGCGCCGGGGCAATTCCGCGAATCCACCTCGTCCAATCGGGTGTTCTTCGTGGAATCGATGAGCCCCGACAAGAGCACCGTCTCCAACGTCTTCGTGGTGCAACACAACGGCCCGCGCATGGTGGTGGTGGCCTCGCGCGGTGGCCACGTGAAGATCGAGGAGAACGGCGATCGCTTCCTGGTGCTGGAGGACGGCCGCCGCTACGACGGCACCTGGGGCACGCCCGAATATTCGCTGATGGAGTTCCTGCGCTACGGCGTGCGGCTCGATCCCAAGCCTGTCAATACCCAGATCGAGAGCGTGCGCGGCATGGCCACGCCAGACCTGCTGCAGCTCTCGTCGTCCGCCGCCCGGGGTGAACTGGCCTACCGGGTCGGTCTGCCCATCTCGGTCTTCGTCATCGCGCTGCTGGCCATCCCGCTCTCGTTCGTCAACCCGCGGCTGGGCAGCTCCGTCAACCTCGTCATCGGCGTGCTCATCTACTTCACCTATTCCAACCTCAACAGCGTCGTCCGATCCTGGATCACCCAGGAGAAACTGAGCTTCGGGGTGGGCGTGTGGCTGACCCACGCCCTGGTGCTGGGCCTGGCGCTCTACATGTTCCGCAAGCGGCTCACGCTGCCGCGCTTCAGCTTCAGCAAGCTGGTGGCCCGCCTGCGGGGAGGCAAGACGGCATGAAGCTGATGGCCCGCTACCTCACCCGCGAGATCGCCGGCGGCATCATAGCCGTGCTGCTGGGCTTTCTGGGGCTCTTTGCCTTCTTCGACCTCATCAACGAGCTGGATGACATCGGCCAGGGGGGCTATCGGCTGCCGCAGGCTGTGCTGTACGTGCTGCTGGGCCTGCCCAGCCACATCTACGAGCTGATGCCCGTGGCCGCACTGATCGGCTGCATCTACGCGCTGGCCCAGTTTGCCCAGAATTCCGAATTCACCGCCATGCGTGCGGCCGGCATGAGCCGTCAGCTGGCGCTGCGCGGCGTGCTGGTGCTGGGTGTGCTGCTGGCCGTGCTGACTGCCGTGGCCGGCGAATGGATCGCCCCGATGGCCGAACAGCGTGCCCAGCAGCTGCGCATGGACGTGCTGGGCAAGGGCTCGGGCGTGGGGGCCTTCCGCTCCGGCCTGTGGCTGAAGGACAGCGTGCGTGGCCCCGATGGTCAGCGGCAGCAGACCCGCTTCGTCAACATCGGCACCCTGGAGGCCGACGGCGGCCTGAGCAAGGTGGCCATCCACGAATTCGACACCGATTTCCGGCTGACGGCCGTCATTCACGCCGAACACGGCCGCTACCAGCCTGCGCACAACGGTCAGGCCAGCAGCTGGCGGCTGGAAGGCGTGGAGACCACCCGCTTCAACGTGTCCCGCACCCAAACGGGCTACGACGCCCTGCATGCCGCCGTGGAGCGCCGGCCGGAGACCGTCTGGGTTTCGGATCTGAACCCGGCACTGCTGTCGGTGCTGGCCATCGCCCCCGACCGCATGTCGGCCCTGGCTCTGTGGCGCTATACCTCGCACCTGAAGGAAAACGCCCAGAACGCCAACCGCTACGAACTGGCCCTGTGGAAGAAAGTGGTCTACCCGCTGGCCATCATCGTCATGCTGATGCTGGCACTGCCCTTCGGCTACCTGCAGGTCCGCGCCGGCGGCATCGGCCTGAAGCTCTTCTTCGGCATCTCGCTGGGCGTGGGCTTCTACATCATGAATGGCCTCTTTTCCAACCTGGGTCTCATCAACACCTGGCCACCCTGGCTGGCCGTCAGCATTCCGTCCATCCTGTTCCTGGCGCTGGCCCTAGTGATGCTGAACCGCGTGGGACGGACCTGACACGAGGCGGATGCGCCGGGCCGGATGGGGCTGTCAGTACCTTCCGGCAGCCCGTTCCGGAGAGATTTTCAGGGTTAGTCCCGATGTGCTCCCTAGGGTTAGCCCTAGGGCCAGGTACCGGCAATTCACCTGTGAACGGGGTAATATCCTCATCACCAAAGGGGACGCTGATTGGTGTCAGGCACCGATCCCCCTGTTGAGGAGGAGGAGAGGCAGCCTAGGCTGCCACCATTGAGGCGCACCTGTTCTGCCGATCAGGTGCGCCTTTTTTCTCGCTACACCATGTGTGGCTATCGATACGATTCAATAAATAAATTTGTTATATCGATAGAGCGTGCCTATACTGCCTCCCATCGTGCAGGACAGCCCGGGCCGGCCGGAAGGCAGAGGGCATTGGGACTGGAAGCACTGAATGGCAACCCTCCCTATTCTTGACAGGAGTTCAAACATGGGCATTAACATCGGCATGACCGACAAGCAACGTGAAACCGTGGCCAAGGGCCTGTCCAAACTGCTGGCAGACTCCTATAGCCTGTACCTGAAGACCCACAACTACCACTGGAACGTCACCGGCCCGCAGTTCAACTCGCTGCACGCCATGTTCGAGGCCCAATACACCGAACTGGCCACCGCCGTGGACGAGATCGCCGAGCGCATCCGCGCCCTGGGCCACCTGGCTCCGGGTTCGTACACCGAGTTTGCCAAGCTCTCCAGCATCAAGGACGGCAACAACACCAAGTCTGCCAACGAGATGATCAAAGACTTGGTGGAAGGCCAGGAAGCCGTGGTGCGCACCTGCCGCGAAATCTTCCCGGCGGCAGACGAAGCCTCCGACGAACCCACCGCCGACCTGCTGACCACCCGCATGCAGCTGCACGAAAAGAACGCCTGGATGCTGCGTTCGCTGCTGGCATAAGGCTGATCCAGGGCATGGAGCGGGGAAAGGGCGTCGCTGCGCCCATGAACCTTCCCTGACCCTGCAGAGTCATCCGGGAAACCGGGTGGCCCTGTTTGCATCATGGGGTGGCTCATGGCGCAGACGGGTGTTGCGTTTGCAGCGGCGCCACTGCCGCTCGTCCGGCCGCCTGCGGGG
>CALIXC010000183.1 GCA_938046755.1 uncultured Lautropia sp. | reverse complement strand
GCTGGATAGGGTGAGGTTTCTTGCAAATGAATTGTTTTGACTCAATTCTGAGGAACTTTGGCGCGACCGGAAGGCATCATCCGAAGTTGACGAGCTGACGACGAGCCATTGAGCTATCGAGCTGTCGAGCCGCTGCGCTGCTGGGCCCTTAAGCCGATGAAGCTGACGAAGCCGTCGGCTTGTCGAACTACCGGCGCGCCGGTCATGCTTATTGGTGCTTTCGGCGCAGCAGCCGCCAGCGGCGGGTCTTGATGTGCAGGCGATGGCCGGCGATCCAGATGCCGGTGGCGGATAGGGCCAGGCCGCCGACGGCCAGCACAAGCATGAAGATGTCCCACAGGGGCCGGTTTTGTAGAAGTGGCAGCCAGTCCCAGCTGTGCAGCAGGGCAAAGAGCCAGCGTTCGGTGCGCTGGTAGCTGTCCAGTTCGTTCAGAACCTGGCCGGTGGCGGGGTCGATGTGCAGCCAGGTCTGGTTCGGGTCGTCGTAGCGTACGCGCCAGATGGGCAGCGGATGCGGTTTGCGCCCGCCGGTCATGGTGTGTTCGGTGCGGCTGTAGTAGTAGAAGTCGTCCTGCTGGAGGATGTCGATGCGTGGTGGGTAGCCGGCCTGCAGCGTGAAGAGGGCGCTTCGAAGGCGCTCCGGTTCCAGGTTATAGGGTTTGCCGGTGCGGGCCGAGAGCAGGACGGGCTGGTCCGCGTTCCCAGGGGGCACTTCGTGTGTCCGGATGGCCTTCACCCGTGCCTTGTCCAGGAGGGTGTGCCATTGCAGTTCACGCACGGGGGTCGTGGTGCTGGCGAGCAGGGCTTGCGGGGTGGCGATGGCGCGGGATGGCTGGATGTCCGGGTTGCTGATTCTCCGGGCGTCGATGATGCTCTCGTCGGCCTCGAAGATGTCCCAGGGGTTCATCGACATCAGGCCGCTGAAGATCCAGGTGAAGGTGGTCAGCGCAAAGACCAGGCCGAGGATGTGGTGCCAGCGCAGTGCGCCGGGGGCGAAGGGGGAGCGGGAGCCGCTGCGGTAGGGGCGGGAGAAGCGCCAGCGGATGATGCCGGCCAGGAAGCCGCTGATGACGGACACGATGCCGATAACGGAGAGCCAGATGATCAGCTCGGTCCAGTCGATGGCCGTGTCGCGGAACAGGTAGAGCCAGTGCAGCCAGGCGCCCAGGTAGTTGAAGCCCCGTTCCAGCCGTGGGGCGTCGCGCACCACTTCGCCGGTGGTGCCGGAGATGTAGAGCAGCGTCTGGTCGGCGTCGGGCAGCAGCACCTTGTGCAGAGGGCGGTGCAGGTCCATGGCCTTGCTGTGGGTGTGGGCGTCTTCGACCGTGATGCCCTGGTAAAGGGGCACCCCCAGGGAGGCTGGTGCCGTGGTGGCGGACGGCAGCCGGGGGCTGGTTGCCGGCAGGGCGCTGGATGATGATGGGTGCGAAGGGCTACCCTGTTCCAGATAGACCTGCGCGCTGGCCAGGGCCGTGGCGGGATCGGTGGGGGACAGCAGGGTGCCGGTGCGGGCATCGAGGGTCACCAGGCAGGGATCGGGCCGGGGGGCGTCCGGCGCGGGCTTGGTGTCAGGGCGGACCTGGGCGATATAGACGGGCTGTCCGGCGCGGGTGTTGGCCAGTCGCAGGTCGGTGACGGTGCCGTGGATGCCGGCTTGTCTGAATGCTTCGGCAGGCGAAAGCAGGGGCTGGCTGGCTTCCAGCGGCGGCAGGTGTTTAAGCCGTTCCTGCCAGGTGAGCTTGGGATGGCCCATGTACATCATCACCACGCCGGACAGGAACCACAGGAAGAACAGCAGGCATGTGCTGATGCCCAGCCAGCGGTGACCGAGCAAGATCCAGCGTTTGATGCGGGAGGGGGTCATCGTCGTCTATGGCCTGGTAGCCGGTAATGTGTGGCGTGCCGGCCGATGGCGGCGACGCCGTTCAGCGCCGCTTGCGACGCCCCTTGCCGGATCCCTGCTTGCGCCGGGGGCCCCGGTTGTCGGAGGCCTTGTGGGCCTGTCCACCGCGCCGGGGGGTGGCTGATACGTCGGCGGCAGGCGTATCAGCGTCCGGCTTTGGGGAGGCGGGCGCTCCCTCGTCGGCGGGTGTCTTGGCGCTGTCCGTGGCTGCGCCTTCATCCACAGCGGGCGGAGCGTTCGCTGCGGTCTCGTCGCTGGGCACTGCCGGGGCATCCGGGGGCATGCTGTCGCCGGCTGCTGCGGGGGTATCCATAGCAGCGCTGTTATCGGCTTTTGCCGGTGCGTCTGTTGCCGTGTCACTGCCGGTGGTTGCCGTATCGGCGTCAGTTTTCGCCGTGCTGGGAGCGGCTGGGCTGGCGCTGGGGCTGGCTTTTGTCGTGTCGTCCGTCACTGGGGCGCTGTCAGGCTGGTGGGCTGAGGAAAGCACTGCCTCGGGCGGCGTGGCCCGGGGCCCGGGTTCTGTTCCTGCCGTGCTCTTGGGGGCGTCGAGCGTGGGGGCGGCGGCATGCGTGGGGGACGAGGGCCGTGGACTCCCGTTCGTGGCAGGGCCTTCCTGGGCCGGGCGCGGGAGGGCGTCGGCGGGCGTCCGGTCGGCGGCAACCTGCTGGCTACCGGAACCATCGGCCAAGGACCTGCCTTTGCCAAAAGGGCGGGTATCGGGTTCCTGGGCGGGGTCATATCCTTTCGG
>CALIXC010000182.1 GCA_938046755.1 uncultured Lautropia sp. | reverse complement strand
TGCTGCAGGCGGTGCCCTACATGGCTGCCGTGGCCTGCGCCCTGCTGTCGGCCTCCAAGGCCAAGCACCTCGAGAAGAAGCCCCGCAAGACGTCCGGCCAGTCCGGCAACGGGGCAACCAACGACGAGGGCGCAGCCAGCCAGGCCGCCAGCGCCTGAGCCAGGCGTCGCTCCTCCGGCCGCCCTGTCATCGGCGGCTCCGGACGGGGACGGGAGGGATTTCGATCCGCCCGTCCCCGTTTCTTCATCGGCAGCCGCCCGTCGGCCGGCGCTGCCCGAAGCCTCCGACAGCCGGCGCCCCACGCCCGACCAGCGGGAGCGAATCGTTGCACGGACAGGCCAAACCGTTATAATGGACGTTTACTTGCCGTACCGTTGCGTGCGTTTTCACCACCTGCTTCGGCGCTGAACCCAACCGATTCCCCTATGAAAGAAGGCATCCACCCCGAGTACCGCGAAGTCGTGTTCCAGGACATGGCCAACGGTTTCAAGTTCATCACGCGTTCCACGGTGCACACGCGCGAAACCATCAAGATGGACGACGGCAAGGAATATCCGCTGATGAAGCTGGACGTGACCTCCGAGTCCCACCCGTTCTACACGGGCGCCCAGCAGCGCATTATCGAGACCGGCCGCGTCGAGAAATTCCGTCAGAAGTTCGCCCGCACCGGCGCTACTGCCGCCAAGGCCTGATCCGTTCTACGGCCCCTAGCCGCGGTTCGCCGTGGCCCCAGAAAAGCCCTGGCAACTGCCGGGGCTTTCTTTTTCCATGGTCTCTCGTGCGTCCGACGCGGCCCTGGCGGACAATGAGCCCAAACGATGACTGATCGGCCCCACAGGATCCGACGATGACAAGCTCTAGTTCCGGGTCGCGCGTCAGACCCTATCTGGTCACCTCGGCAGACGCCGCGCGCCTGCCCCGCTGGATTCCGCTGCTGTTCTGCGCGGTCTATGTCCTTGCCGGCCTGTTCGGACGCGATCCCTGGCGTACCGACGACGCCATCGGCTTCGGCATCGCCCACACCATGGCCACCGGTAACAGCATCGATTGGCTGCTGCCCAACGTACAGGGCCAGCTGGTGCCCGACGAGGGCGGCCCGCTGCCCTTCTGGGTGGGCGCGCTGGGCATGCACGCGGCACGACTCTTCAACACGCTGCTGGCCAGCTTCTTCGGCCATGCGGCCGACGGCTGGCGCATCGCCCCGGATCTGGCCATGCGGCTGACGGCGGCTGCCGGCATCGCCCTGGCCATGACGCTGCTCTGGTATGCGGCGCGCAACCTGGCCGTGAGGCCCGAGATCCAGCCGCAGGACCCGTTCGGCGCCGGTGCCAGTCCGCAGGACTTCGGCCATGCCGTGGCCGATGCGGCCTTGCTGGCCGTGCTGGCCTGCTTCGGGCTCATCGCCCCCATCCACGAGACCACGGCCAACGCCTCGCAGATCCTGTGCGTGGCGCTGCATCTGTTCGGCCTGTCGGTGACCATCGATCGTCCCCGCCGCGGCGGGCTACTGGTGGGGCTAGCCATTGCCGCCAGCCTGCTCACCTACGGCATTCCGCTGGCCGTCGTCATGCTGCTGGCTACGCTGCTGCTCCTGTGGCTGGTGGTACCCTTCCGGCTGGTAGCGGGCTGGATCCTGCTGACGATGCTGCCGGTGGCCGTGCTGGGCAGTATCGTCTGGCCGGCGCTGCTGGCCTATTTCAGCCACGCCGACGCCGTGGTGCAGGCACTGCCCCTGATGAACGGCGACAGCAACCTGCCGGTGGATCCGGCCGCCAGCCAGAAGGTGGCGGAGTTCTTCCATGGCTGGCTGTCCTGGAATGCAGGCATGTTCGGCGCGCCGGGCGGCGAAGCGCTTTCCCAACTGGGCGGCACGCTGCCGTGGTACCTGTGGCCGCTGTGGCCCTTCGTGCTGTGGGGCATGTGGCGCTGGCGGGCCGGCTGCCGTGAGGCGCCCATCGCCGCCCCCCTCTTCCCGCTGCTGCTGATGCTGCTGGCCTCGCTGTGCAACCCGCAGACGGCTGACCACCAGGCCACGCTCACCCCGATGGTGTTGCCGATGGCCGTACTGACCGGCATGACACTGCCCATGATCCGCCGCAACCTTGTCAGCGTGGTGGACTGGTTCGCCGTCATGATCTTCTCGGTGGCCAGTCTGGCCGTCTGGGCCTACTGGGTCGCCTTCATGTCGGGCTGGCCGCCGCGCATGGCCGCGCGGGCCGAGGCCGCGCTGCCGGGCTTTGCCGCCCACGTCTCGGTCATCGAACTGATCATCGGGCTGCTGGCCACCGGGGCCTGGGTGCTGCTGGTGGTGTGGCGCGTGTCGCGCCGGCCGCGTCCCTTCTGGCGGCCCATGGCCCTGTCTTCAGGTGGCATGGTGCTGACCTGGCTGCTCCTGATGACGCTGTGGCTGCCCGCCGGCAACTGGCGCAAGAGCTATCAGGAACTGGTGATTCCCACACGGGCGCTGTTTGCCAGCCAGCCGGGCTGCGTGCTGCATGCCGGCACGGATGCCGGTGAACTGGCCCTGTTTGCCTACTACGCCGGCGCCCGCTTCGTGCGTCTGCCGGATCTGCGTCAGCAGGATGACGCCCCGCCCAAGCCTGTCTGCCCCTGGCTGCTGGTGGCCGACGACACGCCGGGCACCCCCATCAACCTGCCTGACCTGCTAGGCCGCGCCAAGGACGCCGGCCTGGATGGCGCCACGCCCGCCCAGATCCTGGCCCAGCCCTGGCAGTCACTGTGGCAGCGCCAGCGGCCCTTCGGCAAGACGCCGCACCTGCTGGGGCTGTACCGGCGGGTGCCTGTCGAGACGCCCGCCAAGCCCTGAGCACATCCGCCAGGGCCCCGGCTGATCCCGGACTCGGGATCAGCCCTTGGGCTGCCCGGCCTGCCCGATGAAGTGCCGGCGGTAGTGCCGCAGCTCGTCGATGGATTCCTCGATGTCGGCCAGCGCCGTGTGGGCGCCCCGCTTCTTGAAGCTGCGGTAGACCTCGGGCGCCCAGCGCCGTGCCAGCTCCTTCAGCGTGCTCACATCCAGGTTACGGTAATGGAACCAGCTCTCCAGCTCGGGCATGTAGCGCGCCATGAAGCGCCGGTCCTGCCCGATGGAGTTGCCGCACATGGGTGACTTGCCTTCCGGCACCCAGGCACGGATGAATTCCAGCAGGAGGCCCTGCGCCGCCGCCTCGGTCAGCGTCGATGCCCGCACGCGGTCGATGAGCCCAGACTTGCCATGGGTGGACCGGTTCCACTTGTCCATGGCGTCCAGCACCGTGTCGGGCTGGTGAATGGCCAGCACTGGCCCTTCAGCCAGCAGGTTCAGATCGCTGTCGGTCACCACCATCGCCACTTCGATAATGCGGTCGATGTCGGGATGCAGGCCGGTCATTTCCATGTCGAGCCAGACCAGACGGCTCTCGTCAGGCCGGCCAGGGGGGACGAACACGGTGCCCAGCGGCTGGCCATCGGCCGTGTGACCGGCCAAGACGCCGCGCGGAGCGCCCTCTGACGTCTGATCTGTCCCGTTCCGTTCGTTTTCCGGGGCGGCTGCCGCCCCCGTTGTGTCTTGGGTTTCCATGCTTTAATTGTCGCATGCAACCCCTGCACTTCAGCTTCCTGTTCGTCGGATTCCTGTTGCTGTCGCTGGTCCTGCGCCTTTGGCTGGCCAGTCGCCAGGTCCGCCACGTCAGCCGGCACCGCGACGCCGTGCCCGAACCCTTCGCCAGCCGCATCAGCCTGCCAGCCCACCAGCGCGCCGCTGCCTACACCATCGCCCGCGTGCAGCTGGGCATCGTCGACCAGTGCGTGGGCGCGGTGGTGCTGCTTGCGCTCACGCTGCTGGGCGGCCTGCAGTTCATCCACGAAACCTGGATGCGCTGGCTGCCCGACCAGCCGCTCCTGCAGCAGCTGCTCGTCATGGCCACCGCGCTGCTTCTCATCAGCCTGGCCGAGCTGCCGGTGGACGGGTGGCGGCATTTCCGGCTGGAAACCCGCTTCGGCTTCAACCGCATGACGCCGGCGCTCTTCGTGGCCGACCACCTGAAGGCGCTGCTGGTCGGTGCCCTCCTGGGACTGCCGCTGCTGGCCGCTCTCATCGCCCTGATGCAGCACACCGGCCAGCGCTGGTGGCTGTGGGCCTGGGCCTTCTGGATCGGCTTCAACGTGGTGGTGCTGCTGCTCTTTCCCACCGTCATTGCCCCGCTCTTCAACCGCTTCGAGCCGCTGGCCGACGGACCGGTAAAGGAACGCATCCTGGCGCTGCTGGCGCGCTGCCAGTTCAGTGCCGGCGGCCTGTTCGTGATGGACGGCAGCCGCCGCTCGGCCCATGGCAACGCCTACTTCACCGGCTTCGGCAAGAGCCGACGCATCGTCTTCTTCGACACCCTGCTGGCCCGACTGGAGGTCGATGAGGTAGAGGCCGTGCTGGCGCACGAGCTGGGCCATTTCAAGAAGAAGCACATCCTGAAACGTCTGGTGCTGCAGGGCGTGTTCAGCCTGGTTGCCTTTGCTCTGCTGGGCTGGCTGTCGTCGCAGATCTGGTTCTACCAGGGGCTGGGCATCGCCATCGGCCCCTTCCAGGCCCAGGCGCCGGCCGGCGTGGCGCTGCTGCTCTTCTTCCTGGCCTTGCCCGTCTTCCTGCTGCCGCTGCGGCCACTCATGGCCTGGATGTCGCGCCGTGACGAGTTCGAGGCCGACGCCTTCGCGGTGGAACACAGCAACGGCCAGGCGCTGGTCTCGGCCCTCACCAAGATCTACGAGGACAACGCCAGTACCCTCACGCCTGATCCGCTGCATTCGGCGTTCTACGACTCCCACCCGCCGGCGCCGCTGCGCATCGGCCGGATCCGGCAACGGCTGGCTGAGGCGGCCCCTGCTGCCCCATCACAGCCATGACCTCATCCGATCGTCCGCGCCGCACCGGTCCCGCCGACAACTCCGACGACGACTACACGGGTGCCCGCTACGAGGACGAGGCCATGGCCCTGGCCAACAAGGGCCGGGGACGCCAGCCACCCCGCCCGGGCGGCAGCCGTTCCTATACCCGCAAGACCCCGGCCGGCAGCCAGGCCCAGCCGCGCGGCCAAACCCGTTCCGAGCGACTGCAGGCCGACGTGGTGGCCGCCTACGGCCGCCAGTTCCTGCTGGCCCCGAAGGATGGCGGCCCGCATCTGCCCGCCATGGCGGTGGGCCGGCGGCTGGACTGCGTGGTGGGCGATCACGTGACCTACCGGCAGGCCGACAGCGGCCCTTCGGCCATCGAGAGCGTGGCGCCGCGCCGCAACCAGGTGTGCCGCCGCGACGCCTTCCGCCAGAAGATCATCGCCGCCAATGTCGACCAGGCCGCCGTGCTGATCAGCGGCTACCCCGCCTTCGACGAAGCGCTGCTGATGCGGCTGCTGCTGGGCCTCACCGCCGAGGACATCCCAGTCCTGGTGCTGGTGACCAAGCAGGATCTGAACCATTCATTCGAGCAGGTGCAGGCGCGCACGCGCATCTACGAATCGCTGGGCTACCCGATGCTACCCGTCTCGGCCCTGAAGGATCCCGCCTCGCTGGACCCCGTGCAGGAACGCCTGGTCGGCAAGCGCACCGTGCTGCTGGGTCAGAGCGGCATGGGCAAATCCACCCTACTCAACGCCCTGGTGCCCACCGCCAGCCAGCAGACCAACGAGATCTCCACCGCGCTGTCCAGCGGACGGCATACCACCACCTTCAGCCGCGCCTTCATCCTGCCCGATGGCCAGAGCTGGCTGATCGACACCCCGGGCTTTCAGCAGTTCGAGCTGGCGCACCTGAGCCGCTGGCAGCTGCTGCACGCCATGCCGGAGTTCCGTCCCTACCTGGGTCAGTGCCGCTTCAACGACTGTCAGCACCACGACGAACCTGGCTGCGCCATCCGCGATGCGGCCGAATGGGGCGACATTGATCCGCACCGCTACGAACTGTTCCAGCAACTGGTGGATTACGACTAGGCATCGAGCGTGTGGGGCGCAGGAAGCGGAAATCACAAAAACAAGGTCCCACATTTGCTCCACAAAGCGCCCATCCCCCCAACGCCCCCGCCGCCCATCCAGGAATGCCTTCCCTGGAATACCCACTCGGGCCGCCTGATCACGTCCGCCCCCTTCGCTGACGCTGATTCGACGAAATTCTGTCAACAATCAGGGGTATGTTGACCTGAATCTCTGATCATTGGCTCGAAACGTGATGTCATTGCGAGACAGGGATCGGCACGTCGTCCTGTCACGAAAACTTTCTTTACGTTGTAAACATCCCCCAGAAACTGTCCCAAAAACCCCGAAACAAGGTAACCAAACACTACGTTCGTCGCAGGCTCATCGACACGCGCTATGGTGGCTACATGCAAATCGTTTCCCCACGCCAACACACGGAGGCAGACCATGACGAAGTGCATACCCTCCCGCCACACGATCCTCGCCACGGCGATCTTCGCCCTGCTGGCCGGCTGCGGCAGTGGCCAGGACCACCCCGCAACCCAGACCAAGGCCACTACGGACAGCCTCAGCACGACCGGATCTTCGCCCATCCAGACGACCGACAGCAGCCTAGCCCCAAGCAGCAAGGCTGCCAGCACGACCCAGGCTGCCATCGACAAGCGCAGCATCAGCAGTGATCTGCTGTCCACCCTCCTGCTGCAGGGCACCACCTGGAACGGCCAGACCCCCGAGTACCGCGTCTGGCCCGCGTGGCCATGGCGTGGCACGGGCACCAACGGCCAGGTCGACACCGACGCACTGGCGCACACGCCCCCGTTGCAGGGTGGCCAGTGGCTGCAGCAGATGGACAAGGACAGCCGCCACTATCGCTATCACCAGGCCAGTTGGCTGCAGGACAACCGCATCGATGGCTTTGCCTATCCCACGCTGGACACCGGGCTGGATCTGAACATGGTCCGCGAAGGCTCGTACCAGGAGAACTACCTGGGCAGCCAGTACTTCGCCTACTCCAGCAAGCCCGGCGACACTGTCCTCAACCTGGGCAGCCAGGCGCAGGTGCGGGTCGGCGGTACCGGCAACGGCCGCAGCGGTGACGATGCCGCGTCCGACGGCCAGACCCTGCTGCTGGACGCCACAACACGCCCCCGTGCCATGACGTCCGGCCAGCGTATCCCGCTGAACCAGTCGCTGGCTGAATGGCGCAACGCCCAGGGAGACTCGGTGAAGCTGGTACCCATGGTAGGCCATGCCAAGGACCAGGTGCGCCTCTGCCTGGACCAGCAGGTCCAGAACGTGAAGCGCCTGAGCTGCACGCTCTGGCAGGTTCCCACCGACTGGACGACCATGAGCGCGCTGCCCACCTATCAGGGCCTGCACGTGGTGGATGAACGCGACGACAGGCAACGGACCTGGCAGTCCAGCACCCGCTATCCGGCCTACAAGGCAGCCACCGTGTCCTCCCGGGGTGTGCGCAGCGACGTGCTGGCCGGCGTGCTGGTCCACTATGTGGAGACGGTGCCCGCCCTCATCGGGCCGAACTACCAAAGCTGGTCTGCCGTGCCCTGGAACGGCCCCGGCCCGGGCGGCAAGCCCCTGCCCCGTAACAACGGCGTACCCACCGTGCCCGATATCGAGGGGTGGTCCAGTGTCCAGCCCCCCGACCGGATCGATCCGGCGCAGACCCACTACACCCACGAATTCGAGAACTTTCTGAGCCACGACAGCCAGCATCTGCTGCCGAACTACGTCTTCACCAGCCAGACCGTCACCCTGGGGATGGACGTTCAGATGGGACGCTACTTCGAGGGTTATCAGGAGCTGGGCTTCTTCGTGCCGGGTCGCTTCCTGTACAGCGTCGACGGCGAAGCTACCCCGGGCCGGCCGCTGCTCACACTGTCCACACAGGCCAGCTTCACCACGGGTGACCCCGCCTCGGCACCATCGCCACTGCGTTCGGCCGGCAGCTACACCCTGCGCGCCGGCGAGGAGGTGCCCTTCACGCAAGTGCTGCAACACTGGCAGGATGACAAGGGCAATCAGGCCACACTGAAGGTCCTCAAAGGCAAAGCCCGGGACGAGTTCCGTCTGTGCCTGGATCAGCAGCTACCCGCCATCAAGCGCCTGTCGTGCAGCCACTGGCGCATCCCGGCTGGCTGGAAACTGGACATCCCCCCCGAGTTCAAGGGCATCTCGGTGGCCGATGACCGCAGCACCGTGGGCGGCAGCGGTACGCTCTACTGGCAGACTCGGCCCGAAGCCAGCAAGGACCTGAAGAGCGTGAAGACCCTGCAGCGCAAGGCGCTGATCCGGCAGAAGGCGCTGCAGCAGCGCTGAGCATGTCGGACATGCGGGATGGCTGCGATCACTGCAATGATTCTGCAGCCATCCTGCGGCGCAACCAGAAGATCGCGCCCGCGCTCAAAGCGCTCACCAGCATGGACAGCGCGGGCCCTTGCTCCTTCACTCCACCTGCCCGGTACGTTTCATCCACGTGGCCAAGGCCATGCCGGCCCCCACGAAGAGCCCATAGAATGTCAGGATCCCGATGACGATCTGTGACCTGGGCCACCATCCCTGTCCCGTCATTCCACGTGGCACCAACATCAGGAATGGCAACCCCAGTCCCAACAGAAATACCAGCCAGACCGGCCAGCGGCACTTGAGGGCCACCTTCACCAGCAGAAACGGGGCCCATACCATCGTGGAATGAACGAGGATTTGCAGGGGTTGGTCGTCCATGGAGCGGCCATCCATGATGGGATCACCCGTTCGAT
>CALIXC010000181.1 GCA_938046755.1 uncultured Lautropia sp. | reverse complement strand
ATCCGCCTCATCCGGCAGCAAGTCTGCGTCATCCAGCAAAAAATCTGTCTCTGCCCATCAGAGTTCATCCTCGTCCACCGGCACCAGTGGCAGGACCGGTTCGGACACAACCACCCGGTACACTGCCACGGCCAGCAACGGGTCGTCCTCATCCAGTGGCACAAACCATACAGGCGGCACGAGCCATGCCGCCCAGACGCCCCTGCAGCGCACGGCGCTCAACAGCGCCACACCTTCCGGCGTGTCCGGCAGGACCGACACCCGTCACGGTATTGCGGCCGTGCGCATGTGGCCGTCGCGTGAGTACACCCGGGTCACCTTCGAGCTGACCCAGGCCATCCCCTTCCGTGCCCGCCTCATCGACAACCCCAATCGGGTCATCCTGGACCTGGAAGGGCTGGAGGTCGAATCGAAGGTGCGCGAACTGCTGGGCAAGATCCGCACGAACGATCCCTTCGTGCGTCAGGTGCGTGTGGGCCAGTTCAACCCCGAGACCCTGCGCATCGTCTTCGACCTGAAGCAGGCCGTGGCACCCCAGGTGTTCACGCTCAAGCCGGCCGCCGGCTACCAGCACCGACTGGTGCTGGACCTGTATCCCAAGCATCCGGTTGATCCACTGGAGCAGCTGATCGCCGATGCCAGCGGCAAGTCGCACGACGGCAAGACCGACAGCAGCCCGAAACAGGCCGGCAGCGGCAAGTCCTCGGCGGGTACCGGCAAGAACGCCCCTTCCCCCAGGGTGACGCGCACCTTCACCGTGGTGCTGGATCCCGGCCACGGCGGCGAAGACCCGGGTGCCACTGGCCCAATGGGCACGCACGAGAAGACCGTAGTGCTGGCTGTGGCTCAGAAGGTGAAGAAGCTGCTGGCCAAGGAAGAGAATCTGCGTGTGGTGCTGACCCGCGACGACGACTATTACGTACCGCTGGGCAAGCGCGTCAGCAAGGCGCGCGGCGTACGGGCCGACCTGTTCGTCTCCATTCACGCCGACGCCTTCGTCAAGCCCGACGCGCGCGGTTCATCGGTCTTCGTGCTGTCCAACCACGGCGCGTCCAGCCTGGGCGCCAAATGGCTGGCCCACAACGAGAACCGTGCCGACCTGATCGGTGGCGTCAACATCAAGACCGCCAGCACACCCGAGACCGCCAGCCTGCTGATGGATCTCTACACCACCTCGCAGATCCGCGACAGCAAGGTGCTGGCCAAGCGGGTGCTGGCCGAGCTGGGCCAGATCGGGCGGCTGCACAAGGCCAGCGTCGAGCAGGCCAACTTCACCGTGCTGCGCTCGCCTGACGTGCCCTCGGTGCTGGTGGAGACCGCCTTCATCAGCAACCCCGACGAGGAGAAGCGCCTGCGCCATCCTCAATACCAGGACGAACTGGCCCGCGCCATTGCGCGAGGCATCCTGGACTACCGCAAGCTCAACCCGCCGGGGCCTCGCGGCAAGCTCTCCTGACCCCCGGAAGGCGGGGGCCCCTGTCTGTGGGGCAAGACGCCCTCGGCAAGCCCCCGGGCCCGTGGCAGCAACAACGGGGCCAGCCACAGACCGGCGCAGCGTCAGGACCGGCCAACGCTCACGTAACGGAAGCCCAGCTCACGCACCTTGGCCGGGATGTACATGTTGCGGCCGTCCACGATCAGGTCACCACGCATGCCCTTGTGCAGCTTGCGGATGTCGGGCGAGCGGAACTGCGGCCATTCGGTCACCAGCACCAGCGCGTCGGCCTCCTGCACGGCTTCGTACTGGTCAGCCACGAACACCAGGACACCGTTTTCCTGGGCCTCACGCGGCATCACGCGCGGCGCGGTATGCGTCGTCTCCGGATCGAAGGCGCGCACCTGGGCACCGGCCTTCAGCAGCGACTCCACCAACGTGATGCTGGGCGCCTCGCGCATGTCATCAGTACCCGGCTTAAAGGCCAGCCCCCACAGCGCAATGGTGCGACCCTTCATATCGGGGCCGAACTCCTCCACCAGCTTCTCGAAGAGCCACTGCTTCTGCACCCTGTTGCGCCGCTCCACCGCGTTCAGCACCATCGGCTCGAAGCCGACCGAGCGCGCCATGCTGGCCAGGGCTTGCACGTCCTTGGGCAGGCACGAGCCGCCGTAACCGGCCCCCGAGCGCAGGAACTTGTCGCCAATGCGCGGATCGGTGCTGATGCCCAGCCGCACGTGCTCCACATCCACACCCAGGCGCTCGCACAGGCCGGCAATCTCGTTCATGAACGAGATGCGGGTGGCCAGCATGGCATTGGCTGCATACTTGGCCATCTCGGCATCGCGCACACCCATGTGAATGAGGCGGGCACCCTCCTTCACGAAGGGCTCGTACAGGTCGTCCAACAGCTGGCGTGCCCGCGGCGAATCGATACCCACGATGATGCGATCGGGATGCATGAAGTCCTCGATGGCCACCCCCTCCTTCAGGAACTCGGGGTTCGAGGCCACGTCGTACTCGATCTGCACACCCCGGGCGGCCAGCTCGGCATCCACGGCGGCGCGCACCTTCTCGGCCGTGCCCACAGGCACCGTCGACTTGTTGATGATCAGCGACGGACGCTCCATGTTCTGACCGATCTCGCGGGCCACGGCCAGCACGTGACGCAGGTCAGCCGAGCCGTCCTCGTCCGGGGGCGTACCCACCGCGATGCAGTAGATATCAGCCTCACGCATGGCCTCGGGCAGCGAGGTGGAGAAGCTCAGGGCCCCGGTGTCGGCGTTGCGGGCGATGATGGCATCGAGCCCCGGCTCGTAGATGGGCACTTCACCGCGCTTGAGGCCCGCGATGCGCTCCTCGCTGATGTCCACACAGATGACCTGGTGGCCCTTGTCGGCCAGGCAAGCCCCCGAGACCAGACCCACATAACCCGATCCAACAACCACAAGATTCATGATCAATCCTTTCAAGGAAATAGATTATTTCAATCCAACTGCCGCATGAAGGGCGACAGGAACATTCCGTCCCCGCATACAGCCATCGGGCCGGTCCAGCAAAGAACAAGAAATCTGATGCGCTGTCAGCGCGGCAGGCGTAGCGTCACCTGCAGGCCTCCGAGCGAGCTGCGCCCCAGCTCCAGGCGCCCCTCGTAGGTCTCGGCGATGTCGTTGGCAATGACCAGTCCCAGCCCACTGCCCTCGGTGCTCTCGTCGAAACGCTGACCTCTTCGGATGGCCCGTGCGATCTCGTCGTCATCCAGGCCGTCGCCGTCGTCCTCGATGCCGACAACCAGCAGACCGGTGCGCGAGCGCATTCCGTCATCCTCGGTGGTGGGTCGAGCTAGCAGCTGCACCCTCACCACCACCCGACTGCGGGCCCACTTGCCGGCGTTGTCCAGCAGGTTGCCCAGCATTTCCTCTAGGTCGGTGCTCTCGCCCCGCCAGAACACCCGACCCGGCACATCCAGCTGCCAGTCGATGCCACGTGCGGCGTGCAGTATCTGCATCAGCCCGATCAGCCCCTGCAGACACTCGTTCACGTCGATGCGCCGCCGATCGCCCGCCCCACTACCCGCCCGGGCCAAGTGACGTTCGATCATCCTGTTCATTGTGTCGACCTGGCGGCGCACCTCCATCCCGTCGACTTCCGCCGAACGCGACTGGGCATTGAGCAGCGCCAGCGGCTTCTTCAGCGCGTGGCTGAGGTCGGCCGCATTGCCCCGCGCCCGTGTCACGACCCGTGCATTGCGCTCCAGCACCTCGTCGATCTCGGCCGCCAGTGGATCCAGGTCGGGACCATAGCCACTGCCGGCACGATCGGCCTCGCCCGCATGGATGCTCTGCAGCGCATCGTGCAGACGACGCAGCGGCCGCAGCCCCAGCCAGACCTGCACATACATGCCGGCCACCATCGCCAGCGCCAGCCCCCCCAGCATCACCATCAGGATGCGGTCGATGCTGGCCATGTCCTTGCGACTGGTCTCGGCTGGACCGTAGACGTACAGCCGATACACATGACCATTGACATGAAAGTTGCGCGCCAGCCCATACAGCAGCTCATCACGCGGTCCACGGATGGTCAACAGCTCGACCGAACCCACCACCGGCGTGGCCATGGCCACATCCAGACTGCTGTCCCACAGCGACCGGGAGCGATACACGGTACCCTCGGCTTCCAGCTGCCAGTACCAGCCCGAGAAGATGAAGCGGAACTCGTCGCTGACCAGGCGGTTGTCAAAACTCACCCGTCTGTTGCCATCCACCATCAGGCCCGCCACGATGCGGTCGGCCCGTTCATCGAGCGAACTGCTCATGCTGCGCAAGATGGCCGCATGCAGCTGCTCCCGCATTAGAAGCCCACCCATGCCGGTGATCAGCAGCACCGCCAGCATGCCCAGCAACATCAGCCGCTGCGCCAGTCCGGTACGCCGCACACGCACCGGCCGGGTCGGTTGCACAGGACTGTCGCTCATGGAGCAGGATCAGCAGACATATCGTCACCATCATCCCCTTCGACGCCATTGTCTTCGGGTGCAGCGAGCACGAAACCACGCCCACGCACGGTACGGATCATCGACACGCCCAGCTTGCGGCGGATACGGCCGATCAGCACGTCCAGCGCATTGGAATCCGGATCACTGTCGCGGGCATAGACATGCTCGACAATGTCGGTGCGACTGAGCACCACACCGGGCTGGTGCATCAGGTAGGCCAGGATGCGCTCTTCCTGTGCTGTGAAGGCCAGCCGCCGGCCGTCCATCGAGAAACGCCCCTGCAGCGTGTCATAGGAAAGTGGCCCCACCTGCAGCACCGGATCGGCATGGCCGTAGGCACGGCGCACCAGCGCACGCAGTCGCACCACCACCTCTTCGTGCATGAAGGGCTTGGTGAGATAGTCGTCGGCACCTGCCCCGAAACCGGCCAGCTTGTCGCTCCAGCGACCACGCCCCGTAAGGATCAGCACCGGGAAATTGCATCCTTGCTCGCGCCACTGCTTCAGCACTGAAATACCATCCAGCTCAGGTAGGCCCAGATCCAGCACCGCCGCGTCATAGCGTTCGGTACTTCCCAGAAAGGAAGCCTCCTGACCATCAGCTGCAATCTCGGCTACCATGCCGGACTCCTCCAGTGCAGCCCTCAGGCTCTGGGCCAGCTCGCGGTCGTCCTCGACAATCAGCACTCGCATCACCGCACCTCGATCTCTTCTTCGCTCAGAACCCTGCCCGTGACCGGGTCTAGCGTCAGCTCGATGAGCGAATCATTGGGCAGGCGCAGGTCGATCTCGTACACGGGCTGCTCGTCACGATCGTACTTCAGCTCGACTTCCAGCACTGTTCCGGAATAGCGGCGCAGCAGCGACTCCAGCAGGTCGGGCAGCTGCTTCATGCCAGGCGTGGGCACGAAGACACCGATGTCGGAGATCAGCTCGCCCGTGCTGGCATCAACGAACAGACCACGAACCTGGCCGTTTTCCTGCAACACCCGCACGTGATAGATCTCGCGCCCCTGGCGGCCGCGCTCCAGATCCACATCCACCACGCGACCCGGATACTGCTCCAGCACCTTGCGCAGCAGATTCGGCAGATCGGCCAGCAGGGGGCCGGTCTCTCGACGGACCTCCTCGCCGGTGACGGCATCGATATGGATCTCACGCCGACGACCACTCTCCTCAAGCAGCCGGACTTCGTAGACATGGTGTCCCTTGTCGTTGCGGTCCAGCTCCACATCCAGCACATTGCCGGCATGTTTGCGCTGCACCGTCTGCAGGATCTCGGCCAGCGGCCGAAAACGTCCGGCCGTGACGGCATTGCGCACTTCGTCATGCTCGGCAGCCAGCGTGGCTGCCGCCATCATGGACAGCAGAGCGGCCACCGGGGCAGCGAGCAGGGAGGGGAGGAACCATGTCTTCATGCTGAACATCGTAGCCAATCCTGTCTGAACGAATCGTGAACCATGTCGTCAGGGTAGGTTCACCGCGAATGGAGGACAATGCAGACATGACAGAACAGACCTGCACCCCATCCTCTTCCATGCGCCCCCGAATCACTCTCTATTCCCATGACACCATGGGTCTGGGTCACATCCGCCGCAACACGCTGCTGGCTCAAACCCTCATCCAGCCGCCGCTATCGGCCCAGGTTCTTCTGGTATCCGGCATTCGTGAATCCGGCGCCTTTGCGCTGCCGCCAGGCATCGACAGCATCACCCTGCCCGCCTACCGCAAGCAGCCGGACGGCAACTATACCGCCCGCGCGCTGGACATGCCGCTGGAGCAGCTCGTTGCGCTGCGCAGCCAGACCATTCTGGCCGCACTCACGGCCTTTTCACCCCAGTTGCTGATCGTCGACAACGTGCCGCGCGGTGCGCTGGCCGAGCTGGACACCGTCCTGCCGACCATGCGGGCACGGGGCACGCACATCGTGCTGGGCCTGCGTGACATCATTGACACCCCCGAGGCCGTGGCCCGGCAATGGGAACGCCAGAAGAATGCCGACATCCTGCGGCGGTGCTTCGACGCCATCTGGATCTACGGCGACCCCCGGGTCTACGACACCATCTCCGCCTACGGCCTGGACCGGCTCGAGAGCATCGAGGTCACACCGGTGGGCTATCTGGACCCGAACCATCGCTGGGAAGCCGGAAGCGACACCCCTGGCACCGCCACGGATGGAACCGTGGCCGAGACATCCGATGCCCCCTATGCCCTGTGCATGATGGGCGGCGGTCAGGACGGACTGGCCGTGGCCGAAGCCTTCGCACGGGCACCGCTACCCAGTGGCTGGCGCGGCATCATCCTCACCGGCTCAATGATGCCGGCCGAGGCCCGCCGGCAGCTGCAGGCCCTGGCCGATGCCCGCCCCGAGCTGCAGCTTCTCTCATTCGTGGCTGAACCACTGACCCTCATCCGAAACGCCCGTGCCGTAGTGGCCATGGCCGGCTACAACAGCACCATGGAAGTGCTGGCGCTGGGCAAGCGCACGCTGCTGGTGCCGCGCGTCACTCCCCGTGCCGAGCAATGGCTGCGGGCCAGTCGACTGGCCGAACTGGGTCTGGTGGGCTGCCTGCACCCCGACGAGCTGGACCCGGTCCGCGTGGGCGCCTGGCTGGCCGAAGCCGCAAACCCGACCCCGGCCGTCAGCGCCCTGCAGACGCTGGACTTTGGCGGGCTGAGGCGTGTGGCCGAGTTGGCTGCCCAGCTGCTGGGCACGCCCAGCCCGGCGGCCAAAGTGCCTTCCGCTGCCTGACCCCCTTTTCTTCAACGGTTTCTTCTCTCTCTTTCAGGAACCTCCCATGTCCGAGCCCCGTTCTCCCATTGCCGTCGGCTACGTGCTGAAGCGCTATCCGCGCTTTTCGGAAACCTTCGTCGTCAACGAGATCCTGGCGCTTGAAAAAGCCGGTGTGCAGGTCGACATCTTCGCGCTGGGCCCGGTCAGTGAGACCCACTTCCAGGAAGCCATCTCACGCGTGCGGGCGCCGGTGCATCGCATTCGCCATCAGTTCCACGACACGGAGCTGTACTGGCAGCTGCTGGTGCAAGCACGCAAGGCGCTGCCCGAGTTCCGCCGCCTGGCCCACCTGGCCGATGACCACGACTGGGTGACGGTCGGTCAGGCCGTGCTGCTGGCCATGCAGGCGCAAAGCAAGGGCATCCGCCACCTGCATGCACACTTCGGCACCCAGGCCGCCACCGTGGCTCGGCTGGCCGCTGCCTTTGCCGGCATCCATTACAGCTTCACCGCCCACGCCAAGGACATCTACCACCAGTACGAAGAGCCGGTGCAGCTGGATCTGAAGATCCGCGATGCCGCCTTCACCGTCACGGTGTCGGACTACAACGTGGACTACCTGCGCACCCACTTCGGCGCGCCCACCGATCGCACCCACCGCATCTACAACGGTCTGGATCTGTCGGCCTTCCCCTACCACCCGCCCATCAACCGGCCCTCGCACGTGGTGGCCGTGGGGCGCCTGGTCGAGAAGAAGGGCTTCCCGTTCCTCATCGAGGCCATCGGCCTGCTGCGCGACCGGGGCATCGATTGCCGCTGCACGCTGGTGGGCGACGGCCCGATGCGGCCGCTGCTGCAAAAGCGCATCGAGGAACTGGGGCTGACTGACCGCGTGCAGCTGGCGGGCGTGCGACCGCTGCCCGAGGTCTTGGCCTTCCTGAAAGGCGCCGCGGTGCTGGTCGCGCCCTCCATCATCAGCGAAGGGGGCGACCGCGACGGTCTGCCCACCATCCTGGTGGAAGGCATGGCGCTGGGCACCCCCTGCATCTCCACGCAGGTCGTGGGCATTCCCGAGCTGATCCGTGACCACGAGACCGGCCTGTGCGTGCCCCCCAACGATGCCAAGGTGCTGGCTGACGCCATTGCTGAGATGCTGGGCAATCCCACCATGGCTCGCCTGCTGGCCGACAATGCTCGTGCCCTCATCGAGAGCGAATACGACGTGCATCGCAACACGGCCCATCTGCGCGACCTGTTCGCCCAGAGCATCCAGACCGTGGACGCCCGACACGCCGCACACCAGCCCAGCGCCGCCGAATGAACCTTTCCGGAGTCTCCATGAAGAAACACATCGCCTACGTCTGCGCCGATGCCGGCATCCCGGTCTTCGGCACCAAAGGGGCCTCGATCCACGTGCAATCGGTGGTGCGCGCCGCCCTGAAAGCCGGCCACCGTGTCACGCTGTTTGCCACCCGCTTCGACGGCCCAGTGCCGCCGGGACTGGAAAACGTCGCCTGCGTCCACTTGCCGGAGATCCCGCAGGGCGACCCAACCAAGCGTGCCCATGCCGCCCTGGAGGCGCGGGGCCGCATTGCCGAGCGGCTCGACGCCCATGCCCCCTACGACATGCTCTACGAACGCTATTCGCTCTGGAGCGACGCGGGCATGCGCTGGGCGCGAGAACACGGCATCCCGGGTATTCTGGAAGTGAATGCGCCGCTCATCGAGGAGCAGCGCACCCACCGCCAGCTGGTGCTGGAAGACGAGGCTCGCGCCGTGGCGCAGTCGGCCTTCTCGCAGGCCAGCGCCCTGCTGGCCGTCTCGCCCGGCGTGGCCGACTACCTGCACACCTGGCCCGGTACCCAGGGACATGTCCATGTGGTGGCCAATGGCGTGGATCCGTCGCCCAGCGCCGACAGCGCCGAGCTGCGGGCCACTCGCCACGCCGACATTAGCAACGACACCCCGATCGTCATCGGCTTCCTGGGTACGCTGAAACCCTGGCACGGCCTGCCGCTGCTGGTGGAGGCCTTCGCGCGCCTGCACCGGCGCTTCCCGAAGACCCAGCTGCTGGTGGTGGGTGACGGCCCCGGCCGCACCGACATGGAGTCGTCGCTCACGGCCCTCGGCCTGCTGCAGCACTGCCGCTTCACTGGCGCTGTGCAGGCTCATGAGGTACCGGGACTGCTGGCACAGATGGACATCGCCACCGCGCCCTACCCGCCCCAGGACAACTTCTATTTCTCGCCCCTGAAGATCTACGAGTACCTGGCCGCCGAACTGCCAGTGGTTACCACCCACGTGGGACACCTGGCCACCGTGGTGCTGCAGGACGTCGACGGTCTGCTGGTGCCACCGGGTGATCCAGACGCCTTTGCCGACGCACTGGCCACCCTGGTTCAGGATCCGGCGCTGCGCCTTTCCATGGGCCGCCGTGGTCGCCAGCGCATCGTGGCCGAACACAGCTGGGATGCCGTCACCGCACGCATTCTGGCCATGGCCGATGCCGCCATGCCGGACAGCTCCGTGATCTGATCGACCGCCCCCGGATTGCCCACGTTCAAGTCCGCCGCAAGAGGAGCCCTTTTCCCGTGCCCCAGAAAGACACACGCCCCACCGGCAGCCCCATCCGCCGTGTCCTGAAACGCTTCCGTCCCTTCATGAAGGGACAGGGGCCGTTGCTGGCCGGCTCGCTGACGGCACTGCTGCTCAGCACCCTGATGCGGCTGGCCGAACCCTGGCCGCTGGCCTTCGTGGTGGACCATGTGCTGGGCGACCCGAAGAACGGCCACAAGGCGCTGGGGCAGTGGCTGGGCAGCCTGGAGACGATGGAAATCGTCTGGCTCTCGGCCGTGGCGGTGGTGGCCTTTGCCGCCCTGCGGGCGCTGGCCGGCTTTCTCTCCACCGTGGGCTTTGCACGCATCGGCAACGAGGTGCTCAGCAAGGTCCGCAACGTGCTCTACAACCGGTTGCTGCGCCTGTCGCTGGCCTTCCATCAGCGCCAGCGCAGCGGTGACCTGGCGCTTCGCCTGGTCAACGACGTCGGCCAGTTGCGCGAGGTGACCGTCTCGGCCCTGCTGCCGATGATGGCCAACGTCTTCATCCTGGTGGGCATGTTCGGCGTCATGTTCGTGCTGAACTGGCAGCTGGCGCTGATATCGCTCATCCCGCTGCCGGTGATGTGGCTGTCGGCCAAGCGCAGCAGCCGGCTCATCCACGAGGCCAGCCGTCGTCAGCGTACCCGTGAAGGATCGCTGGCCGCCACGGCAACTGAATCGATGTCGGCCATCCGCACCGTGCAGTCGCTGGCGCTGGAGGAAGGCTTCTCGCGCATGTTCCGCGGCAATGACGGCCAGGCCGCCAACGCCGACATGAACACCAAGCGGCTCTCGGCCGGCTTAGAGCGCTCCATCGACCTGCTGGTGGCCTGTGCCACAGCCCTGGTACTGTGGCAGGGCGCGCTGCAGGTGATAGCCGGCTCGCTCACCGCCGGCGATCTGCTGGTGTTCATCTCGTACCTGAAGAACTCCATGCGCCCGGTGCGCGAGTACGCCAAATACGCCGGACGGCTGTCCAAGGCGCTGGCCTCGGCCGAGCGCATCTCCGACATCCTGGACGAATCGCCCGACATTGCCGACCGCCCCGGGGCAAGGTCCGCCCCAGCCTTCCGCGGCCAGCTCGACTTCCGCAACCTGCACTTTACCTACGAAGACGGCGCACGCCCCGTCTTCAAGGGACTGGACCTGAAGCTGGATGCCGGCGAGCACGTTGCGGTCGTGGGCCCCTCGGGCATCGGCAAGTCCACGCTGTCGGTGCTGCTGCTGCGCCTCTACGATCCACAGGAAGGCAGCATCGAGATCGACGGCCATGACATCCGTGAATGGAAGACGGCCAGCGTGCGCCGCCAGATCGGCCTGCTGCCACAGGACGCGCTGATGTTCGCCGCCAGCATCCGCGACAACCTGGCCTGCGCCGCCGGTCGCAAGGTCAGCAACACAGAGATCATCAAGGCCGCCAAGCTGGCCAACGCGCACGACTTCATCACAGCACTGCCCGAAGGCTACGACACCGTGATCGGCGAGCGCGGTGCCACGCTGTCAGGTGGCCAGCGCCAGCGTCTGGCCATCGCCCGGCTGGCCCTGCGGCGCTGCCCGATCATGGTGCTGGACGAGCCCACCACCGGCCTGGATCGCGCCAGCGAGGCCGTGGTGCGCCATGCCATCACTCGCCTCATCGACAGGCGCACTGCACTGATGATCACCCACGATCTGGACTTGGCATCGCAGGCCGACCGCATCGTCTACGTGGACCAGGGAGGCATCGCCGAATCCGGCACCCACGCAGAACTGCTGAAGAACGATGGCCCCTACGCCGCCCTGTGGCGCATGCACCGCCAGGCCGTGGGCGATCTGCAGGCCAAGGCGGCACTGGCCGACACCGGGAGCGATACATGAAGATCGAGACCGAACAGGCCCTGCTCGGGCAGGAACCCGACATGCCCGGCCTGTCGCTGCTGCTGGATGAGCAGGCGCTGCTGGACGTGGTTCAGCAGCAGCTGCCGGCAGCCGACATCTCCCGCATCCGCATCGACTACCTGCGCTATAAGCCCGGCACGGGCTGCCTGGCCGGGCTTCGGGTCTTCGACGTGCTGGGCCGCTCGCAGCACGCCTTTGCCCGCGTGCTGCCCCGCGACAGCACCGCCTGGCCGTATCAGTCGCGGCGCCTGCTGAAACGCAGCGCCCGCGACGGCCGCTTCTCGGCGCATGTGCTGCCTGCCTGGCACCTGCTGCTGGCCAGCGCCGTCCATGACCGGCGCATCACGGCCCTGGCGAGCCTGCTGCACGATCCCGACATGCTCACCGGCCATCATTCGTTGCCGGATGACTTCCGCCCCTGGCCGGCGCCTCACGGCACGACAGGCCTTCTGCAGGATGCCCCCGCCCCCCTGTACGACAGCCGCCTGTTCGGTCAGGTGCTGCGCTACAAGCCCGAACGGCGGCTGGTGATGAGACTGCAGCAGGACGGTCGACCTCGCGGCCTGCTGCGCGCCTGCATCGAGCACGACTTCGAGGCCACGCTGGCCGGCGCCCAGCTGGCCCAGACCGTTCAGTCCACCCCGCTGCTGGCCGTGGATGCGGCCCGGCATTGCCTGGTCCTGCCCTGGCTGGCCGGCCAGAGTCTGGACCGACTATTTGCCGCCAAACTTCCTGTCATCACCCTGGATCCGCTGTCGGTCGCCGACACCACTGCGCCCGTGACAGCACGCAGCTTTGCCATCGAGGCGGCCGATCTGTCCCTGCTGACCGACGTGGGCCAGCTGCTGTCGAACCTGCATCAGACCAGTGCCCCACATCCCGTCCAGCGTCACACCGCGCACGACATCGACGCCCTGCAACAGGCCTGCACCACCCTGGCCCACCTGCAGCCCGACCTGGCTGACGAGGCCTGGGCTCTGTGTTCCCAGGCCACCCTGGCCCTACAACAGGGCATCTGGCAGCCACGCATCACCCACGGCGACATGTCGCTGGAGCAGCTGGTGCGCAACGACCTGGGCCAGATTCTCATCATCGACTGGGACAGTGCTGCCTGGGGTGACCCGATGGCCGACTTCGGCTCGCTGCTGGCCCGGCTGGTCGTGCAGCATCTGCAGCGCCACCGCCCCATCATCCCGCTGGGCCCGATGTCCTCTGACGACGGCACGGCCGAGCCAGACTGGAATCACCCCGCATTCACCGCTGCGCCCTCCATCGACAGCACCTCCCGCCCCGTTCAGGAAAGTCTGGAGCTGCTGGAAGCGGCGCGCGAGGCCCTGCTGGAAGGTCATGGCCGGATCCTCTCCTTCGAGGACCGGAAACGCGCCGGCTGGCACACCGTGGCCCACCTGCTGCGCATGATGCCTGAGGGTTTTCGCCGTCGTCGTGCCGACTGGCCAACGCTGATGCAGCAGATCCTGCAGATTGCCCAGCACCTGGCCGGCCGGCTGCAGCCGCTCGCCCCGCCGGCTGGCCGCACCGGTGGTCAGGCCGAAGCCCCGCTGGACCGTTCCTCGGCAGCCGGTGTGCATGGCGTTCCATCCCCGCAAAGCACGGCAACCGTGACAGGTTCACAGACAACCGTACACACGACCGCTTCAGAAACGCCTTCCGCGTCTCCCACGACGCCCTCAACCTCATCGGAGGACCCCGCCACGTGGCCCCAGACCGACGTGGCCCTAATGCAGCCGCTTCTGCTGGATGCCCTGCACCTGCGCCCTGATGCCTGGACGCTGCAGCCGGTGCAGGTGCTGCGCCACAAGGCCGGCCGCCGAGCCCTGCTGGAATACCGGCTGCTCCCGTCATTAGGCACCGATGCCCAGGAGCAGATCTTGCTGGGCAAGCTGCGCTTCAAGGGAGCCGACCGTCACGGTTTCAGGGTGCAGCAGGCGCTGCATGCACGCGGCTTCAACCTGCCTTGGCTGGCCGTCCCCGAAGCACTGGCCATCCTGCCCGAGCAGAAGCTGTGGCTGCAGCGCAAGGTTCCCGGTGTCATGGCCACCCGGCTGCTGCGCCCTGGCAGCGGCACGGAACTGGCCACACGCATTGGCCGGGCCCTGGCCGCGCTGCACCATGCGGGGGCGCACCTGCTCCAGGCACCGGATACCTCATTTCTGCCCCATGGCATCAACACATCCGACCACCCTCAGGCAACGACGGCCGGTTCGGCACACCATGGCGCACCGGTTCAGGCAGCGGTCGCCCGCCCTCTTGTCACGAAGCGCTGGACGCTGGACGACGAGTTGCAGATGCTGCATCAGCGCCTGCGCGAGGCCGCCGCGCTACGCCCCCAGTGGGCCGTGCGCATCGAGGCCCTCATTCCAGCCACCCAGCGACTGGGCGCACACCTGCTGCCCAACCCGACCACCGGCATCCACCGTGACTGCTATGCCGACCAGGTGCTGGTCGATGGCGAACAGCTGTACTGGCTGGACCTGGACCTGTTCTGCGAAGGCGATCCCGCGCTGGACGTGGGAAACTTCATCGCGCACCTGATGGAGGACGGACTGCGCCACCACGGCGACATCCATGCCCTGCGCCCGCACCAGGACGCGCTGCTTGAGGCCTTCCTGCAGGACTCGCCCCATGTGAACGAGCGCACGCCCACCGGCTGGACGCTGCTGGCACTGGCACGACACATCTACCTGTCGACCCGTTTCCCTGACCGGCACCACACCACCCTGCCACTCCTGGAATATTGCGAGGCACAGCTGCGCCCCTGAGACCCTTTCCCTGAACAGGGACATCGACCACAGAAACATCGACGAATCCCGCACGCCGGCACCCTGCTAGCATGAATGCAGCGCACCGGCGGGATGCAACGGCCAAACAGACAGGCCCCTTTCCTGAAACCATCCATCAACCCACCAGACACGGAGATATCTGCATGCGGACCCCGTTTTTCGAGACCCGCAAACGCGCGCGGGCGCAACAGCCACACTCTCTTCCCTTCACGCCCGCCCGTTTCCGCCATTCCCTGCTGGCACTAACCCTGGGCTGCGCCCTTGTTCCGGCAGCCCACGCCGAGAAACCCATCGAATGGCAGGAGCCCAGCCTCCAGCTGCGCCCGCGCCTGTCCTTCGAGACCGATGTGCTGCGCAACCGCGAGCTGGCCGCTAGCGACATGCGCACCAAGACAGAGATCACCCCCAAGGCCAAGCTGAATGCCCGCTGGCAGATCGACCGTCGCTGGGGCCTGGAGGGCGAGCTGGAGCTGAACGACTCCACCGAGCGCGAGACTGGCAAGAGCACCGAACACGACACCCAGCTGAAGGTCAAGCAGCTGTACGGTGAAGCGCAACTGCAGGAATACGGCGCCCGCCTGCGCCTGGGTCGCGTCTCCCACACCGATGATCGCGGCTGGTTCTTCGACACGGAATTCGATGGCGTGGAAGCCACCCTCGAACAGGGCCCCTGGCAGGTGGTCGCCTTCTACGCCCGCGAGGGCCAGTGGAACCGTGACCTGCTGAGCAGCCACGAAACGCGCAGTGACGGCACCGACTACTTTGCTGCCCTGGGCACCTACCGCCTCTCCGACACCCACCAGCTGCTGCTGAAGGCCCTGCACCAGAACAACGACCGCACCGATCAGCGCCTCACGCACCTGGCCGCCGGCTCGCAGAACATGCCCAAGAGCGGCATGCAGCACTGGGCCATGGCAAGCCTGGTCAGCGGCCATGAAGGAGGCCGCAGCGTGCTGGGCGAGGCCATCGACCTGGGCGCCACCTGGTTCCTTGACGAGCAGAGCCCCTGGGCACCACGCGCCACCGTCGGCTATGCCTGGGGCAGCGGCGACGACGGCAACGGCAAGGACAACGCCCACCGCCAGAGCGGCCTGCAGAACAACAAGGCCGAGATGGGCAACATCATGGACTTCGAGGTCTACGGCGTCGCACTGGACCCGCAGCTCTCCAACCTGCACGTGCTGACCGCCGGCGTGGGCTTTGCACCCATGGAAAAGAGCACCCTCGACCTGGTGTTCCACCACTACCGGCAGGACAAACTGGCCGCCCTGGATAATGAACGCACCAACCTGCGGCCCCACGCCGACCAGCAGAACGAGCGCGCGCTGGGTAACGGCATCGACCTGATCTGGGGCTGGCGACCGAACAAGCAGTGGCGCGTAGAAGTGGCGGCCGGCGTCTTCCTGCCGTCTGGCCGATTCCGCCAGAGCGACAAGGCACGCAACGTCTACGCTGGCAACGTGGAGATCAAGTACTACCCGAACTGGACGTTCTGAGCCCACACTGCCTCTGCTCCCAAGGGAGCCGACAGTGGGCATGCAGGCATCGGGGCAAGTCGGATGACCCCGGTGCGGAACGCCAAAAGAAAGTGGACCAGCCCACTACGTGGACCGGCCCACATGACGAGAAAGAGAAAAAGGGCGCCATGGGCGCCCTTTCCGTTTTCTGGTGACAGGGCCAGCTGCTGCTGGCCACCGTGTCGTCAGGCAGCCTTCTGCTTCCTGCGATTGAGGTAGTGTCGTACCACCTCGAAGACGGCGGGCAGGCCGGGAATGATGATCATCGCCAGCGTCACCCACGAGAAGTGAGCCTTGACCCAGTCGTTGTTACCGATGAAATAGCCCAGGCCCGACAGGCCCACCACCCACAGCACACCGCCCACCACGTTGAACATTGCAAAGCGCGCATAGGTCATCTGCGCCACTCCCGCCACGAAGGGCGCGAAGGTGCGGATAAAGGGCATGAAGCGCGCCACGATGATGGTGATGCCGCCATGTTTCTCATAGAAGGCATGCGTGCGGTCGAAGGCCTCGCGATTGAAGAAGCGGCTGTCTTCCCAGCTGAACACCTTCGGGCCAATGTAGCGACCGATGGAATAGTTCACCGCATCGCCCAGCACCGCGGCCACCGCCAGCAGGCCCATCAGCAGCGGCAGATCCAGCCCACCCACGGCCGCGATGGCGCCTGCCACGAACAGCAGCGAATCCCCCGGCAGGAAAGGCATCACCACCAGCCCCGTCTCGATGAAGATGATGGCGAACATCAGCGCATACACCCAGACACCGTAGTTCTGCACCACCATTTCCAGATGCTTGTCCAGGTGCAGGAAGATGTCGATAAGGTTGGCGAAATCCATGTACAGGGTACCGAAGGCAGACGAAGGGGATGCACAGTTTACCCGAGGGTGCGCATCGGCCAGGTGGATGACACGACACCACGGACGGACACCAGCATGACACGCCTGTCTCATGCACCGACACCCCGTCGACAGACGGCTCTGCAATAATGGTGGATACCCCCTGCGCCCTCGTCGGATATGTCCACACCCGCCAGCCAGTTCCCCTTGCCCGCCGCATCCGGCGCCGGGCCTACCCGCCCCATCGCCCTGCTGCCCGACGTGCTGATCAGCCAGATCGCCGCCGGCGAGGTCATTGAGCGCCCTGCCTCCGCCATCAAGGAGCTGCTGGAGAACGCCCTGGATGCTGGCGCCAGCCAGATCGAGATCCGCATCGAGGAAGGCGGCCTGCGCCGGCTTCAGGTCATCGACAACGGCCGGGGCATCGAGAAAGACCAGCTGCCGCTGGCCCTGGCCCGCCACGCCACCAGCAAGATCGCCTCGCTGGCCGACCTGGAACATGTCACCTCGCTGGGCTTCCGGGGCGAGGCCCTGGCCTCGATGGCCGCCGTCTCGCGTCTGACCCTGGCCAGCCGCCCGCTGGCCGCCGAACACGGCTGGAAAGTGGACGTGCAGCCCGGCCAGGCCGCCCCGCCGCCCGAACCCGCTGCCATCGCTCCCGGCACCGTCATCGAGGTCATCGACCTGTTCTCGGCCACCCCGGCGCGGCGCAAGTTCCTGAAGTCGCCGAGGCCGCCTACTGCCTGGACGCCATCCGACGCATCGCCCTGTCGCATCCGGCCGTGCAGTTCGTTGTCCATCAGGACGGCCGCGAAGTGCGCCGCTGGCCCGCTACCACGCCTGCCCAGCGCATCGAGACCCTGGTGGGCGACGGTGTGCGGCTGCTGCCCGTCTCGGCCCAGGCCGGCCCGCTGGTCGTGGAAGGCCTGCTGGGCGAACCCGACGCCGCCCGCGCCCGCAGCGACCGCCAGTACCTGTTCGTCAACGGCCGCTTCGTGCGCGACCGCATGCTGGCCCAGGCCATCCGCCAGGCCTTCCGCGACCGCCTGCACGGCGAACGCTACCCCGTCTTCGCTCTC
>CALIXC010000180.1 GCA_938046755.1 uncultured Lautropia sp. | reverse complement strand
CGGGGGCCGACTTCATCGCGATGTAGGCATTGGTGTTGGCCGGGTTGCCCACCACCAGCACCTTCACGTCACGGCTGGCATGGTCGTTGAGCGCCTTGCCCTGGACGGTGAAGATGGCGCCGTTGGCTTCCAGCAGGTCCTTGCGCTCCATGCCCTTGCTGCGCGGACGGGCACCCACCAGCAGTGCATAGTCAGCGTCCTTGAAGGCAACGTTCGGATCGTCGGTGACGACGATGCCGGCCAGCAGCGGGAAGGCACAGTCTTCCAGCTCCATCACCACGCCCTTGACGGCTGCCATGGCGGGGGTGATGTCCAGCAGCTGCAGGATGACGGGCTGGTCCTTGCCCAGCATGTCCCCGTTGGCGATGCGGAACAGCAGGGAGTAGGCGATCTGGCCGGCGGCGCCGGTGACGGCAACACGTTTCGGAGCTTTCATGACGGAAATGTCCCCAGTGAGGTTGGAAAAGGTGATCGTTAAACATGTTACCGCAGACTCTTTCCGGGCAGCTTCGGGAGAACCCCAATGGCGCTGCCTCACACAGGTGCTTCCGGAGGCCTTGTGAGGAAAATTGCCCGGCCGGAAACGGGAAGGGCGGACGTCCGTGAGGGGCCTCCGCCCCCACCGACATGAAAATATGTTTTGCAATTCTCGTCCGTGCCAGGGGATTGGGAGTAGCTTTGCGCCAGGAGGAGAAACATGTGAACGAACGTCCGAACCTGGCTCGCCGTCGGCAATTCGCCACGGACTGCAGGCAAGGGCGTTCAGCGTTCAAATTCCTTGATCTTGCGCAGCTTTGCAGGGTGTGGTCGCGTTGTTCGGGCACAAAAAATGCGTAACAATAGGTCATTATCCCTATGGTCAGTCGGGTTGTACCGCCCGATACTGGTCACTGACCCGGTTGCGGGAAGTCGTGGCACCTCCGCCAGGTCGCTCCTGTGGCAGGTGATCGTGACTCATCGGAGGCGGCATCCGGGTCTTTTGCAAGGAACGGACCCGGGCATGGCAGTGCCCATGACCGCTTCCCGGACCACTGGCATGGAAAGCATTCTCAGGCAATAGAGGACTGGAGGATCGTTATGACAGACACCAAGGCCGGCAACGGCACAGAAGTGGTCAACATGGGCGTCTCGATGGCGCCCGGCCACCCGGGAGAAAATCCCGAGGCGCGGCGCGCCAGGCGGGCAGCCGTCAAGAAACCCACCAACGTCGGCCTGGACCAGTTGCTGGGCCATTATCTTCCGGCCATGGCGCCGGCTGCGCAGGTTTCCATCCTGCATCGTGCAAGCGGGGTGCTGATGTTCCTCATCGGCATCCCGTTCATGCTTTATCTGCTTTCCCAGAGCATCACCTCCGAGTCCAGCTTCGAGGCCTACTCGGCCGTGGTCCATTCCTGGTTTGGCAAACTCGTTCTTCTGGTGCTGATATGGTCGTTCTGTCATCACATGGCTGCGGGATTCCGCTTCATTGTTCTCGACATGCATTTCCTCACCGAGAAATCCAAGGCCATGTTCAGTGCGAAGGTCGTCCTGGCCGTCAGCCTCACGATGACCGTCATCTTCGGCGGCTTGCTGCTCTTTTCCTGAACTGCTTTCCCTCATTCTTTCCGTCATCAAGGTTCGACATGACCATTCAGCGAATCGTGTCCGGCGCCCACTACGGCCTGCGCGACTGGCTCGCCCAGCGCATCACGGGCCTCATCATGGCGCTCTACACCATCTTTCTGCTCTGTAGCGTCTGTACGCTGCCCCAGCTCGACTACTTCTCCTGGTCGCAGCTCTTTCAGGGGCAGTTCATGAAGGTGGCCACCATGGTGGCCGTGCTGGCGCTCATCTACCACGCCTGGGTCGGCATCCGCGACCTGTTCATGGACTATCTGAAAAACACGCTGGTGCGTCTGGTGCTCGAAGTGGGCACCATCGTGCTGCTGACGGGCTACGCCTCCTGGGCAGCCTTCATCCTCTGGAGAGCATAAGGACATGGTCGACTATCTGAACAAGCTCTCCAACAGCCTGCCGCGCCGCAAGTTCGACGCGGTCATCGTCGGTGCCGGTGGCGCCGGCATGCGCTGCTCGCTGCAGCTGGCCGAGGCCGGCTACAACGTTGCCGTGCTCTCCAAGGTGTTCCCCACCCGTTCGCATACGGTGGCGGCACAGGGCGGCATCGGGGCCTCGCTGGGCAACATGAGCGAGGACAACTGGTACTGGCACATGTTCGACACCGTCAAGGGCTCCGACTATCTCGGTGACCAGGACGCCATCGAGTTCATGTGCCGCCAGGCGCCCCAGGTCGTCTACGAGCTCGAGCACTTCGGCATGCCGTTCGACCGCAACCCCGACGGCACCATCTACCAGCGCCCGTTCGGGGGCCACTCGGCCAACCTGGGCGAGAAGCCCGTGCCGCGCGCCTGTGCGGCCGCCGACCGTACCGGGCATGCACTGTTGCACACGCTTTACCAGCGTAACGTCAGGGCACGCACCACCTTCTTCGTCGAATGGATGGCGCTGGACCTGATCCGCAACGCCGAAGGCGACGTGCTGGGCGTGGTGGCCCTGGAAATGGAAACCGGCGAGGTCATGATCCTCGAAGCCAAGGTGACGGTGCTGGCCACCGGGGGCGCAGGCCGCATCTGGCAGGCGTCCACCAACGCCTACATCAACACCGGCGACGGCCTGGGCATGTGCGCACGCGCCGGCATCCCGCTGCAGGACATGGAGTTTTGGCAGTTCCACCCCACTGGCGTGGCCAACGCCGGCGTGCTCATCACCGAGGGCGTGCGGGGCGAGGGCGGCATCCTGCTGAACAAGGACGGCGAGCGCTTCATGGAGCGCTATGCGCCCACGCTGAAGGACCTGGCACCGCGTGACTTCGTGTCGCGCTCGATGGACCAGGAGATCAAGGAAGGGCGCGGCTGCGGCCCGCACGGTGATCACGTGCTGCTCAAGCTCGATCACCTGGGCGCCGAGAAGATCCTCAAGCGTCTGCCTTCCATCCGCGAGATCGCGCTCAAGTTCGCCAACGTCGATCCCATCAAGGAACCCATCCCGGTCGTGCCCACCATCCACTATCAGATGGGTGGCATTCCCACCAACTATCATGGTCAGGTGGTGGTTCCCAAGGGCGACAACCCGTCCAACGTGGTCCGTGGCCTGTACGCCATCGGCGAATGCGCCTGCGTGTCCGTGCACGGCGCCAACCGTCTGGGCACCAACTCGCTGCTCGACCTGGTGGTGTTCGGCCGTGCTGCCGGCAACCACATCGTCGAATCGGGCTTCAAGAACGAGAAACACCAGCCGCTGCCCGTCAACAGTGGCGACTTCTCGCTGGCACGCGTGGCCAAGCTCGACGGTTCCACCTCGGGCGAGCGGGTGCAGGACGTGGCCGGCGACATCCGCCGCGACATGCAGTCGCACTGCGGCGTCTTCCGTACCTCGGCGCTGCTCTCCGAAGGTGTGGGCAAGATCCTGAGCCACGTCAAGCGTGCCGAGGACATCCACCTGCGCGACAAGTCCCAGGTGTTCAACACGGCCCGCGTCGAGGCGCTGGAGCTGGCCAACTTGATCGAAGTGGCCAAGGCCACCATCATCTCGGCCGAAGCCCGCAAGGAAAGCCGTGGTGCCCACGCTCACAGCGACTATCCGCAGCGCGACGACGAGAACTGGATGCGTCACACGCTCTGGCATTCGGAAGACAACACCCTCACGTACAAGCCGGTGGTGCTCAAGCCGCTCACCGTCGAGTACTTCAAGCCGAAGCCGCGCACGTTCTGATTCCGCATCCTTTCCATTGAGCATTGCGCGTCCGTGGCCTTCGGGTTGCGGACGCCGACCGACAAGGGCACAAAATGGCCAATACCGATCGTCGGAGAATGAAGTTCTCCATCTACCGTTTCGATCCGGACAAGGATCAGAAACCCTACATGCAGGACATCGAGGTCGAGCTGCTGCCGACCGACAAGATGCTGCTGGACGCGCTGATGCGCATCAAGGCCGAAGTGGACGAAAGCTTCGCCTTCCGCCGTTCCTGTCGTGAGGGCGTCTGCGGTTCCGACGCCATGAACATCAACGGCAAGAACAGCCTGGCGTGCATCACCAACCTGAAGACGCTGAAGGAGCCGGTGGTTCTCAAGCCGCTGCCGGGTCTGCCGGTCATTCGCGACCTCATCGTCGACATGACGCAGTTCTTCAAGCAGTACGAATCCATCAAGCCGTACCTGATCAACGACACCCAGCCGCCCGAGAAGGAGCGCCTGCAGTCGCCCGTGGACCGCGAGGAACTGGACGGCCTGTACGAGTGCATCCTGTGCGCATGCTGCTCCACGTCGTGCCCGTCGTTCTGGTGGAACCCCGACAAGTTCGTCGGTCCTGCCGGCCTGCTGGCCGCCTATCGCTTCCTGGCCGACACACGCGACCAGGCCACCAACGAGCGTCTGGACAACCTGGAAGATCCGTACCGGCTGTTCCGTTGTCACACCATCATGAACTGCGTCGATGTCTGTCCGAAGGGACTGAACCCCACGCGGGCCATCGGCAAGATCAAGGAACTGATGGTCCGGCGGACCGTGTAACGAAGCCTGCCGCCGCAGGGTTCCTGTCCACAGGGCGTTCCTGTCCAGCCCCGTCGTTTCCGTCGTCCGATATCCGGGCGACGGTTCTTTGCGCGGGCGAGGTGACAGGAGGCGCTGCCGGGACGCTTCTGTCCATTTTCGCCCCCCAGGGCGCGCCAATTGGGGAAAGTACCGATGTCCGGCAACAATCACATCGCATCGCCCGAGGCAGACGACGAAGCTGCCGCCCGTTTTCGCCGACTGCGCTGGCGCACCCGGCGTGGCCTGCTGGAAAACGACATCCTGCTCAATCGCCTGCTGGACAGCCGCGCCAGCCAGGGCTTTCTCGAATCCGAACTGCAGGCGCTCGACCAGCTGCTGGACCTGACCGATCCTGTCCTGCTGGACCTGATCCTGGAGCGCAGCCAGCCCGAAGGCGATCTGGACACGCCGGAAATCCGGGCGCTGTTGACCGAGATCCGGGCGCTCTGAGGGAAACTCCCTGTCCTCTGAGGGAAACCCCTGTCTCCTGCATCTTGCGCATAAGGGCTAAGATTCGGTAACGGAGCACAAGCCGGTAGGCGCCATCTCCGCCTTGCAGTGCGCCGACTGCCCTCATGGTCCGGCCCCTGTCCTGATATCACTTTGGAAGGAAGACAATGACAACCGCCAAACCTGCCTACACCGCATCGCTGTCGTTCTCGGATGGTTCCGCCGGTACCGAGTTCCCGGTCTACAAGGGAACCATGGGGCCGGATGTCATTGACATCCGCAAGCTGTACGCCAACACCGGCAAGTTCACCTTCGATCCCGGCTTCATGTCCACCGGGGCCTGCGAATCCGCCATCACCTTCAGT
>CALIXC010000179.1 GCA_938046755.1 uncultured Lautropia sp. | reverse complement strand
CTGGTAAGCCGGGATGGCCACGGCGGCCAGAATACCGATGATCGCCACGACGATCATCAGCTCGATCAGGGTGAAACCTTTTTGAACTTGTTTCAGCATCATGTTTGGACTCCTTGTCCAATGAGGTGAGGATGTGTTCGGGTTTCGCCTGGTGGCTGGCCCGGTCGCTTTTCACTTCGACACCCACCCTGTAGCGAACGCCGTGCCAGCGCATGGCAACGGCATCTCTGGTCCGACAAGTGGCGGCCCATGTTCTGGCCCGTGACGGAGTTCACGGTCAGCGGACGCAGCTTGCCGTCCGGCCTGTCGCGGTCGGTCGTTGTTGGGCAGCCACAGGCACTGCGGGGTGACGCATTGCGTCAGGGGGTGACGCAGAGGGGCAGGCTGGAGTCAGGAAGGTCTGAACGTCCGCGACATGTCGCTGCATTGGACACATCCCAGGATAGCCACTGTGCTCTCTTGATGACTGTATAAAACACCAGTATTCTGTCGTCGTGCCCGTAAGCCAAGGTTTGGTGCCATGGGGCATCAGCTCACAGCCCTTCTCCCCTGCGTCCTTGCATGAAAGCACCTGCTTCAGAGCTCATCTCATGTCCACATCCCACGATCAGAACTTCAAGAATCTGATCATCGATTACCCCCGTCAGGCGCTGGCTTTCTTTGCCCCCACCGAGGCTGCCAGCCTGCCGCCCGACGTGAAAATCACCTACATCCGACAGGAGCTGCCCAAGGACCGACTGGGCGATCGTTTCTTCGAGATGGATGTTCCACTTCTGGTGGAATGGCCCAACGGTCAGCGTGAGGCCCTGCTCTTCATCGTCGAAGAGGAAACGAAACCCGGCCTCTTCTCCATCCATCGACTGGCCATCTACTGTCTCACGCTGGCCGAACTCTCAAAGACGGACCGCGTGGTTCCGGTGGTCATCTTTCTGCGCGGCAGCAAGGACATCCCGCGCGACCTGCATCTGGGCAGCGAACACGGCAGCTACCTGGACTTCCGATACATTGCCTGCGTTCTGCCCGAGATCCCGCTGCACGAGCATCTGGACAGCGACAACCTGGTGGCCCGGCTGAATCTCGTGAACATGCAGTACAGCCCCAGCGAACGCGTACACGCCTACGGCCACTCCATCCGCGGGTTGATGACGCTGGAAAGCAATCCATCTAAACACTTGAAATACATGAACTTTATCGAAAACTACTGCACGCTTGACGATACTGAGAAACAGCGGTATAGAGAACTTTACAAAGCGGAGGACGCCCAGATGATGCAATGGACAGAGCGGGTCAAGAACGAAGGCAGGAAGGAAGGCCTACTGGAAGGCAGGCTGGAAGGGCGCCTGGAAACGTTGGCCGACCTGGTATCGCTGCGCTTCGGCCCCATGGACGCGACCACCCAGGCCCTCATGCACGCCGCCGACGACGAAACCCTGAAGCGCTGGACACGGAACGTGCTCACCGCCCAGACGCTGGAAGAAGTCTTCCGCATTCAGTAACAGAACATCGGCCAGCAATCTGACCATATCAGGGCAGGCCCTCAACCCCCTGCCCTGCCGCAAGCCAAGCCAAGCCAAGCCAAAAACAAATTATCAACCCCGAACAGAAATCATCCTGCAACCGCTGGCGCTATACCAAAAATAAATAACGAATCGCGCCTTTAAATCCGTCTGCAGACGGAGATTTTGATTATACAACGCCCTTCTTGATTTCGTTGACTCTTGTCAAGAGTCACGCGTTTTGCAGATGATTCGCGGCTTTACGACCTCCTGCCGGTCCTGCTCTTTTGTTATGGTGAGCGCTGCTCTCCCTCTTTCATAACAATTAGGACAAGCACCATGAGCACCACAAGACGGCAATGGTTGAAGACGGGCGCAACGGGCGCTGCGGGGCTGGCTGCAGGCAGCCTGCTGCCGGGCGCGCTGAAGGATGCGATGGCGGCCGAAGCTGCCGAAGGGGCCGCCGGCGCAGAAGCGGCTGCCAAGGCAGCAGCGAGTGCACCCGGCTCGGCCGGTTTCACGGGCGAGGTGGCACATGCCACGCACTATGGCCCGTTCATCGGCACAGTAAAGAACGGCCGGCTGGAAAAGGTGGTGCCGCAGGCTTCGGACAAGCGCCCTACCCCGATGCTGACGGAAGGGGTCATTGCCCGCACGTATGACAAGACGCGCATTGCAGGGCCCATGGTGCGCAAGTCGTATCTGGAAGGTTTTCGCACGGGCAAGACGAAGCCGGCGCTGCGGGGCAAGGAACCGTTCGTGCAGGTGAGCTGGGATGTGGCGCTGGGGCTCACGGCCAAGGCCATTCTGGACACGATCGAGAAGCACGGCAACGAGGGCTGCTTCAGCTCTTCGTATGGCGGCTGGTCGCACGCGGGCATTTTCCGGCCCAATGTGCTGCAGGGGCGTTTCTTCAACCTGCTGGGCGGCTCATCCATGACGTCGGGTGATTACTCGGCTGGTGCAGGCCAGATCATCATGCCGCTGGTGCTGGGTGACCTGGAGGTGCATTCGGCCCAGACCTGCTGGGAACAGGTGGCCAAACACACCGAGGTACTGGTGTTCATCGGCAGCGATCCGAACAAGAACAACCGCATCGAGTATACGGTGGCCGATCACGAGATGTTCCCGAACTGGGAGGCCATCCGCAAGGCCGGGGTGAAGTGCATCTCCATCAATCCGCAGCGCACCACGACCGATGAGGTGATGGACGCGGAATGGGTCCCCATCATCCCGAACACGGACACGGCGCTCTTCCTGGCCATGAGCCATCATCTGTTGGTGACGAATCGCTGGAACCGCGACTTCGTGCAGCAGTACACGGTGGGCTTCGACCGTTTCCGCGCCTATCTGGAAGGCAAGGACGCAGACGGCACGCCGGCCAAGACGCCGGAATGGGCCAGCCGCATCACGGGCATTCCGGCCGCGCGCATCCGGCAGCTGGCGGATCTCTTTGCCTCGAAGCGCACGCAGCTTGCGGGCTCCTGGGCCATCCAGCGCGCGCACCACGGCGAGATGCCCTACTGGGCCATCGTGAACTTTGCCTGCATGCTGGGCAACATTGGCCTGCCGGGCCAGGGTGTGGGCTTTTCCTGGCACTATGGCGGCGGCGGCACGCCCCAGTCGGGCGCCACACCGCCCACGGGGCTTTCTCAGGGTCGCAATTCGGTCAAGAAGATCTGCCCGGCCTCGCGCATTTCCGAAATGCTGAACAACCCTGGCAAGGAGTTCACCCACAACGGCAGCCGCTACACCTATCCGCTGGTGAAGCTGATCTACAACGCCGGCAACAACTTCATGTCGCACCAGCAGGACCTGAACGAGCTGATCCGTGCGCTGCAGAAGGTGGACACGGTGGTGGTGCAGGACTGCTGGTGGACGGCTTCCACGCGCTGGGCCGACATCGTGCTGCCCGCCACCACCACGGTGGAGCGCAACGACATTTCCTCGGGCGGCACCTACAACATCAACAAGTTCTACGCGATGAAGCAGGTCATCGCGCCGCAGGGTGATGCGCTGGACGATTTCGAGATCTTCCGGCGGCTGGCCGAGCTGTGCGGCGTGGAGCTGGGCTTCACCGAAGGGATGGAGCCGATGGATTATGTCCAGGCTGCCTATGAGAAAAGTTCGGCCGCGAAGATCATGCCCTTTGAGGAGTTCTGGGAGAAAGGCGTGGTCACGCTTCCCACGCCGGCCCCAGCCAACAGCTGGGTGCGACATGCAGATTTCCGCACCGATCCGGTGAAGAATCCGCTGCACACACCCTCGGGCCGCATCGAGATGTATTCGGCCACCATCGAGAAGATGAATCTGCCGGACTGCCCGCCGATGCCCAAGTGGCTGGAGCCGGGCGAGTATCTGGGCAATGCGAAGGAGGGTCAGCTGCACGTGGTTAGCCCGCACCCGTATATGCGGCTGCACTCGCAGATGGCCAACGCCGAGCCGCTACGCAAGACCTATGCGGTGCAGACCCGCGAGCCGCTGCTCATCAACACGCAGGACGCCAAGAAGCGCGGCATCCGCGATGGCGATCTGGTGGAGCTGTACAACGAGCGGGGCGCGCTGGTGGTAGGCGCCCGGGTGTCCGACCGCATCATGCCCGGCGTGGCCAGCATCTATGAAGGTGCCTGGCCGCAGCTGGACAGCAAGGGCCGCTGCAACAACGGTCTGGTGAACTTCATCACCTCCAGCCGGCCGGCCAGCGGGCTCACGCAGGCCACCACGGCAAACACCTGCCTGGCCAGCCTGCGCAAGTGCACCGACGCCGATCCGGGCGGCAGCAAGGCCTACCAGACACCGCACATCATCCAGAAGACCGACCTGAAGATCGACGAAGCCGTCTTCGGTCTGGAGCGTGCGACGGCACTGCGCGAGAAAGCCTTGGCGTATGTCGCCGGGCGAGAAGATCTTCTACCAGCGCTGCACGGTCTGCCACGGCCCGCGCGACCCGGCGCAGTTCACGCCGCGTCAGTGGCAGGGCATCACGCAGAGCATGTTCCCGCGTGCGGGGCTGAACGAGGAAGAGAAGAAACTCGTGCGTGAGTTCCTGATGCAGAACGCCAAGCCGGAGTGACCTCATGAAGGACCGACCCATTTCCTCATGGGTCGGCACTTCGTGATCTCGCCTTCTAAATCCGGAAGGAAACCAGGCCGCCAGGGTGGATGTCCTTGGCGGCCTTTGTGCGTCTGACATAACCCAAAAGGCATTATCTGCCTGATAAAATCGGTGGTTTTCCGGCATGAACAATCTGGCGAACTTACGGTCTGCACGACAATGCACACATCCGTAACCTGATCGACTGGCAGAATCCCGGCGTATCGGACGAAGAGACCGCATCATGTCATCACAAGAAACTGGCATGGGGCACAATGGCATGGGTGCCCCGCCAGGCCCGGAAGGCCTCATTCCCCTGGACGAGGCGTTTTCCAGCGGGCCATTGCTGACGCATTATCTGCAGCATCTGCTGTGGTGGTTCCGCGAGGGGGTGGAGCCGATGATGGCAGTGGATGGTCATGCAGGGCGTGCCAGTGTGAGCACGCAGACGCCCTGGCTGCAGGGACATATCGGTGTTCAGGTGTTCGAGAGCGGCATTCTGGCAGCCAATGCGACAGGTTCGCTGGCCCTGCCCTACCGGTCGCGCTATGAGGAACAGCACTACGCCCCGCATGTGGCCCTCACTCTGAAGATGAGCGGCGGCATGAGCTGGACGGACCTGCGCGGGCATGAGCATCATCACCCCGGGGTTCAGGAGCTGTGGTTCCAGACCGGCATGATGGAATGGCAGCACAGCACGATCCATGCCGGGCCGTGGTCGTATTGCCATGTGTCGATGCAGGCGCCGATTCTGGAGCGCTGGCTGTCCAATGACGTGCTGGCCGACGATGCCCGCCGGCTTCTGGAGCAATGCCTGCAGCCGCGTCCCCGGGGCACAGGGGCCATCCGCGTCAGCGGTCTGCCCGACACCATGCTGCAGCCAATGCAGCAGCTGCACGCGCTGCTGTCGACGCCCAGCATGCTGATGGCCGTACCGCTGGCGCAGCAGCTTCAGGTAGAAGGACTGGTGCTGATGCTGCTGGGCCAGTGGCTGGGACTGCCACCCCAGCCCTTGAAGCGCCGACAGGGGCAATGGCGACGCGCGGTGGATGACGCCATCGACATCATCCAGGCGGAATACGGTACCGAACTGTCCATCAGCAAATTGGCCTGGCGGGTGGGCACCAATGAATGCTATCTGAAGCAGGGCTTCCGGGAGCGCCTGGGCATGGGGGTGGCCACCTTTCTGCGTCTTCAGCGGATGAAGGTGGCGCTGGCCTTGCTGGAGGAAGGCCGGCATTCGGTGAAGGAAATTGCCCATTACGTGGGCTACAGAAGCCTGGGGCATTTCTCGCAGGCTTTCCGTGCAGTGCATGGCCACCTGCCCTCCCAGGTACGCGGGCGGAACAGGTCGTAAGCCTGGTCCTAGCGGGCCCCAGAGACACTGCCCGCGTCATGCGGCTTATTAATATATAAATAAAAAAGGTGGGACTTTCCGCGCAGTCATCGCGCCCTGAGCGGGAAACGCCATAACCCGGAACCCCTCTGGCCGGAAAGCCTTCTTGCCCGACAGTGCTCAGACCAGAAAATCCCCTGACAAAGCGGTAGCTGGCCCAGGAGGCGCCCAGGCAAGGAAACGCTCCGGCCAGAACCCCCTGACCGGGATGCCTCCTGAGCGCACCTGGTGCGGTGAGAGCATCCCCATGCGCCTGATGATGACCATCAAGACAGGAATCGCGCGGGTCGATTACACTGGCCTATCCCGTTTTTTCAGGAGCCTGTCCATGGAATTCGATCTCCTCATCAGCGGTGCCGGTCCGGCCGGTCTTTGTCTGGCTCGGGCCCTGGCGGATACGGGCCTCACCATCGGTCTAGTGGAGCAGCAGCCGGAAGAGGCGCTGCGCGAGGCAGGCTTCGATGGCCGCGAGATCGCACTCACCCAGCGCTCGGCCTCCCTTCTGCGCGAGCTGGGCCTGTGGAAACGCATTCAGGACGTGGACGGCGCGGCCTTCTCGCCGCTGCGCGATGCCCGGGTGTTCAACGGCTCTTCCCCCTTCGCCATGCTCATCGGCCATTCGCTGACCAATCGCAGCGAGCTGGGCTGGCTGGTGTCCAACCACCACATCCGTCGCGCGGCCTATGCCGAGGTGAAGGCCGCTTCGGAGGAACACGGCCGCATCACGCTGATGACGGGCCAGCCCATCACGCGCGTGCTGGCGCATGGCGAAGGCGAGATGACCGAGGTGCTGCTGGCTGATGGCACCACGCACCGCGCGCGCCTGCTGGTGGCAGCCGACAGCCGCTTCTCGCCCACGCGCCGCGCCATGGGCGTGGGGGCCAGCATGCACGACTTCGGCCGCACCATGCTGGTGTGCCAGATGACGCACGAGGTGCCGCACAACCACGTGGCGTGGGAGTGGTTCGACTATGGCCAGACGCTGGCGCTGCTGCCCATGAACGATGACCCGGTGACGGGCGAGCACCGTGCCTCCACGGTGCTCACGCTGCCGCACCAGCGCATCGAGCCGCTGCTGACCATGGACGAGGCCGCCTTCGGCGAAGAGATGTCCCGTCGCTACCATGGCCGGCTGGGCCGCATGCAGCTCACCAGCACGCGCCACAGCTATCCGCTGGTGGGCGTGATGCCGCACCGGCTGGTGTCGCGCCGCTTTGCCTGCGTAGGCGATGCGGCGGTGGGCATGCACCCGGTCACGGCGCATGGCTTCAACTTCGGCCTGCTCAGCATCGACACGCTGGCCGAAGAGCTGCGCACGGCCCATGCCTCCGGCAAGGACATCGGCAGCCCCGACCTGCTGGCCCGCTACGAGCGCCGGCACATGCTGGCCACGCGGCCGCTGTACGAGGTCACGAAGCTCATTGCCACGCTCTACACCACCGAAGCGGCGCCCGCCAAGCTGCTGCGCAATGCTGCGCTGCACCTGGGTCAGCGCTTCACGCCGTTCCGCAAGCTGGTGGCGGCTTCGCTGACGGGTTCGCTGTAAGACCGCGCGACAGCCGGCCGTCCCGGGTCGGCTTCGGCGCCAGCAAAAAGCACGAAGGCAAGAACCGAGTGGAACGAACGCAGTCCGCCCGGCTAGGCATGCTTCCAACCGGGTCATTCGGCACGGATCCGGCTGCGGCTGTCATCATGGTCTTAGATGATGAGTCGCATTCCGGATGGAGACGCCGATGCCGAACGAATCGACCTCCCCCAGCCCGCACGAGCAATCCTTCGATCCACGCAGCCGGCCGGCCAGCACTGGCCGGGGGATCCCTCCGCCCTCCGCTGCACACAACGGCAAGCCCAGCGCGTGGCGCATCATGGATCCGGTACGCGGGCGCATTCATGTGGCGATGGCGCTGGCCACCGTGTCCTCGGCGCTCAGCCTGGCGGCGCTGGGCTTTCTGGCCACCACACTGCATACGCTGGTTCAGGCGCCCCGCACCTGGCCGGTGGGGCCGATGCTGGGCCTCCTGGTGTGCACCGTGCTGGCCTACGGGCTGCGCTTGAAGGCCTTCGACCGCTCCCACCTGGCGGCCTTCCGGCTGGAGGCGCTGCTGCGCACCACCATTGCCGAGAAGCTGGCCGTTCTGCCGCTGGGTGTGGTGCAGTCGCAGGGAGCGGGCCAGCTCGCCAAGGTAATCTACGACGACGTGCATGCGTTGCACGCCTTCGTGGCGGACTCCACGCCGCTGTTCGCACGTGCCTATGCCGCACCATTGATGACGCTGCTGGCGCTGCTGTGGCTGGACTGGCGGATGGCGCTGGTGGCGCTGGCGGTGCCGGTAGTAGGCTTCGTGGTGCTGGGTGTCATCATGCACAGCAGCAAGGACATGTCGGCGCGCTACAACGCGGCGCGTGAGCGGGTGGCGGCTGCCATCGTGGAATTCGTGCAGGCCATGCCCGTGGTGCGCACCTTCGATTCGGGCAGCGCCAGCTTCGGCCGCTTCCAGCGTGCGCTGCTCGACTACCGGGCGATCCTGCAGGGCTGGTGGGAGGCCTACAGTTTCTCGTCCCGGTTCTCGATGGCGATCCTGTCCACGTTGCCCACGCTGGCAGCGCTTCTGTGGGCCGGCGCCTGGTGGATGAATGCCGGCTCGCTGTCGTTCAGCACCTGGGTGGCAGTACTGCTGATCGGCGCGGGGCTGGCCGAAGCCTTCTTTCCGCTGATCAACCTGTACCACCTGGTGGAGCGGGCCCAGCTCAGCATCGACCGCCTGCAACAGGTGCTGGCACTGGAACCGCTGCCCGAGGTGCCAGCACCGGGCCAACAGCCGCAGGACGCCGGCGTGGTGTTCGAGCATGTAGGCTTTCGCTACACACCGGATGGCGAGGAAGTTCTGCACGACGTGAGCTTCACGGTGCCGGCAGGCAGCGTGACTGCGCTGGTGGGCCCGTCGGGCGCCGGCAAGAGCACGGTGGCCCGGCTGATTCCGCGCTTCTGGGACGTGGAGCACGGCTGCGTGCGGGTAGGCGGTGTGGACGTGCGCGAGATGACCCAGGACACGCTGATGCGCCAGGTGGCCTTCGTCTTCCAGGACACTTTCCTCTTCGACGACACACTGGCCGAGAACATTTGCCTGGGCAGCCCGGATGCCACGATGGACGACGTGATGGCGGCGGCTCATGCCGCGCAGGCGCACGAATTCATCATGGCGCTGCCGCAGGGCTACGAAACACGCGCCGGCGAACGGGGCATCTGGCTGTCAGGCGGGCAGCGGCAACGCATCACCATTGCGCGCGCCATCCTGCAGGACAGGCCGATTCTGGTGCTGGACGAGGCCACCGCCTTTGCCGATCCGGAAAACGAGGCGCTGCTGGTGCAGGCGCTGGCCAGGCTGATGCACGGCAAGACGGTGATCCTGGTGGCGCACCGTCTTTCGACGATCATTGATGCTGACCAGATTCTGGTGTTCGACCGGGGGCGTCTGGTAGAGCACGGCACGCATGCCGGGCTGCTGCAGGCAACGGAGGAAGGCGTCTATGCACGGCTGTGGAACAGCTATCAGGCGGCACAGCGCTGGAGCCTGCCCACACCGGCACAGACCACGCAGGAGGACGCACCATGAACGGGCACGAGACCCCCCGCCGCATCACGCCCTGGCGCGAGACATGGCGGCAGCTGATCCGCTCTGCAGCACCGCACCAGGTGGCGCTGCGGCGCAGCCTGCTGGAGCTGCTGGCGGCCGCGGCGCTGCAGGGGATGGCGCTGGCTTGCCTGTTGCCCATCTTCCAGACGTTCATGCCTGCCGCTAGGAACGGTACGCCGGGCTTTGGTGCCGCTCTGCCCTGGCTGGTGCTGTTCACCGTGCTGGGCGTGGCGGTGCAGGTGGTGCGCTGGCGCGCACAGGGCTTCGACTACACCGGCAAGATGGCGGAGGTGACGCACACACTGCGCAACCGGCTGGGCGAGCAGCTGCGGCGCATGCCGCTGCTCAAGCTTCAGGAAAAACGCACCGGTGAGATGAGCGCAGCGCTCCTGGGCAACGTGGACGATCAGCTGAACTACACGCTCACCATCGTCAACATGGCGGCGCAGGCGGTGGTGACGCCCCTGGTGGCCTCCCTACTGGTCCTGGCCTGGGACTGGCGGCTGGGTTTGGGCATGCTGCTGGTCTTCCCGGCCATCCTGCCACTGTACCGCTGGCGGCGGCCAGTCTTCGGCCGCGGCGTACGCATGCTGGCACAAGCACAGGAGCGCACGCAGGGCGATACGCTGGAATACACACAGGGGCTGGCGGTACTGCGGGCGGCACGCAGTGCCGGTTCCCGCGCGCAACGCCTGCAGGAGAGTTTCTGGACCCTGGAAAGGTTGCAGCGCATGGGCCAGCTCAAGGGCGCACGGCCCAACGTGATCGTCACCAGCGTGGTGGAGGTGGGCCTGCTGCTGGTGATGGCGGCCGGCGTGACCTGGGTGACACAGGGCTCGCTGGACGTGGCCGTGCTGGCGGCGGTGACCGTGATGCTGTCACGATTTGCCGAACCGCTCTCCACTTTCATCAGCATGACAGCGATCTTCGAGATGATTGAGGCGGCGCTTGAGCGCATCGAGGCGCTGCTGGCCATCCCTGCGCTGCCGCTCCTGCATCCGGTACAGCAGCCCACGCATTTCGACATTTCGTTCGAGCAGGTCGATTTCCGCTATGCCGACGATGCCCCCTGGGTACTGCACGGTTTCGATGCCCGACTGCCGGCTCACGGCATGACGGCGCTGGTGGGACCTTCAGGTGGGGGCAAGACGACGGTGACACGGCTGCTGATGCGGCATGCCGACCCCTCGGGCGGCACCATCCGGATCGGCGGGGTGGACATCCGCAGCCTGGAACCGGAAGCGCTGAACCGGCTGGTCTCGGTGGTGTTCCAGGACGTGTACCTGTTCGACGATACGGTGATGAACAATATCCGCATGGCCCGGCCGGAGGCGAGCGATGCCGAAGTGCAGGCTGCTGCCCGGGCGGCGCAGTGCCTGGATTTCATCGAACGGCTGCCGCAGGGATGGGACACGCCGGTAGGCGACGGTGGTGGGCGACTGTCGGGCGGCGAGCGCCAGCGCATCAGCATCGCACGGGCGCTGCTGAAGGATGCCCCCATCGTGGTGCTGGACGAGCCGACGGCGGCGCTGGACACGGAAAGCGAGCGCGCCGTGCAGCAGGCCATCGAGGTGCTGGTGAAGAACCGCACGGTGATCGTGATCGCGCATCGACTCTCCACCATCGTGGGAGCACAGCAGATCCTGGTGATCGATCATGGCCACGCCATGGAGCGCGGCAGTCATGCCGAGCTGCTGGCGCATGGCGGTCGCTACGCGACGATGTGGCAGGCGCAGCAGTTCGGCTGGTTGGCGCTGTATGTGGGCGCAAGTTTCGTGCTGGGAATCGCGGCAGTGGTAGGCGGAGTAGCGCTTGGCCGATTGCTTTGAAAAATCACGGGAAATATCCGAGCGTTCAAAGAAATCATAAACACGCACAGTGAAAATATTTTTTTGGTTT
>CALIXC010000178.1 GCA_938046755.1 uncultured Lautropia sp. | reverse complement strand
GGCACATCGTCTACGTCTATCTGGACCACATCACCCAGCGCGTCGTCGGCTCCGCCCGTATCGATAAATACCTCGACAACCCCCCGCCACGGCCCCGCACACGATGCCGCCGCCAACCACGCCAGCCTCGCATTCCAGGCGCCGGGAAGCAGCTCCGCCAATGTCATGGCCGACGGCAACACCGGTGTTCGGCAAACCGCCCCTCAAGGACACCGCAACGCAGACCCATCCGAGAGCCCAAGGAGCGGAAATGCTGAAAGCCCCACCAGCCTCACCCCTGCACAGCATGGCCAACCTGCCCCCAACTGGCAGCAGGAGGAACTGCGAGCGACCCTGCCGACCGATCCGGCAGCTGCCCCTGCCTCCCTCGGACAAAAACATGACCAGCCAGCCCTCCATGCCGCCGAAGCACGCCCCGACTGGCCCGGCGTGACGGGCGCCGCCCATGGCACTGAAGCAGGATCCACCACGAATCCCCGCCATACCAGCCCCTCCCCTGCCGATGCCACAGCAGCAACCACGACAGATACAGCGGGAGGCAGCGCGGTAGGTAGCACAACCGACACGCCCCCCCGCACACCTGGCGAAAACGTCTCCCCCCGCCCTTCCGCGCGACCCGCCAAGGCACCAGACGGCACGCCACTGGCCCACACGCCCCGCATGGGCTTTGCCCTGGCCCAGCTTCACGGCATCTACATCCTGTCGCAGACGGCCGATGGCCTGATCATCGTGGACATGCACGCCGCGCACGAGCGCATCGTGCTGGAGCGCCTGAAGAAAGCCCACCGTGACCACCGGATCGCCCGGCAGCCGCTGCTGATTCCCGCCGTCTTCCAGGCCACCGAACTGGACGTGGCCACCGTCACCGACGACGCCGACTCCCTGGGCGACCTGGGCATCGACCTGGAAGTGCGTAGCCCCGACACCCTCGCCGTCACCAGCGTGCCTGCCCTGCTGTCCCGCGCCAACCCCGAGAAGCTGGCCCGCGAAGTGCTGGCCGCCTGGCAGGCGCCCGCACAGCACAACGCGCTGGAAAAGCGCCTGGACCGCCTGCTGGCCACCATGGCGTGCCATGGTTCGGTACGTGCCAACCGCGCCCTGACTCTGCCTGAAATGAACGCCCTGCTGCGCGACATGGAGGCCACGCCCGACGCGGATTTCTGCAACCACGGCCGCCCCACGTGGTTCCGGCTGACACTGGAAGAGCTGGACCGCTGGTTCATGCGAGGGCAATGAACATGCGCGCCCTGATGCTGTTGGGGCCCACCGCCTCCGGCAAGACCACGCTGGCGCTGGAACTGGCAAGACACCTGCCGGTGGAGATCATCAGCGTGGACTCTGCGCTGGTATACCGCGACATGGACATCGGCACCGCCAAGCCTACCGCCGAAGAAAGAAATTCGGCACCTCATCACCTCATCGACATCCGCGATCCAGTGCAGAGCTACAGCGCTGCAGAATTCGCCACCGATGCCTGGCGGCTGATCGACGAGATCGAGGCACGCGGCCGCCTGCCGCTGCTGGTGGGTGGCACGATGCTGTATGCCCGCTCGCTGTTGCATCCCATGGACGACCTACCTGGCACCCGTCCCGACATCCGCGCCCGGCTGGATGCCGAAGCTGCGGAGCACGGCTGGCCCTACCTGCACCAGCGTCTGGCCACGCTGGATCCGATCACCGCCCAGCGCCTGCACGCCACTGACGCCCAGCGCATCCAGCGCGCGCTGGAAATCATCGAGATCACCGGTCAGCCCCTCTCTACCCTGCACGCCGCCGGCCAGAAACCCAAGGCCCATCCCGACATCCGCATCGTCAGCCTGGAACCGAGCGATCGAAGCCAGCTGCACGCCCGCATCGCCCAGCGCTTTGCACAGATGCTGGACCACGGCTTCATCGACGAAGTGAAGCGCCTGCACGCCCGCCCCGAGCTGCACGCCGAACTGCCCGCCATGCGCACTGTCGGCTACCGTCAAGTGTGGCAGATGCTGGATGGCGAACGCACACCCGACACCCTCTTCGAGGCCGGCGTGGCCGCCACCCGCCAGCTGGCCAAGCGCCAGCTCACCTGGCTACGCTCACTGCCCGTGGACCTGCGGCTGGATTGCCTGCGCGGTGGGTTGGGCGATGAGATGATGCGCTTCATCGATGCCAGCAGGAACGCTGCTGTCAGCGCACGCTGAAACGGACTACTGATGCGCTGCGGGAGAGGCACAGCGGTCTGTGAGGTCACGCCCGAACATCGACGACGTATTCTTTCTGGTACTGCATGATCTGACTGTCGGCTGACAGAAAGAGCATCCGATCGACTTCTGCCTGCATCATCAGCAGACGGTCAAACGGATCCCGATGCAGCAGCGGCAACCGCTGGACAGCCACGATGTGCCGTAGGCGAATGCGCGTCTCTTCAAAGCCCTGATCCAGAAGCTCATCCACGATTCGCTGTGGATCATGCTGGAAGATGTCCTTCCGCAGGCTGGCCTTGATGGCCAGTTCCCAGATGCTGGCATCGCTGAAGCACAGGGTATTGCGCTCATCCATCAGAAAGGCCTGGACCCTGGGAGAGAACATCTCCTGCCTGCCTTCCAGGTACCACAGCAGGACATGCGTGTCGCAGAGCGCTTTCATTTCGCCTTCCCGGCCGAATGCAGAAGCTCGGCCTCGGACGACTCCTGGCCGGCAAACAGCGCCTGGATCTCGTCTTCCAGCCAGCGATCGAAGTCCTCGGGGATGGTCAGCTGCCCCTTCAGCGTTCCCATCTGCCGCCTTCTGCCTTCCCGTTGCACGGGCATACCGGCAGCAGCCTTTTCCGTCACCCTGTAGGCGCCCCCGGGACCATCATCCTCCTGCCGCCCGGCAGGGCTTGTGCCCTGTGCTTCAGGCTGAGCAGACGCCCATGCCTGTGCGGCAGTATCGACCTGACGCAGTCGCCAGTATTCAGCCACCGACATCACCACGGCCACGCCCCTGCGCTGGCGCTCTATGACCACCGGCCCCTGATCGACGGATTCCAGAAGCTCTGCAAAGCCCTGACGGGCCTTGCTGGCAGTGATGGCGCGCATGGGGGTTCCTCTTTAGACTGGAAATTGTACATATTGTACAAAACACATCAGAAAGGAGGAAGGCATACCCCTTCTGCCTTCTGCCTTCTGCCTTCTGCTCTCTAGCATCCATCCTCTGCCCAGCGATTGTCCATTAATCCGACACTCAGCAAGTCGTAGCAATCACGCAACACCAGAACTTCACGTGCCCCGGTGGCCGTTGGTCTACCCCAAGCGCCTTCCCCTATTCCGTGCCATTTTTCACACTGTCTCCCGTAAAATTTCCGACACCTGTCGGAAATCAGGGGTAGGCGCCCACGCGCCCGCAGGCCCATGACTCAAGCCCTGCCTCCCGAACCCCACCCAGCCCCGCAAGGAGACCTTCGTTGAGCACACCGTCGAGCAACTTTGCGTTTCTGACCAAGCTTCACCCGCTCTGGGCAGAACTGGGCAGCGTGGCTGAGCGGGTTTTTCCCATTGATCCGCGTTCCTGCGTAGTCAAGATGCGGCTGCTGGCCGAGGACATGGCCCGGGACATGGCCATTCAGGTGGGCATCCAGCCGTCACTCTTCAACTCCCAGCTGGAGCTGCTGCGCGAGCTGGAAAGCCGGCTGCGACTGGACACGAATGTGCGCAGCATGCTGCATCTGCTGCGCAAGCGTGGCAACGAGGCCGCCCACCAGGCCAATGCGCAGATCAGCTTTGCCGAGGGGCTGGAAGTCCTGAAGATCGGCCGGGAGCTGGCGCTGTGGTACCACCGCACTTTCGACAACCAGCCGGACTACCGGCCCGGCCCCTTCATCCCGCCCGACAACCCCAGCCGCAAGCTGGGCGAACTGCAGAAGCAGGTTCAGGACCTGGACCAGCAGCTGGAACAGGCCCGTACCCAGCAGGCACAGCACCAGGCCTTGCTGGCACAGCGGGAAGCGGCTTTGCAGACCCAGCTGGCCCAGGAACAGGAGATGACGCGGCAGGCTGAAGCCGCCTATGCCCAGGCCGAGGAGGAAAGCAGCGTTTATCAGAAGCTGGCCGAGGAAAGTGAGGCGCTGGCCAACAAGCTGAAGGCAGAAAGCATCGAGCGGGAAAAGCTGCTGGCCAGGCAGGAGGAAGAGAATGCTCGCCTGAAGGAACGCCAGGAAGCACTGGAGCAGAAGCTGCTGGCGCAGGGCCAGACACCAACCGGCGCCCTCCCTGTGGATGTACCGCTGGTTGCCGCCGGCAGTACTGCAACCCCTCTGGCTGCAAGCATCCAGGCCGACCGCGACGCCCGTCTGAAACAGCTCATCCAGCGCGCCAGCCAGGCAGCCCGGCAAGTGGATCTGGACGAAGCCGCCACCCGCCTGCTGATCGACGACCAGCTCCGTCAGGCCGGCTGGGAAGCCGACAGCCAGACGCTTCACTACGCCAAGGGTACCCGCCCGCAAGAAGGCAAAAACCTGGCCATTGCCGAATGGCCAATGCCTTCGCAAGGACAACGTGGCCACCCGGAGCAGGCCGACTACGTACTGTTTGTTGGCCTGATGCCGGTAGCCATTGTGGAGGCCAAGCGCTTCAACACTGCCGTAGCCTCATACATTGGCCAGGCTGAACGCTATGCACGGGCCTTCCGGATGGAAAACGAGGTGCTGACCCTGCCCTGGCAGGCCATCTCCCTGAAAGCCCCCTGGCCGGATGGCAGCGGCAACAGCTTCCAGCTTCCCTACGCCTATGCCTGTAACGGCCGCGCCTATATCCAGCAGCATCTGGATTCCAGCGGCATCCATTTCCGCGACCTGCGCCGCCCCTGCAACATCGCGCATGCCCTGCGCGCCTTCCACAGCCCAGAAGAGCTCAAGGCCATGCTGGAGCAGGACATCGAGCAAGCCGAGAAAGCCCTGCAGGAACAGGCCGACGACTACGGCGAGCTGTCGCTGCGCTACTATCAGAAGGACGCTATCAAGGCCATCGAAACAGCCCTGGCCCACCAGAAGCGTACCGCCTTGGTGGCGATGGCCACCGGCACCGGAAAGACCCGTACCTGTCTGGGGTTGATCTATCGCATGCTGCGCACCCAGCGTTTCCGACGCATCCTGTTTCTGGTGGATCGGTCAGCGCTGGCAGAACAGACACTGGAGACTTTCTCAGACGAACCCCTGGATCGCAGCCTGACACTGGCAGACATCTACAACATTGCTGGCCTGCATGACAAGGGCCACCAGCTTGAGACAAGCGGAAGTGGCCAGCGCAAGGTGTGGCGCAAAAAAACTAGGCCCACGAAGGAAACACAGGTCGAAGTCACCACCGTTCAGACCATGGTGCGACGCCTTTTGGACGATGAAAACCGGCTCAGTGCCGGGGTCTACGACTGCATCATCGTTGACGAAGCACACCGTGGCTACACGCCGGATCAGGAGATGACGGAAGGTGAGCTGATCTTCCGTGATCAGCAGGACTACCAGTCCACCTACCG
>CALIXC010000177.1 GCA_938046755.1 uncultured Lautropia sp. | reverse complement strand
GGAGACTCCTGTGAGCATCGACAGCCAGTCACCGCACAGCCTTCCCCGGCGTGTTCGACGGCGTGCTGGTGCAGCGCTGTTCTGGATTCCGTCCTCTATCTACTTGGTGGCAGGCCGTACTCATCACCCACCATCCGCATCAACCTGATGGTGGCTTGGCGATCTGCCTTCTGTCGCATGGCCACCCCACAGTCAATTTACATCCATAAATATCAAACCCTCCCATTAGAGTTATCTTGTCTATTAGCAAAAGGAGATACTGCAGCATCCCAACGGCTAACACCGCTTCCGGAAGGTCCCTTCCTTCATGACCACGCCGCGGGGAGCGCGTGCACTCCTGGTACAAGCGTCGCAGCGCCTCGATGAACCTGGCCCTCCCCCACGCAGGACACGCGCATCGAACTGTTCGGCGATGCCACCCGCAGTCAGGCCAAGTGCGCCAGCCTGCAGCTCGATACCGGCAAGACCGACCGCGATGCCTTCGGCGCCCGCGCCGAGGTCCATCCCTGCACCCGCTACGAACTGAACGCCGGCTTTGCCCGCTATGGATACAGTCGCACCGGTGTGCAGTACCAGGCCGGTCTGGGCTACGCTGAGCGCAGCCCCGACTTCTGGAAACGCAATCGCGTCATTCACCCCGAACGTAACCTGCAGCTGGATGTGGGCGCCGCATGGGTACGCCTCGACCTGAAGAGGTGACGCGCCCTGCGTCCTCAGCCCAGGACCTCGCTGCGCAGCAACGCCAGCGCGGGCCCTTCGGCCAGGTGCTCATACAGGATCACCGTCCCGATCACGATCAGCACGATACCGCCCAGCATCTCGGCGCGCCGGCCCACCAGCGTGCCCAGCAGCCGGCCCAGCATCACGCCGATCGTCACCATCATCGTGGTGCACAGGCCGATCACCAGCGCCACCTGGCCAATGGGCACGTCCACGAAGGCCAGCGTCACGCCCACCGCCATCGCATCGATGCTGGTGGCCACGCTGGTCAGCAGCATCGACAGCAGGCCGGCCGGCAACAGACGTCCCGTCCGCAGGGCACTGCCATCCGCGCCCAGCTGCACCCCTGTGTCGTACGGCGCATCCGACTGATCATCACACTCGGGCTCCAGAGGCTGGAACGACTTCCAGACCATGTGAATGCCCAGCCCCGCCAGCAGCACGAAAGCCACCCAGTGATCGATGCTGGCCACGAAGCGCGAGGCTGCCGATCCCAGCAGCCAGCCAATCAGCGGCGTGGTGGCCTCGACAACGCCAAAAAGGATGCCGATGCCCAGCGCCTGAGACAGGCGGGGTCGTGACATGCAGGCGCCTCTGGCCAGCGCCGCCGCAAAAGCGTCGGTGGACATGGCCATGCCAAGCGCAACAATGGAAAGGGCACTCATGGGGAAAAGGGATTACCTGCGGCCGGCACGACACAACACGCCGCGCATCCGACCGATGCCTGCGCGGCGTGTCGCTCGTCGGTCTCGCCAGGCCCGGTCCAGGTGGACCGGCTGCCGGGAAGTGCGGAACGGGCTGCCCCCACGCCACGCATGGCGCAGACGGGCCCTGTCCGGAAACATCCCGGGCCGCTTCCGCCACAGCGTCGAAGCAAGGACGTGCCCTGTAAAACACGTCCTATATGCCGACAGCCGAGTCTGTTGACGGAAGCACTTCCATTGCGGAAGCAGGCTACTCCCCAAAGAGGAACGGAGGCATATTAACCCATAAGCACGTCCGTTTCACCATTCTTTCAGAGAGGCGTCAAGAATCAATGACTTGGCGACTTTCAAATACCCATATCGCATTAAATAACAATAATCAATCTTATTAACCAGCGCTACCGATCAGTAATGTCGCCGCGCAAATGCCAGCGACTGCTCGATATTTGCAAAATGCAAATCATTCCCTCTTGCAAGAATCTCCACGCACACCACCCGGTCCGGCTCCCAGCGACGGATCGCCGCCGCCATGGTGGCATGATCGACCGCCTCCGGAACATGTCCCGGCGGCACTCCTGGCTGCACTCCCGGCTGCCGCGCGCCGGCAGACTGCCCCAGCGGCACCAGGTCCTTCTCGCTGGCGTGAATGTGCCGCACCCAGGCCGCGCCCTCGGCCAGCAGCGCCTCGATGTCCTCGCCATTGAGCTGCACCACCGCCGTGTCCAGCACGATACCCACCGACGGATGGTTCAGCGCCCGGGCCATGTGCAGGCTGGACGCCGTGTCCGTCATGAAGTTCGCGCCATAGTGCGGATGCACGCCCTCCAGGCAGATCGTCACGCCTGCGTCGGCCGCCACCTCCGCCAGCCGCCCGAAGAACTCCAGCGCCCGCGTCCATGCCTCGGCATCGGTCAGCCCCGTCCGGTTGCGATTGGCCGGCGACCCGAACACCAGCCGCGTCGCACCCAGCCAGGCCCCCACCCGACACACCGCTGCCAGATACGCCAGCATCCGCTGTTGAACGTCCGGCGGGCCGAACAGGTTCAGCCCCTGCGTGCCATACAGCAGCGACTGCATGCCCGTGATCTCGATGCCCCGATCCGCCCACCAGTCGCGCACCCGGCGCACCTCGGCCTCACGCACCGCCGCCACATCCGCAAAATACTTGCTGGGCGCCACGTCAATGGCATCCACCCCCAGCCGCGCCAGCAGCCCGGCCACCGCCTCGTCCCGAGACGGATCCCACGCCAGATTGGTCAGTCCCAGCCTCATCCCTTGCTCCTCAACGTCGGCGCAGCTTGGGATCCAGCAGATCCCGCAGCCCGTCCCCCAGCAGGTTCAGCCCCAGCACCGCCAGCATGATGGCCAACCCCGGCCACAACGCCTGCAGCGGCGCCTCAAACAGTACCGACTGCGCATCAGCCAGCATCCGCCCCCAGGAAGGCTGCGGCGGCTGCACCCCGAACCCCAGGAACGACAGCGCCGCCTCCGCCAGGATCGCCACCGCAAAGCGCACCGTGGCCTGCACCAGCAAGAGCGGAAGGATGTTGGGCAGCACGTGCCGCCACGTGATCTGCCACGGCCCCAGCCCACAGGCCCGCGCCGCCATCGCATACTCGCGCGACCACACGCCAGCGGCGGCTGCGCGCGTGATGCGCACGAAGGACGGAATGTTGTAGATGCCCACCGCCACGATGGCATTGCCCAGCCCGGCCCCGAACACCGCCGTCAGCATGATCGCCGTCAGGATCGCCGGAAACGCCAGCATGAAATCCGCCGCGCGCATGATCAGCCCCTGCACACGCCCCGGCCAGGCTGCGGCCAGAAGTCCCAGCATCAACCCTGCGCCCAGCCCGATGCCCACCGCAATCACCCCGGCCAGCAGCGACGCCTGCGCACCCAAGAGCAGCAGGGAAGCCACATCGCGTCCGAAGGCATCCGTACCCAGCCAGTGCGCCGCCGAAGACGACTCCAGCACCGCCTCCATGTCCAGGTCTTCCGGCCCGTAGGGCGTCCAGAACGCCGACACCCCCGCCATCAGCACCAGCGCCAGCACCAGCAGCGCACCGACCACAAAGCCCGGGTGCCGCAGCGCCCGCCGCCAGAAACCGGTCGCCCTCGCCTCCGCGACAACGTGCCCCTGCTGCGGCATGTCTTCCCCTTGCCGCGCACCACGCTCCTCCGACATGCGCCCTGCGGCAGACTCCGCCACATGCCCTGCCCCGCCATCCCGGCGGGGCACACTGGTCTGAAGATCCTCGTTCACCGGCACCATCCGCCCGCCCGCTCAGCGCACACGCACCCGCAGGCGCGGATCGATCCACGCCGCCAGCACATCGACCAGGAAATTGATCACCACCACCATCGCCACCAGCAGCAGCACCCCATTGCGCACCACCGGCAGGTCACGGTTGGCAATGCTCTGGAACAGCAATCGCCCCAGCCCCGGCAGCGAAAACACATTCTCGATCACCACCGCGCCCCCCAGCAGCTCCGCAAACTGCATCCCCGCCACCGTCAGCACCGGAATGGAGGCATTGCGAAACACGTGCCCCCACAGCACCTGACGCATCGACAGCCCCTTGGCACGCGCCGTCCGCACGAAGGGCTCACCCTGCACCTCCAGCATCGACGTGCGCACGAAGCGCGCCAGAATGGCCCCCTGCACACAGGCCAGCGCCAGTGCCGGCAGCCACAGGAAGCGCAGCCCCTGCCACAGCCCGGCCTCCCAGCCCTCAGGGGCCCCCGGGAGGAGGGGAGGCTGGCCGAAGGCGACATCGACCATGGCGGCGACGACCTCGTCACGGGAGCCGATGTGCCGGTACGCCGCCATCGTGCTCACGCCGAGGCGTTGGGCGAGTTTGCGCACCGACACCCCTTCCAGGCCCTCGTCGTCCGCGAGCGCGATGCCCGCACGGACGATTCTGCCGATGTCCAGTCCCTTGCCCGCCCCCTGCCCCGCCTCCGCTCCAAGGGCATCGACTTCCCACAGCCACCGCACCCACTTGGGCGGGGCATCCTGGTCCGCGCGCGCCATGTTCCCTCCTCGCCTTCCCCACCGGGGATCGGATTGCTCCGACCACGATACCAGCGTACAGTGTACTCACCATGCAAGTGTACGGTGTACACATCTAGGAGCTGCAAAAGGAGGCACGCATGAAGAACGAGGGAAGATCCGCTGACCGGCGCGCCGTCGGATCGCGCGCCGCCGCCACCGCCGTGCTCATGGTGGCGACGTTCATGGATTTGATGGACTCAACGATCACCAACGTCGCCCTGCCCACCATCGGCAAGGACCTGGGCGCGACGCCGGAGCAACTGGAGTGGACCCTGGCCGGTTACATCATCGCGTTCGCGACGCTGCTCATCACAGGCGGCCGGCTGGGCGACATCTTCGGCCACAGGCGCATCTTCGTGATCGGGATGGTGGGCTTCACCCTCGCCTCCCTCGGGGCGGCCCTGTCGCAGTCGGGCGACCTGCTGGTGACCGCCCGAGTGGTCCAGGGCGGGTTCGCCGGGGTCATGATGCCCCAAGTGCTCTCCAGCGTGCAGGTGATGTACGCGCCGCAGGAGCGCGCCCCCGTCCTGGGCGTCATCGGCGCACTGAGCTCACTGGGGGCCGTCGGGGGACTGGTCCTGGGCGGATGGCTCGTCACAATCGACCTTTTCGGCATGGGATGGCGCAGCGTCTTCCTCGTGAACGTGCCGGTCGGAGCCATGATCGTCGCCGCGGCGCTCACGGCCGTGCCCAGGAGCCGGTCGGAGCACCCCCTCGAACCCGATCTGATCGGAGCGCTGCTGGGAGGGCTCGGGGTCCTCCTGGTCGTCTTCCCGCTCACCGACGGCCGCGCCGCGGGATGGGCGTGGTGGATCTGGGCCATGCTGGCGGCGGCCCCCTTCGCCATAGCCGCGTTCGTGTGGCAGCAGAGGCGCATGCTCAAGGCCCACGGCTCCCCCCTGCTGCCGCTCCCCCTGTTCTGCGACCGGGGCTTCGCCAGCGGGCAGCTGGTGCAGGTGCTCTCGTCGATCGGCAATGGCGGTTACGTGCTCGTCCTGCTGTACTACGTGCAAAGCGCACTCGGATTCACCGCCCTTGCGGCAGGGCTCACGCTCCTGCCCTTCGCACTGGGCTCCATGGCGGCCACGCCACTGGCGATCCTCGCGACGAAACGGATGGGCAAGTGGGCCGTGCTGGCCGGGGGGACGGCGCAAGCGGGCGCGCTGACCTGGGCCCTGTGGACGATCTCGGCCACCGGGCCGTCCCTGACGGGCTGGGACCTCACCGCCCCGCTGGCGCTGACGGGCGCCGGGATGATGACCCTCATCATGCCGCTCACGACCA
>CALIXC010000176.1 GCA_938046755.1 uncultured Lautropia sp. | reverse complement strand
CCCCAAGCCCCCGCCGAAGAAGCGCCGCCCCCATCGGCACCGGGCACGACCCGAAGATCCCGACCGCGACGTGCATCATCGGCGGCAACCCCCCCCACCCCGGCGCTATGATCGTCCTGATCGCATCTTGACAGGAGGCCCGATCATGTCCAGCAATCCCAGCATCCTTTCCCACGTTTCGCTCGGCACCAACCAGCTCGACCGTGCCCTCGCCTTCTATGACAAGGCGCTGGGCGCCCTGGGCATCGGCCGCGTCGTGGATCTGAGCCAGGAGCACCATGCGGTGGCCTACGGCCGCGCCTATCCAGAGTTCTGGGTGCAGACACCGTTCAACGGCCAGCCAGCAGAAGTGGCCAATGGCGTGCATATCGCCTTCTACGCCGAGACGTCGGCCCAGGTGGATGCCTTCTACAAGGCCGCGCTGGAAGCCGGCGCCACCGACGACGGCGCCCCGGGCCCGCGCCCCATCTACGGCAAGCAGTACTACGGCTGCTTCGTGCACGACCCCGACGGCCACAAGATCGAGGCCATGGCCATGGTGGAAGGGTAGGCCCGATTTCAGGATCCGCTTCCCAGCACCACGCCATCTCTTTCCATGCCGGCCAGCAGCGCAGCCAGGCGCTTTTCCGGATCCAGCAGCGGATCGCTGATGTGGGCGAGCATGGCGTCAGCAGAGTAGCGCACGTCGTCGTCGCTGGCGTTGACGGCGCCATGAAAGACATAGGCAGGCAGGAAGCGGGTCTTTAGCAGGAGGGCTGTCTGCTGCAGCGGCTTCAGGAATTCGCTCATCGAGAAGCCGTTGTAGCCGCCCGCCTGATAGGAATCGGCCGGGCCACCGGTGGAGATGGCCGAGACCCATTCCTTGCCAGCCAGTGCATCACCCCCCGGACCATAGGCCCAGCCATAGACCAGCACGTCATCCAGCCACTGCTTCATCAAGGGCGGAACCGAATACCAGTAGAACGGGTGCTGGAAGACGAGACGATCATGGGCCAGCAGGACCTGCTGCTCGGCCGCGATGTCGATCTTGCCATCCGGATAAAGGGCGTAAATGTCGCGCACCGTGATGTCCGGCTGTGTGGTCAGGTGCTGCGCCCAGGCGCGGTTGACCCGGGAGCTGTTCAGGTGCGGATGAAAGAGATTGACCAGTATCTTCATGGCGGCCTCCGAAGCGGGAATATGAGTCCATCGTAGTGGCTACAATGAGCTGCGATAAGCCCGTTTTCATTTCATGGCCTGATGCATGAGGGCCATCAATCGATCATGCGCCACAGCGATTTCGCCGAGCTGGCTGCCTTTGCCGCCATCGTCGAGGAAGGCAGTTTCCGGGGCGCGGCAGCGCGCCTGGGCCTGCGCCCTTCGACCGTGTCGCACAGCCTGCGGACGCTGGAAGAGAAGCTCGGCGTACGGCTCCTGCATCGCACGACGCGCAGCGTGGCGCCGACAGAAGCCGGACAGGCGCTCTTTTCCCGTGTCGGTCCGGCCCTGGCGGGGATGGAAAACGCCATCGAGGCCGTCAATGCCCATCGTGACCTTCCGGCCGGCCGCATCCGTCTGAGCATGCCGCGCTGCGTGGCCAGCCAGGTGCTGCTGCCACGGCTGCGCGCCTTCATGGAACGGTTCCCCGACATCCAGCTCGACATCGCGGCAGACAACGGTTTCGTCGACATCGTGCGCGACGGCTTCGATGCCGGCATCCGGCTGCGGGAAAGCATTCCCGGCGACATGGTGGCGGTGCCCGTCACGCCGGAGCTGCAGACGATAGTGGTGGCCTCCCCCGATCATCTGGCCGCACATCCGCCGCCCTGCACACCCCACGAACTGCTCCGGCACCGCTGCATCGGCTTTCGGCAGATCGGCAGCGGTAATGTCTATCGATGGGAGTTCACGCGGACCGCCCCGCCCACCCAGCAAGCCGACGACACAAGTCCCGGATCATCCGCCGCCCAGGCCCCCGGCCTCATGGAACTGAATCTGGACTGCGCGCTGGTGCTGGACGATCCCGAGCTGATGCTGGACGCCGCAGCGCGGGGCCTGGGCCTGGCCTATGCGATGGACGCCATCTGCCGCCCCTGGCTGGAGGACGGGCGGCTGGTGCAGGTGCTGACGGATTGGAGCCCCCGTTACCCGGGGTTCTGCCTGTACTACCCCGACCGCCGGATTCCGGCCCCGCTGCGTGCCCTGGTGGAGACGTTGAAGGTCGACTGACCGGATGCCTGATCGGGCGCTGCACGACCCGAGCAACTCGTGCAATACGACGCTCCAAAGCAACACCGACAACGGCGCTCGGGCTGCAGACAGAAACCGAGATCATCGAGGGCTTGCGTCCGGGATATTCATCGCCGGATGGGTATGAGTTCCATCTGAAGGGCATCCATCCCTTCGTGGTGGAAAAGGGCACGCTGGTGCCGTTCAACCAGGTGCTACGCCACTGGAGCGGTGCGAAGGGCACCTTCCTGCAGCTCTTTGTGGCCAACGCCAGTCGGGCCGACGAAGCACGGCTGTGTCTGAACGTGCATGGTTCGGCCGTGAAGCGGCTGACCTGCGCCCGCTACACAGTACCGGCGGGCTGGAAACTGGGACAGCCTCTGGTGCGTCAGGGTTATTACGTGGTGGATGACCGTTCGCCAGTAGCCAGCCGGCGCGACCTGTACTACTGGAACGCCACGGCTGGCGACCTGCCGAAGCACCCGCTGGGGTACTGAAACAGGAAGGGGGAACACCCGTCTCCGGGCGCTCCCCCTGAAGTGCAGTCTCAAGGATCCTCCGGAAGCCGCCCCGCAGGCTGATGCGCCACGGTGCGGGGGTTCAGAGGGCCCCAGGGCCTTTCTGACGACGGCCGCCCTTCCGGGCGGCTGTGCAAAGAGACCCGAGCAATGATCACATGTTGTCGATCATCACCTGGCCGAAGCCCGAGCAGGAGACCTGCTCGGCATCCGGCATCAGGCGGGCGAAGTCATAAGTGACCTTCTTGCTGGCGATGGCCTTCTTCATCGACGAGATGATCAGGTCGGCCGCTTCGGTCCAGCCCATGTGGCGCAGCATCATCTCGGCCGAGAGGATCTCGGAACCGGGGTTCACGTAGTCCTTGCCGGCGTACTTGGGCGCAGTACCGTGAGTGGCCTCGAACATGGCCACCGAGTCGGACAGGTTGGCACCCGGAGCGATGCCGATGCCACCGACCTGAGCGGCCAGGGCGTCGGAGATGTAGTCGCCATTGAGGTTGAGCGTGGCGATGACCGAGTATTCCGCCGGGCGCAGCAGGATCTGCTGCAGGAAGGCGTCGGCGATCACGTCCTTGACGATGATGTCTTTGCCGGTCTTCGGGTTCTTCAGCTTCATCCACGGGCCGCCGTCGAGCAGCTCGGCACCGAACTCGTTCTTCGCCAGTGCATAGCCCCAGTCACGAAAGGCTCCTTCGGTGAACTTCATGATGTTGCCCTTGTGCACCAGGGTGACGGAGGGCTTGTCGTTGTCGATGGCGTACTGGATGGCCTTGCGCACCAGCCGCTCGGTGCCTTCCTTCGAGACCGGCTTGATGCCGATGCCGGAGGTCTCGGGAAAGCGGATCTTGGTGACGCCCAGCTCCTTCTGCAGGAAATCGATGAGCTTCTTCGCCTTGTCGGTCTGGGCCTCGTACTCGATGCCGGCGTAGATGTCCTCGGAGTTCTCGCGGAAGATCACCATGTCGGTCTTGTGGGGCTCGCGCACCGGCGAGGGCACGCCGTCGAAGTACTGGACGGGCCGCAGACAGACGTAGAGGTCGAGCTGCTGACGCAGGGCAACGTTGAGCGAGCGGATGCCGCCGCCGACCGGCGTGGTGAGCGGGCCCTTGACGGAGACGACGTACTCACGCAGCACGTCCAGCGTCTCATCGGGCAGCCACACGTCGGGACCGTAGACTTGGGTGGCCTTCTCGCCGGCGTAGATCTCCATCCAGTGGATCTTGCGCTTGCCGCCATAGGCCTTCTGCACGGCGGCATCCACCACCTTCAGCATCACCGGCGTGATGTCGAAGCCGGTGCCATCCCCTTCGATGTAAGGCACGATGGGGTTGTCAGGCACGTTGAGGGAGAAATCCTGGTTGACGGTGATCTTCTGGCCCTGATCGGGCACCTTGATGTGTTGGTACATGGATTGTGGACCTGTAGTGCGGATTGACACCGGTCGGGGCGCGGACGCTGTGCGGCGACCGCCCGCAGGCGAAGACGGCGCCGGACGAAAGTGACCCCGGGGAAGGGGGGATTATGCCAGCCATGCATGGCGGCCACAGACGTAAACGCCTCCTGGGTGCGACGTTCTCAGGGAAAGTCCCGAGATGAAGGGGCGACGGCATGCGACGCCCGTAAAGACGCGCAGGCCAGGACCAAGAGGCTGGCCGAGCCGAGGCGGCCGAAACCGAGGCCATGGCGTGAACAGGGCTGCTCTGGCTCCGACTTGCGGGCTGCGGGCTGCGGGCTGCGGTCAGGGTATGATCGGCGCTGACACAGGAATCTCAACGGGATGTCCCCGGATCTGCCATGCCCATTTCCTCTGCTGCCCAACCTGCCACGACGCCAACCTTCACGCGCGCTCCAACGATAGCCGACAACGCTTCGGCACGCCTTGCAGATGGCGGCACGCACCGGGCTGGAGGATGGCGCCGAGCCCAAGGATCATCCGTCCGCATGGCCGGCCTGTTGCTGGTGGCCGGCGCCTGGCTGGCCGGCATCCAGCCCGCACAGGCCACCCCACCCTACCGGATGCAGGTGTTGGAACTGGAAGCAGGCGGCCAGCGCCTCGAAGCCGAGCTGGCGCGCACCGAGCCGGAACGGGAGCGCGGTCTGATGCACCGGACGGTGATGCCTGAGAACCATGGGATGCTGTTCGTCTTCGAGCAGCCCGCACAGTACTGCTTCTGGATGAAGAACACGCTGATTCCGCTGACAGTGGCCTTCCTGGACGAGGACGGCAAGGTGACGGATCTGGCCGACATGCAGCCACGCGACGAGCGCAGCCACTGCCCTTCTCGGCCGGTGCGCCACGCGCTGGAGATGAACCAGGGCTGGTTCGACGCGCACGGCGTGAAGGTGGGGGATGTAGTGAAGGGGCTTGAAACGGCGCTGAACGGCGAAACGAAGCCGTAAGCTGTGTCAGCCCTGAAGGGGGAGCGCAACGACGGAAAGGCCAGACTGCCAGGCGCTGGCCTTCGAGGACCGGCCACAGGTCATGGCCAGCCCTGCCCTGCGTGATCAGCCCTTGTTGGAGAGCTTGCCCACCACGGCCAGCACGACGATGGCGCCGATGACCGAGGCGATCCAGCCGGCCGTCTGGCCCGGCTCGTAGAAGTGCATGGCACCGCCCACGAAATTGGCCAGGGCGGAACCGACGACGCCGAGGACGGCCGTCATGATCCAGCCGAGTTTCTGGGTGCCCGGCATGATGGCACGGGCGATGAAGCCAATGACCAGGCCGACGACGAACATCTGGATGAGAGCCATACGAGTGCTCCTCTGAAAGTGAAAGGAAGGAAACGAACCGGAAGAAGGTCCGGACAGGGCTTGCACGCCTGTGGAAGCAGGCATGACAGGCCGCAAACTGAGAGCCAGACAGGCACCAGCCACGGGTCGAACAGCACCCAGCTTACCGTGGCAAAAGCGCCACAGATGCGTAGTTGGGCGCATCTTCCCACACTTCAACCCGACGAATGGTTAGAAATGATCATATCAACGGTTGCCTGCAGGCTGCCATCCTGCAGACGGACCTCGACCTGCCCGCCGGGGCGGGCCTCATCGACCGTGGTCAGCAGGTGGCCGTCGGCATCGCGCACCAGCGCGTAGCCACGCCCCAGCACGGCCAGCGGGCTGATAAGCGCCAGGCTGTTCTCGGCCATCTCCAGCCGGGCCGCAGCACGTTGCCAGCAGCCACGGGCGACATGCGCCAGGCGCTGCTCGGCCTGCGCCAGGCGAAATCCCGCCGCGTCCGTCGAGGGCAGTCGCAGGGTGTCGGCCGCACGCTGCCAGCGTCCCTGGCTCTCGGCCAGCCGGCTGGCCATGGCCCGTTGCAAGCGCTCGGCCAGGCGTTCCACGCGCATCTCCTGCCGGGGCAGTTCCTGCAACGGCCAGCGCTGCAGCCGTTCTGCCAGCTGTTCCAGCCGCTGGCAATGGGCCTGCAGCTGCCGTGCCGGTGAACGCAGCAGGCGCTCAGCCATGTCCAGGCGCTGCTCCAGCCGCTCCAGCTGGCGCTGCATGGCCTGCTGCAGCCGCACGCGCTGGTGGCGCAGCCGCTGCAGGCTCTCGCGCCGATCAGTGCTGACCAGCTCGGCCGCCGCCGTGGGCGTCGGAGCCCGCACATCGGCCACGAAATCGCAAATGGTGAAGTCGGATTCATGGCCGACACCGCTGACCACTGGCAGCGTGCAGCAGGCCAGTCGCCGGGCCAGCGTCTCGTCGTTGAAAGCGTCCAGATCCTCGAAGGAGCCCCCGCCGCGCACCAGCAGCAGCACATCGCACTCCAGCCGCGCCTCGGCAGCCTCGACGGCGGCCAGCAGCTCGGCCGGCGCCTGCTGCCCCTGCACGCTGGCCGGGTAGATGATGACGCGCAGCTGTGGGGCTCGCCGGCGCAGCGTGGTGAGCACGTCCTGCAGCGCTGCAGCCTTCAGTGAGCTGATGACGCCGACGGTGTGGATATGGGGCGGCAGCAGCTGCTTGCGCCCGGGGTCGAACAGTCCTTCGGCCGCCAGCAGCGCCTTCAGCCGCGCAAAGCGCTGCCAGACATCGCCAGCCCCGGCCAGCTGCATGCGCTCGACGCCCAGCTGGAAGTCGCCGCGTGCCTCGTAGAGCGTGACGCGAGCCACCACTTCGACGCGATCGCCCTCACGCGGCACGAAGCCCACACGCTGCGCCGACATGCGGAACATGACAGCGCGCACGGCAGCACCGGTTTCCTTCAGTGTGAAGTACCAGTGGCCGCTGGCCGCCCGCGTGAAGTTGGACAGCTCACCCACCACCCGCACGGTGCCGAACGTGTCCTGCAGCAGACGACCAGCCATCCGGTTGAGCTGGCCGACTGTCAGCGTCTGCTCACCCGTAAAAGGCTGCGAAGAGGCTGTAAAAACGCTTTCCTGTTGTTTCATCGGTACTTTTATCCACACAAAAGCCAACGCTTTCTGTAGATGGCAGGAGCTGGAGCGGCACAGGGGCCGGGTCCCTTCCCCATCGCCAACTCATTGAATGATAAAGGAATTTCCATATCAAGCCTTGACCCGATCTTCACGTCCGTCCTGCGCCTGCATCTGTAATTACGGGGTGAAACGCAGCTGCCCACAGAGTTGTCCACAGGTCTTTGCACAGGCCGTTGCGGGTTCGTGCCACACTTGCCGACCCTAAACAAAAAAACCGACAATCCCGGCGTTCGCGTCCCGCGAAAGTTCTACCCCTTCCGGAGTGTGTTCCCTTGTTCTCCATCATCCAGGCCGCTGGCTGGCCCATCTGGTTTCTGATCCTCGCCTCGATCACCACGGTTGCCCTGATCGTCGAACGGGCGATCACGCTGCAACGCCGCAAGATCCTTCCGCCCGGCATGCTGGAGGAAGTGGTCAACCTGCACCGAAATCGGCAGCTCAATGCCGAAATGGTGACACGCGTGGAACGCTCCTCGCCGCTGGGCCGGGTGCTGGCCACCGGACTGCGGCACGAGTTCGAGTCGCGCGACATGATCAAGGACGCCATGGAAGAGACCGGCCGTGCCGTGGCGCATGACCTGGAGCGCTTCCTGCCCACGCTGGGCACCCTAGCCACGGTGGCCCCGCTGCTGGGCCTGTTCGGCACCGTTATCGGCATGATCGAGATCTTCGGCTCGCAGGCTCCCAGCGGCAACGATCCGACCCAGCTAGCTCATGGCATCTCGATCGCCCTCTACAACACGGCCTTCGGTATCGGCGTGGCCATTCCAGCACTGCTGGCGTACCGAGGCTTCCGTAGCCGGGTCGACAACTTCCTGGTAGAAATGGAGCAGCAGTCGCTGCGCCTAGTGGACGTGATCAAAGGAATCGGGGGCCGGCATTGAACTTTCGGCGATCCATCCGGCGTGAAGAGCCGGAAATCAACTTCATCCCGCTCATCGACCTGCTGCTGGTGATCCTCATCTTCCTGATGGTCACCACCACCTACAACCGCTACCGCGAGCTGGCGGTGGACCTGCCCTCCGCGGCCGGCAAGGAAACACCGGAAGCGCCGGTACAGATCATCGTGGCCGTGACGGCCGACGGACAGTACCGGGTGGACGACGAAGTGGTGGGGCATGCCGATGCCAACATGCTGGCCAGCGTGCTGAGTCGTGCAGCCGGCGACCGTCAAAACCCCATCGTGGTGGTGCATGCCGATGCCGCTGCTTCCCACCAATCGGTGGTGAACGTCATGGAAAGCGCCCGCATCGCCGGCCTGCCGCGTGTGAGCTTCGCCACCAAGACGAAGCAATCGGCCCAGTGACGGGCCGGTACATCACCAGCGCCCCCATGAGACGGGTAGCGCCTTGAAGACCGAGGGGCTGCGCCGCCGGCTGGAAGCCTGGATGCTGCGAGTCTGGTTTGACCAGGCCCGTGGTGCCGACCGCCTGCTGGCCTGGCTGCTAGCCCCCCTTCTGCTGCCGCTGTCCTGGCTGGTGGCAACCCTGGCCCGCCGACGGGCCGCACAGATCGAACACCCCCCCGCCGGCCGCCCGGCCGTGGTGGTGGTGGGCAACGTGGTGGTGGGTGGCTCAGGCAAGACGCCACTGGTCATCGCCCTGACCCGTGCGCTGCACGAACGTGGACTGAAGGTGGGCCTGCTGGCCCGCGGCTACCGGGCCTCTGCCGATGCGCCGCTTCTTATCGACCGGCACACGCCCGCTGCCGAGGCCGGCGACGAGGCCCTGCTGCTGG
>CALIXC010000175.1 GCA_938046755.1 uncultured Lautropia sp. | reverse complement strand
CGGTGGTGCCCATGGCAGCCACTGCCGCACCCGCGACCGCAGCCACCCCGGCAGCGGCCGTTTCGGCCACCGGCGTTTCCGCGGCCGACGTCTCGCCAGCCAGCTGAGCAGCTTCCTGCGTGTCAGTGGTCTGGGCGCCCGGCCGGCGGCGCATGGCAGCCAGCAGCCCTGCGGCCACGTTCTCGCGCTTCTCACCCTTCAGCTCGGCCTGCAGCTCGTCCAGGGCCACCCAGTCCTCGGCCAGGAACAGGCCCGCCTGTTCGGCCCAGCTGAGCGGGTTGGCCAGTGCAAAGCGCGGACCGGCGGCTTCCATCAGACGGGTAAGTTCCCCCATGGAGGTCTCGGCCAGGCGCTCGAAAGTGCGGATGCCGGCCTGGTTAAGCAGCTCGACGGTACGGTCGTCGATGCCCACCAGCGCCTGCAGGCGGTCACGCCCTTCGGCGGTGCGATAGTGCTGCTTCAGCAGGTTCTTGACGGCCTCGTAGCCGGCAGCGTCATTGGCGATACGGTTGGCGTGGTAATTGACGGAAGCCTCGCGGTCGGCCACGTCATGCTCGCGGGACAGGATGCGCCCTTCCCAACTCTGCATGGCTTCCTCGCGGTTGCTGACTACCGCCACACGGCGCGCCAGCTCGGCCTCAGTGCCTTCCAGCGTGTCCAGGCGGCGGTTGTAATTCGCTTCCTTGGAGCGGAGCTGCTCGCCACGCGCCGCAATTTCCTTGTCGCGCTCGTTCAGCGTCAGGCCCATGCGGTCCAGGTCGGCACGGCGCTTCTCGATGGCCTGCTCCACGCGGGACAGATCGTCGGAGCGCTCTTCCACACGACGGGCCTGTTGCAGCAGCTCGGCGTCGCGGCTGGCCAGCGAGGCCTGCAGATCGGCCATTTCCTTCTCGCGCAGGCGCAGCGTGGCCTGGCGGTGACCCAGCTCGGTCTGCTGGGCCAGCAGCACGCTTTCCTGCTGGGCCAAGGCCTCGGCCTCTTCTTGCGCTTTCTTGCGCCAGTACAGGAAGTCGATGGCGAATTCGATGGCCCAGCCGATCAGCAGACCAAGGACGAGCCAACCCAGTGCGTTCATGCGAAAGAGCCTCCGGACCCGCGCGATGCGTGTGGCACGGGCTTCAGGTGGAAACGAAACGGTCGAGGGGACGCCGGCATCAGGCCGCCAGCAACTGCTTCAGGTCACTGACCACGTTATCGACGGGGTCAGTGTAGCGCACCAGCAGGCGCAGCTTGCCGGTCTTGTCGATGACATAGGACGCCGCCGTATGATCGAGCGTGTAGCTGGAACCGTCCTGATTGGGCACCTTCTGGAAGAAGACGCGGAATTCGCGCGCCACCTTCTTGGTGGCCGCCATGTCACCGCGCAGGGCGATGAAGGACGGGTCAAACGAGTGCACGTAGGCCGGCAGCACCTCGGGCGTGTCGCGCTCGGGATCCAGCGTGACGAACACCACGTCCAGCCGCTTGCCATCCGGACCCAGCGCATCCCTGATCTCCTTGGCCTTCAGCAGCGTGGTGGGGCAGATGTCCGGACACTGCGTGAAGCCGAAGAACAGCAGCACCACGTGGTCCTTGAAGCTGGCCAGCGTCACGGGCTTGCCGGTGCTGACATCGGTCAGCGACAGCTCGTTACCGTAGTCGGCGCCGCCCAGATCGGTAGACTTGAACGTCATGCTCTTCTCTTTCGAGCAGCCAGCCAGCCCCCCCAGCAAGGCGCCCCCCCCCAGCCACAGGGCCGCGGCCGGCACGGACGACAGCACACGCCGCCGCGACAGACGCGGAGTGCCAGGGGCTTGATCGACAGATAGGGGAAGACGACCGGGAGAGGACTCAGGTGTTTTCATGACCATGGAGGGAAACCAGGCGGCTTGCGAAGGAAAGGGATGCCCGGGCATGGACACGCGCCCATGCCGGCACGATGCAGCCCTTGTCGACTTCACGGTACAGGGGCCGGATGCGAACCGCCGGCCACCTCGACGCTGCAAGCGACAAATATTAACGCAGGAAGGCGGTCACCACGGAAATTGTGAAGACCGCGTTGCAGGCAGCGCGCCTGCCCACCGGGTTCATCGCCCCCTCAGCCGGGATAGACGCCGTGGCTTCGTGCAAGATGTGCCATGACCCCGTGCAATATGCGCTGTGGCTCCGCGCCGCATGACACGACCGCGGCAGTCCGACCGCCGAGGACCCCGGCCGTGTTCACCCCGGCATCTGCCCCCGGCGAAGGATGTTGATGGGCGCCAGCCCGTCGGCGCGCGCCTTCTGCGCCGGCACCCAGGCATGACCGAACACCAGCTCCACCGTGAGCGCAGGTACGCCCGCCTCCGGCGCCGCCGGAAAACCCATCCCGGCCAGATCCGCCTGCAGTGATGCCGTGGATTCATAGGCCAGCCGGATGTGCTCGGTATCCATCACCGGCGCATCGAAGCCGGTCTCTACCATCGCATCCCCCCAGTCGTGCATGTCCTGCAGCGACGGCCACTGCCCTTGCGTCTGCTGCTGCCCCAGGTTCTGCGCCGACGAATCCGGCACCAGCGCACGCAGCTCGCGGCAGGTATCCACCCCCAAGGCCGAGAACACCAGAAGCCCGTGCGGCTTCAGCACCCGATAGCACTCCTTCAGCACCGCCAGCGGATCGTCGAACCAGTGGAACACCAGATTGGACCAGACCACCTGCACACGGTTGGCCGGCAGCGGCAGCCGATGCGCATCGGCCGCAATCCAGTGCGGCGGACGGGTCTGGGGTTTCTCACGCACGCGGATGCGCGCCAGGAGTCCCTGTAGGCCGCGCCGCGCTCGCACATCCAGCCGATGCTGCTCAATGAGCGGCTGCTCGGCCATGTCCAGCGCCAGCACCTGCGCATCCGGAAAACGCCGGGCCAGCACCGGCAGCGACCGGCCCAGACCGCAGCCCAGATCCAGCACCGTCTCCACACCATCCAGACGCATCGGCTCCAGCCGCTCGTCCAGCCGACGCTCCACCTCGGCCAGCAGAAAATCTGCCCGCTGGGCGCCCGAACGCTTTTCGTTGAACGACCGGCGCAAGGCGGCACGGTCCAGACCGACTGGCTTAAGCATGTCGACGAGTATAGAAGAGGATGCGCAGCGGATGGGGGGCGTCTGGCTAGGATCTCGTGAGGGGCGGGCTGTGCGCGCCGGGGGCGGCCAGCATCTGCTCTGAGCTGTATCCGCATTCAGCTTATGGCCAGCGTGTAACTGGCTTAAGTTCCGTCCGAGTCTGTTCCATTGCTCGATAACACCATGGGCCCCCGGTGCCATTCCCGCCTTGCTCCGTCCTGATTTGACATGCCCTCACACCCACGCTCTCATTCGGTGCTCTGGCAGCACGGCCGCCGCTGGCTGGGCCAGCTGACCGCCCGGCTACTGCCGCGCGCCTGCCTGCTGTGCGAAGCCCCCTGTCTGGACCAGTCGCTGTGCGAGCACTGTCGGGATGCGCTGCCGGGGCGGGGACGGCTGCGGTGCCCGCGCTGTGCGCTGCCCCTTTCATCTGATCCGACCAGCCCCACCCTGCCGTGCCCCCAGTGCCAGCAGCGCCCCCTAGCATTGGCTGCCACCGTTGCCCTGGCCGATTACCTGCCCCCACTGGACCGGGCGCTGGTCGCCTTGAAATTCGGCCAGCAACTGCAACTGGCCCGCCCCCTGGGCGGGTTGCTGATAGAACACCTGCTGGCCGATCCTGCCCAGCCCCTGCAACAAGTGGACGCGCTGGTGCCGATTCCGCTTTCCGGCCCACGCCTGGCCGAGCGCGGCTTCAACCAGAGCCTGCAACTGGCCCGCGGCATGCGCGCCCACGCCCCCGGCGCCTGCCCGCCCATCCGCACCGACTGGCTGCTGCGAGTGCGCGACACCGCCCGCCAGTCGAGCCTGCCCCGCACCCGGCGTCAGAAGAACCTGCGCGGCGCCTTCAGCGTACCGGACCCCGACCGCGTGGCCGGCCAGCGCCTGGCCCTGGTGGACGACGTGATGACCACCGGCAGCACGCTGGACGAAGCCACCCAGACCCTGCTGGCCGCCGGCGCAGCCTCGGTCATTGCATTGGTGGTGGCGCGCACGCCGTAAGGCATCGACCCATCATGCCGACGCATCCGCGATGCACAGAAGCTGCCGGGTCGTGATCCTTTTCTCCTGCGGATAGCCGAGGGCATTGTTCACATAGCGCACACCGTCCAACATCACCGACTGGTTGATATGACTGTGACCATACACGTGGATAGTCGGCCCAACCTGCCGGAGCTGCCGTTCCAGCCGCGTGCTGCCAAGCACCGGTGTGAGAGTACGATACCGCGCCGGCACGAAATCCGGCACCAGATCGACGCGCGGCAAGAAATGCGACACCGTGATCCGCCTGCCGGCTGCACCGTCGGGCGTTGCCCCGTCCTGCCGGCCAAACGTTCCATCCTGCCGAACTAGCACCTCGTTCAGCCGGGTAAAGTGCTCGGCCACGCCGGCCAGGCCCAAGTGTGCGGGCCAGCGGCAGGCATGAAAAACCAACCATACCTGGCGCAGCTCTTCGACTGGCTGGCCAAACGTACCGTCATACCACCCCAGCAGCGGCACCACCTGCCAACCGCCAAACGACACGGTGCCAGTGTGCACGCCGCAATCGGCCGCAACTTTCATCACTGCCTCGAACTTCGCCAGCGAATCCATGCCGGGCGCTCCATCCATCACCCAGAGGTCATGGTTTCCGGGCACGAACAGCACCATCCGAAAGCAGCGCGCCAGCACACCCAGGCTGGCATCAACCAAGCTCAGCCGATGACTGATATCGCCTGCCAGGATCAGCATGTCATCGACATGATCAAAGCGGGACACGCCCCGAACCCACTGCATGTTGGCGTCGTAATCGACATGGAGATCGGAAAGCGCAAATATCCGCATGAAGAACCGTCATCTACTTGGAAAGGTTGAACCGACCATGTGCACCGAGCAGCCGCCTTGCCATGCCACCGGATAGCGGCCGTGCTAGGCTGTGCCAGAGCTGAACCATGCTGTAGCCAGACCGACCGGGCCGGCGCCATGGCACGATATTGTGGTCCAATCCTGTCGTGCCCCGTGCGGGCGTTGCCTACGCACAGGGACAGGTTACGTGGCTTGGCCGGAACCCGAACTGGGCTCCGTGCTCCATCTCATCTGTACCCAGCTCCCAGCCCGCACCCATTCGGCGCTCGTTCTCGCCCCCATTCATCATTCAGAATTACGAATCATGGATGGGCGATACCCCTATTTCCCCTTCAAGCCGTGTTCCACGTCGTCCTTGTCCAGCCCGAGATCCCGCCCAACACCGGCAACGTCATCCGCCTGTGCGCCAACACCGGCTGCGCTCTGCACCTTATCGAACCGCTGGGCTTTCCCATCGACCACGCCAAGATGCGCCGCGCGGGGCTGGATTATCATGAATTCACGGCCATGACTTTGCACAAGAACTGGGCAACCTTTCTGAACAGCATGCAGGCTTCCATGGCCGCAGCATCCGGATCTGACCAGCAGGCCACACCCAGCCAGCCGCCCCACAGCAACGCACGACCCATCCCCTTCTCCGGCCGCCTGTACGGCCTGAGCACCAGCGGCCACAAAAGCCCCTACGACCATCGCTTCCTGCCCGGCGACTGCCTGGTCTTTGGCCGCGAGACCTCCGGCCTGCCCGACAACGTGCAGGACAGCCTGGGCACCGACCACCTGCTGCGCCTGCCCATGCGCCCCCACAACCGCAGCCTGAACCTGTCCAATGCGGTGGCCGTGACGGTCTTCGAGGCGTGGCGGCAGCAGGGGTTTGAGGGGGCGGCGCTATGACGTACGCGGCCGTATCAATAACAAGACTAGCGGCCGACGCACAGCCTAGTATCAGGCTGGAAACAATGCGGCCATCCCCTGCCGCGTCATGTCTCCCCGCCCGGCCAACAACCCTTCAATAGAAATGTCTTCGTCGATGGACTCCCAGTGCAACCCATGACGCCCTATCTCCACACTTTCGCGCTGCGCTGGCGTTGCGTTCAACAAGCGGGGAAACCAAGCTAGCGGTACACCCAGCGTCCGTCCATCCGAAAGGTCGACCCACATCGTGACGTCATCAAACCGCACCGTCCTGGCCGAAGTGTTCATGCCATGCCCTCCTGATTTCATCTCGGTGTTCTTCAACGACTCGAATGATCTCCAGCTGCTCCGATCTGCCGAAGCCATCACTAGGGATCCTCTGAACAAGTCCACGCGGCCGTCGCATCCCCGTAACGGGCGCATGACTGCGTTGCCATTTGCTGTCAATAGCGCCGCTATTGACAGCAAATGTCGCCTTGTCCTGCATCCCGTTCCGTGGCGCGCCGGTTCGCGGGACTTGTTCAGAGGATCCCTAGAATTCGTGCTCTGAAACAGTCCTTCCGCCAGCCTGTGCGAATACCTTCGCGATGCCCCGTGCTGCCGCCATTTTGGCGGACAGCATCGTTTCGCGGTTCCTTTCGCAGCGTGGCCCTTACTGAAGAGCGGGGCGCAGCCACGCGCCGCGCACCTCGATCCGGCGCGCATCCAGCACGCCGCCTCGGGCATCGCGCAGCGTGATCGTGTGTCGGCCGGGCAGGGGCATCCAGCCCACGTGGGCCCCTTGTCCAACCGGCTGGTCGTCGATGAACCAGTGCAGCTCCGTGGACGTACCGTGACTGGCTTCCAGCCGTAGCTGCTGGTTGGCCGGCGGGATGTCCGGATCCAGCGCAATGATGGTGTCCGGCGCCGGCGCAACGATGCGTGCGGGCAGGGCGGACGGGTCAGGGTCTTGCCGCCCGGCATGCATACCGTCGCCTTTCCCCGTGCGTGTGTCGTTCGATGTCGAAACCATGGCCGGTGGGCTGAAATGCCGCTGCTCGGTCCCCGCCAGGAACCACTCCTGACGGGGCGCCTCGATGCCGGTGCGCTCGGTGTCATGCGCCCCCTCGTCATCCGCCGTACCTGAACGCCGTTCTGGCAGCGCCGGGGCGCCGCGCGTGTTCAACCTGGTCGTTTCTGAAACACTGCCAAAATCCACCTGCTGCCGCACCACCCCGTCCGGGGGCGAAGGCGCTCGGCTGGTTTCGTGGCGATGCAGCTCGCGCATCAACGTCGCCCAGACCGGAGCCGCGCCGCTGGTACCGCTCACGTCGTGCATGGGCGCGCCGCTGGCGTTGCCGACCCAGACCCCCACCGTGTAGCGCTGACTGTAGCCCACGGCCCAGTTGTCCCGCATGTCCTTGCTGGTGCCGGTCTTCACGGCGCTCCAGAAGCGCGTGCCCAGAACCGAGTCCAGTCCGAACGTGGGCAGGCGTGCGTGGCGATCGGACAGAATGTCACCGACGATGAAAGCCGCGCCGGCATCCAGCGCCTGATGACAGTCTTCCGGCGGCCACTGCCTTGCTTCATCATCCGTGCGAATGGACGCATCACGGAATGATGGTGAAGCAGGTTTGGGTGCAACGGCAGCCCAACCATCCTCATGTTCAACCGGGCCTGTCAGCGACGAGGGTGTACCACGCCGGTGCGCTTCGGGGATGAGATGCACCGGACACCACTGCCCGCCATTGGCCAGCGCACGGTAGGCATTGGTCAGTTGCAGCAGGCTCACCTCGGCACTGCCCAGCGCAAGGCTGTATCCGTAGTAGCCGCTGCCTTCCGGAAAACGCATCCCCAGCCGCTGAAGCTGATGATGAAAGGCATCTGGCGAGACCATCACCAGCGTGCGCACAGCCGGGATGTTGAGCGACGATCCCAGCGCCGTGCGCACCGAGACCCAGCCCTGGTAACGATGATCATAGTTCTGCGGCATGTACAGGCCGCTGGCCGTAGGAAGCTGAGCTGGCGAATCATCCAGCAACGAAGCAGCCGTCAGCCGATGCTCGGCCAGTGCCTGCGCATACAGAAAAGGCTTCAGCGCACTGCCAGGCTGACGTCGTGCCATCACGCCATCCATCTGTGCCGCCCGGCTCAGGCTGCCGCTGGATCCCACCCAGGCCAGCACGTCGCCGCTGACGTTGTCCAGCACCACTACGGCACCATCTTCGACGTTTCGACCCTGCAGCTCACGCAACTGTGTCCGCAACGTGTCGATGGCCAGACGCTGGAGGGAGCCATCCAGCGTGCTGCGCACCGTGGGGTGGCCGTCATGGAAACCGGTCACGATGTCCTCTCCGGTCACACTGTCGGAAAGGGCGGTGCTGTTCCGTCTGTCTCCATCCTCGATGAATATCTTGCTGCGCCGTTCTGGTCCGTCTCCCACCAAGGTCTTGCCGTTCCGTCCGGCCGCGCCCACAGAAAGGTCTTCATTCCCTTCCCGAAGACCCGTCACCTGACGGATCAGGCGCTGTGCCAGGTGCGGTGCCACACCCTCGCTGGGTGCCCAGTCGCGGCGATGCAGCGTCATGCCCGCCAGCACGTCCACCGACAGGCAGTCCGCTTTGGGGTCCTGCATCTGCTGAAGCAGACGGCAGGCACGCTCGGCCACCCGGGAGGCCGGGGCATTGGGCGCACGGATGAGCGCAGCGGCCAGCGCCGATTCCGGTGCATTCAACGCATGGGCCGACTTTCCGAACAGGGTATGCGACAGGGCGTCGATGCCGACGATCTCGCCGCGGAACGGCACCAGATTCAGATAGGCTTCCAGAATCTGGTCCTTGCGCCAGCGGGTTTCCAGTTCCCGGGCAGCACTGGCCTGCGCCCACTTCTGCGACAGGCCGCGTGCCGTGCTGGCTGGTCGTTGCAGGGCAGGGTCCAGAAGGCCGGCCAGCTGCATCGTCAGCGTCGATGCGCCGCGCGTGCGTTCGTGCCACAGGTTGCCCCATGCCGCTGCCGACACAGCCCACCAGTCCACGCCGCTGTGTTCATGAAAGCGCCGGTCCTCGGACAGCAGCAGGGCCATCCGAAGCGCAGGCGAAGTATCGCCCAACGCCACCCAGGCGCCCCGGCGCACCTGAAAGTCGGTGCGCAGCCGGTGCAGGACCTCGCCATGACGATCCAGCAGCAGCGTCTCGGACGACCGGAAGCTGCTGCGAACCGCCTCGAAGTCCGGCAGGGTCCGATCCGGCTCGGCACCGACGGAAACCGCCGCTGCAGACGCCATGCCAAGCCCCAGCAACAGCCTGGCGGCCCAGTGTCCAGGCGCCATGCGTCTCCTGCGGGTCAACGCGTCGCTCCCTCCGTCCGGGGAGACGATGCCGATGCATCGTCCGCATCCTGCACCGTGATCGTTGCATTGGGCAGTTCGCCGAACATCTCGGGCGCATAGAGGGACTCGACACGGGTGGGTGGCAGCTGGAAGGTCCCGGGGTTGTTCACCCGCAGCGTGTATTCCAGCGAGGTCCTGCCGGCCGGCATATATCGGTAATAGCTTCGCAACCACTCGAAACCGCGCTCCTGATAGGCCAGCCAGCCATCGCCGGTGTCCTCGTCCTGCGTGGCCAGGGCAGAATCCCGGCCCAGTCCGCTACCCAGAAGGGTGGCCCCGGCCGGTACCGGATCGGAAATGGCCACCCATTCCATCGGTGCGCTGGCTTCGATCTCGAGCCGTACCCGCAACACATCCCCCCGCGCATGACGGCCTGCCGGCAGCGTCGGTACATGCGCCGTCATCGGCACGACGGTCCGGCGGATCCGATAACCCGCAAAGAAGGGCTGGGTGCGCGGTACCGCCGCCAGCGACTGCAACGTCAGCCACGGGCGACCACTGCCCTGATGAATCACCTCCAGACGGTCTGAAGATTCCACGGAAGCAGCCGGCTTGCCACCACGCGCGGCACCACGGGGTGCCGACGACGAGGTGTCCGACGCGGCCTCACCGTGCCTTGCGCCATCACCGTTCGTGGCGGGCCAGGGCAGGAACAGGGTGCCCTCCATCCGCTCATCGGCCCACGCATGCTGCACGTCATGGCTGCCCAGATGGGCCTTCGTGACGCCGTTGACGGGCGCATCTTCCTGCTGCCGACCAAAGCGTGCCACCGCCAGGCTGCCCCACAGGTTGGCCGTGGTGCTCTGCCAGGCGCCGCGCTGCTGCCGGGCCAGCAGGCCCGTCACGATCCGTCCCAGATCCTCCTTCCAGGCCGGATCATCCAGCACCGCCAGCAGCAGGCGAGCCGCATCCACGTCCCCGTTGCCCATGCGCCACCAGCCGTCACGCTCCGCGTCCGCCTGCAGCACGATGCGGCTGCCCTGGTACGAGACCCGGGCACGCAGCGCCTGCAGGGCATCACGCAGCCGCTGCACACGCGCGGGCGCCTGCGGCACACGCTGCAGGATGCCGATCCAGTCCAGCAACGCGGCCGTTCCCATGCGGGCGGGCGCGATCTCCAGTCCATCCAGCATGGCTGGCCGCACGGCATCGTGTCGGGACAGGGCTTCCAGCGCCATCAGGCGCATGTCCTGCCGATAGCGGGACATCCAGCTACCTTCCCGCACGGAAAGCTTGCCCTCCACGAACATCATCAGCCCACGAATCATCTGCTCTCGCGTAGCCTGGGGCAACGCAAAGGTGGCATCCAGCCGGGACGCCTCATGCGTGGCCGACAACAGCCAGGCCGTCAGCAGCGGGCTGCCGCTATCGCTGCCGCCACGCAGCGGGAAGTAATCGGTCAGCCCCTGGTCATCCAGGTAGGTGGGCATCTTCTCCAGAATCTCCCGCCACATCACCGTATCGTGCAGGCCGATCGCCTTGCTGGCCTGCTGCTCCAGACAGGAATACGGATAACGCTGGAACCAGGCCTGTACCGCCGGCAGACCGTCGTACAGCCGGGACCGCAGGTTCAACTGCAGCCCGCCGCGGCCGGGTAGGGCGCTGGCCGGGGGCGCCACCTCCATCGATGTCGGCTGATGGCCCAGCTGCACGAGCGTGGCCTGCTGCACCGAGACCGGCGTGGCAGCCACGATGCGCTGGTTCACCTTCAGCACGTCATGGGCAGCTTCCGGCTGGGTCCCGGTTTCTCGGGCCTCCACCTCCCAGAGCATCTCGCCCGGACGCAGCTCGGCCAGCGTGGCCGGTGCGGTCACCTCCCAATGCACCTGACGAGCCGCCTGGGCGGGAACCTGAATGACCTGCGGCTCCAAAGTCAGAAGGGCGGCACGAGGGGCCACCTGCACCGTCATCGGGCGCTGCGTGGTGTTGCGTACCGTGAAGCCGGCCTGGAAGCGGTCGCCGGTGCGAACCAGTGGCGGCAGGCCACTGATCAGCTGCAGATCCTGCGCCGTGCGGATGTGCGTCTGGCCTGTCCCGAAGTACGAGATGCCGCTGTCGGCCACGGCCACGACCCGAAACGTGGTCAGCGCATCATTGAGAGGCACCGTCACGCGCGCCTTGCCTTGGGCATCCAGCTGCACCTTCGGCTGCCACAGCAGCAGCGTATCCAGCAGCTCGCGCACCGCACCGCCCGCACGGGCAGCCGTGGTGCCATCACCGCCCGGTGGCAGCGCCTTGCGGCCATAGTGGCGACGCCCGACGATCTCCATCTGCGCGGTGGCAGTCTCCACCCCCCAGGCGCGGCGCGACAACATGCCTTCCAGCAGTTTCCAGCTGGTGTTGGGCAGAAGCTCCAGGAGCGCCTCGTCCACGGCGGCCACCGCCACCTCGGCGTGTGCGGCCGGCCTGCCATCGGGCAGGCTCACCGCAATGTCCACCTGGGCATGCCCCCGCACGGGATAGCTCTCCCGATCGGCCTGCAGCTTCACATCCAGCCGGTGCTGCCGATCCCCCACGCGGATCTCGGCCATGCCGAAGCGGAAGGCCGGCTTGCTCAGGTCCACCAGCGGGGTAGGCGCCTGGTACTGGCTGTCGTCCTGCCACCAGGCATCCCACCAGCGGCCCGGGTGGCGCCAGCCCCAGCCAAAGAAGCTGTACCAGGGCACGTCACGCAGCCGGCCGCGCAGGGCCAGCACGCTCACATAGACGTTGGGCGTCCAGCCTTCCTCCACCTTCAGGCTCACCGTCGGGTCATCACCCTTGAGTTCCACCACCTGGGTCCGGATGATGCCTTCGCGCTCGACCGCCACCAGAGCGGTTGCCTCACGGAACGGCATGCGGACCTGGAAGCGCGCCGTCTCGCCCGGGGCATACACGCGCTTTTCCGGGATGATGTCGATGCGGTCATGATTGCCGCCTCCGAACCACCGGTGCGCCTGGTCCGAGACCCAGAGCGCCCTTTCGACCACGCTGGCATGACCCTCGGCATCCCGAGCCACGGCCTGAAGCTGCACATCCCCGGCCTTGTTCAGGGACACCTGGCAGTCCAGTCGCCCCTGCGCATCGCTCTTGCCCTGGCAGAGCGTGCCCAGCGCCTGCTGCTCGACGTGGCTGTCATAGACATAGAAGCCGCCCACGACCCGCTTGCGGCTGCTGTGGATGGTTTCCATCCGGGCCGTCAGCGTCAGCGGCACGCCGGCCCGGGGCTTGCCATCCGTCCCCAGTGCCAGCAGCTGCACGGCCAGCGGCTTGCCGACCGACACCCCGCTCTCGGCCCGCATGCCGACCTGCACGGCGGCCGGCCAGCGTTGTACACGGCCACGCAGGGTCTGGATCTCACCGTTCGGATCGGCATAGCTGGATTCAACCGTCAGCGTCTGCGGACGGTGGGAGGCGGGCAGCGGCAGTGTCAGCAGACCATGGCCCTGCACATCCAGCATGAGCGGAAGCCGGTTGGCCACCAGGCGATCCTCCGGACCCCGGGATGGCTGCGCGGTGTCCGCATCCTGAGTGGCGTCCTGATCGTTCCCCTCCGACACCGCGGAGGGGCTCCGGGAGGGCGACTCGAAGTCGAAGCCCTCATACCCGGCAAACTCGGGCGTCCGATCCTCCAGCATGGCCGAGACCTGCACCGGCATGGCAGCAGCCGGGCCGCCAGCCACGTAGTCCAGCTGCATGTCCACCCGGGCATCCTGCCCGGCCACCAGCACATCGGCCTGGTCGTTGCCTGCGGTGGGCCGGACCAGCACCGAGCCCCGGTAGACGGGCAGGCGGAATTCCTCCACCCGGAAGGTGCCGCTTTCCAGCTCGATCCGCTCGTCCTCACGGGTCAGCGTGATCCGATACTGCCCCAGCCGTGCGCCAGGCGGAATGGCAAAGTGGCTTTCGGCACTGCGCCCGCCGGTGGCAGTGCTGCGCCAGGTCAGCTGCTGGGTGAAGCGCTGATCGCTGCCCACATGCGTGATGACCAGCGTGTCCGGCAGGCTGTCGGGAAGTCCGAACCCCCGAGCCTCATCGGCATCGGCAGAGTGCGAACCGGTTCCAGCCGCCCTGGCCCCGGCATCTGCCAGCCCCAGTCCTTTCTCGGTCCGGATGAGATGCTTCATCGAGAGTGTCTCGCCGGCGCGCAGCAGCGTGCGATCCATGACCGTATGCGCATGCACCTCCGGCTCGCGCGCACTGGACGTGGGGACATCGAAACGCCACGGCTCGATGCCTTCCTGCCAGCTGCTCCAGACAAAGCTCATGTCCTGCACGCCATGATCCTCGGCCCGGGCGCTGACGAAGTAGCCCGACATGCTGCCGCTGCTGTAATCGTTCTCTCCACATTCCCCGGAGAACGGCTCCAGACCCGGGAAGCGGGCCACCCCCTGGGCATCGGTCGTGGCTTCTGCCTGCAACTGCCCATTGCAGTGCGTGACCCGAACCCGGGCATTGGCCACCGGCCGCCCCTGGTCCAGCGTCGTCACCCAGGCCAGGCCCCCGTCGCGTCCCTGCTTGAAATGCACCCCCAGGTTCGTCACCAGCACCGCGGTGCGCACATACATCGTGCGCCTGTCCCCATAGCCGGCATTCAGCAGGGCCTGGCCCAGCTGACCGGAGGCCACTTCCAGCACATGGAAGCCGGGCGACAGGGGAATGCCCAGGACCTCGAAGGGGCGAACATCGCCTTGCGGCACGTCCGGAAGCGGCTGCGACTGCACCTGGGGCAGGTTCTCCAGCAGCGAGACCATGCGCGCTTCCACATAGTCGGCATCGTCATCGGGCAGGGAAGTGGGCAGCGTGTTGCGGGCGTCCTGCGCCGCCACGCGGCGGTTCACCACGCCCTCATCGTAATGGTTCACCCGACGCAGCCAGCGGATGATCTCGCCATCTTCCCGGGCCTGCAGCTGGCTGAGCTGCAGCCGGGCACCGCCCAGCGCCTGGGGTGTCGCGCGACGGGTCGCATCCTGCGCCGGCTGAAGGTCCTGCACGGCCAGATCGGCCTCCACACGCCGCACCGTCAGGGGCAGCAGGGCCGGGCCATCCGGTCCCTCGGCAAAGCGCTCGACAATCCCGAAGGGGGCCGCGCCGAACTTGGCCAGCGGCGGCAACGCCGCCGTCCGGATGGACAGCGGGAAACTGGCGGCATTGCGCAGTGTCCGGCCGCTGGCATCGTGCAGGTCATCGGGCATCACCAGCGCATAGGTGGTCTGCTCGGCCAGCGGCGCGGCAAAGCGCAACGACTCGACCACCCCATCCCCGGCCTTCGCCGGATCGGCGGCCTCGAAGCCTTCACCATCCGGGCCGGGCCACTGCGGGCGCAGCTTCTGTCCCCCTGCCTGCAGATGAACCTGGGCAGCCAATGCCTTCGGAATGGGGGCGCTGAAGTTCACCGTGATCGGCCGGATCGGCATGCAGCCCGCCTGGGCATTCTCGCGCTCGCAGCTCATCTCGGCCGTGAACGGCTGGCGCACCCGGAAGTCCATGCGCCGCACCTGCGTGCTGGTCATGCCGTTGGCCATCGCCACACCCCGGTCGTAGACCAGCGAGACCTCGGTGCCCGGCGTGAAACGGCGCTGACATTGCAGCACGGCCAGCGCCGTGGTGGCTGTGCCTTCACTAGGCACAGCACTCGCCGGGTCGGAGCCGCCGGCCTGCCGTTGGCCCGACGGGTAACCCAGGCCGGACAGGATGGCCTGGCGGCGTTCTCCCTCCACCAGGCGCACCGGCACCTGCTCTCCCAGATCAGGCAGGCGACACCAGACATGCTGCTTCAGGCTGGTCGTGGTGGCCGGCGCATCCAGGTGCAGGACGAACACCTGGTCCTCTTCGATGGTGCCACCTTCCCAGGGGCGGACCCGATCGATGCGCGGCCCGCCCGTATCGAACGCATGACGCGAGGCCTTCAGCAGGACCCCGGATGGCGTCCGGTAATCCGGCCGGGTGGACACCTGGCAGCGGACACCGGCAGGCAAGGGCGCCGGAAAGTCCTGCACCCATTCCTGAGGTCCGGTCCAGCGACCGCTGCCCAGGGGTGAAGCCGGCTCCGATGACGATACATCCGGCCCGGCATCCGGCAGCCCCGAACAGCTGAGCAGCACGGGGCTCTCGGCGCTGGCATCACCGAATCGGGCAGCCGGCGCGTCGAACTTCACCACCACCAGCCGCGGCCGGTACACCTCGCCCTGTGGGGAGACGCTGAGAATGGAAGGACGGGCAGGGGCGTTTTCTGTCGATTTTCCCGCGGTTCCGGCAGAGGTCTCCGCAGGCACGCCGGCCGCAATTCCCGTGACAGCCGAAGTGGCATCAGCCACATCCATGGTGCGAGCCGTCGCTGCCTCCGTGGTGCCGGCCTGCGCCGTCATCGCCTCGCTGGATGAGGGATACAGCAGCGCCGCCATCAGCCCTGCCAGCAGCCAGGCATGGCCACGATGCATGGCTCCCGGCCCGGCGTCCTCCCCGGGAAAGCGACGGGCAGGCAGGAGGAGGGACGGCTTGGACTTCATGGCATCGACCACGCAAAGGACGGTTTGCCGATGTTACGAAATGTAAGGCTTTCCGGTAAGCCGGGTTGGTGGAATTGAGACGTCCGAGGCGGCCCGAAAGGCAACACGGAATGAATTACCATTGAGGTTTCTGTCCGTCCCAAACGGACATATTCCAATAACAGGTCCTGGACCCATCACACAGACATCCCCCATCGCCCAGCAAAGGCCCAAGCCATGGATACCATTGCCGTAGATCCCTATTACACGCTCATCGTCGCCACCCTGGTCCTGCTGGTGGGCCGGCTCATGGTCGACCGGATCAAGTTCCTGCAGGACTTCAACATTCCCGAGCCCGTGGCCGGCGGCCTGCTGGCGGCGGTCATCATCTACATCCTGCATGCCAGTACCGGCGTATCGTTCGCCTTCGACAAGGGTCTGCAGGATTCGTTCATGCTGATCTTCTTCTCGTCGATCGGCCTGAGCGCCGACTTCTCCCGCCTCAAGGCGGGCGGCGTCGGGCTGGTGCTCTTCCTGGTGGTGGTCAGCGCCTTCATCGTGGTCCAGAACATCGTGGGCGTCGGCCTGGCGGGCGCGCTGGGCCTTGATCCCATCATCGGTCTGGTCACCGGCTCCATCACCCTCACGGGCGGTCACGGCACGGCCGGTGCCTGGGGCAAGGTGCTGGAAGAGCAGCACCACATCGTGGGCGCCACCGACCTGGGCATGGCCTCGGCCACCTTCGGCCTGGTGCTGGGCGGCCTGATCGGCGGCCCTGTGGCCCGCAAGCTGGTCAACAAGATGGGCATGAAACCCAGCGCCAAGGCTGCACAGGCCCACGACACGGCCGATACCGCCATCGACGACGTGTTCGAGCATGCTCACCAGCGTCGCCTGATCACCGCCAATGCAGCGGTCGAGACCATGGCGCTGTTTGCTGCCTGTCTGGCCTTCTCGGCCCTGATGACCACGCCGGAGGTCAAGAGCTTCCTGCCCTCGTGGTTCACGCTGCCGCAGTTCGTCTGGGCGCTGCTCTTTGGCGTGCTGCTGCGCAACTTCCTGACCTCGGCCTTCAAGGTCAACATGTTCGACCGCGCCATCGACGTGTTCGGCAACGCCTCGCTCAGCATCTTCCTGGGCATTGCACTGCTCAACCTCAAGCTGTGGCAACTGCTTGACCTGGCGCTGCCGATGCTGATCATCCTGGCCGTGCAGACTGCCATCATGGCGCTCTATGCCTACTTCGTCACCTACCGCTTCATGGGCAAGGACTACGACGCTGCCGTGCTGGCCGCCGGTCACTGCGGCTTCGGCCTGGGCGCCACGCCCACCGCTGTGGCCAACATGCAGTCGGTCACCGAGCGCTTCGGCCCGTCGCACAAGGCCTTCCTGATCGTGCCGATGGTGGGCGCGTTCTTCATCGACTTCGTCAACGCCTTCATCCTGACGGGCTTCGTCAACTTCCTGGGCAAGTGACGAGCCATCCGCTGGCCGGGGGTTGATACCTCCGGCTTCACGGCAAAAAAAGGCCGGGAACGATAGCTGTCGTTCCCGGCCTTTCTTCTTGGCATGGCCTGCAGCCAGAACAGCCTCCTACTGCGCCGAAACGATGCACACCCCGAGACGTTCGGCCAGATCAAGGACCGCATCGCAACAGGTTCCGGCCTCGTCCAGAAGCGGGCTGGATGCCTCGGACTGTACGAGGGAACCGGCCTCGATCCGATCGCCGAAGAGCATCAGCGCGCGCGCCGAGTCGTCCTGTCGCGAAGTCCAGCTCAGCCCCTGGGCTGTTGGACACTGCATGTGGATGGCTTCGGCCCAGCGTCGCGTCACTGGATAGGTATCCTTTTCCGTATCGATCAGCTGCCGGCGCGAGATGCCCAGCCGCCGCAACGGAATGCTTGCCAGATCGACCAGCTGCAATGGCTGGAACAGCGTCAGGGTGGAATGGACCTGCCGGATGAACCGTGCCCTGTCCAGGCTCTTGAAGCCCGGCACATGCGGAACGTCATGGAACACCGTTTCCATCAGTGCACAGGCAAGCGTGGCCCCCGCATAAAGGGTGGGGATGGGCTGTCCTTCGGCGTTTCGGATGGGGCTGAAACGGGCGTTGCCATGCATGCCCGGATTGAATGCCGTGGCGCCGTAATGCGCCAGGTGGACGCGATGCAAGGTGCTGTCCACCGGCAGGATGATCATGGAAAGATCCAGACCCGCAGATGGAGCGGGGATATCGGCCGAAAGGAAACGACCGCCAGCCTCCTGCCCATCGGGAACGACAGCATCAACGGTCGCGCCGGATTGTCGCTCAGCCATGGAGAACGCCCTGGACCTCGTCGCGGGCAGCCGCAATGACCCGGTCGGGATCCGTGGCCAGAAGGTCCTGGGGACGCTTGCCGCCCAGGAAACCATTGACGGACTGGAACCAGTAGGCCATGCCCCACCCATCCTTGTGTCCAGCAAGGATGCCGATGACATCGGCCAGTGCCTTCAGGGGCCGGAACCCCCGATCGGGGTCCAGGCCGAAGCCCGGAAAATAGTCGATACCCTTGTGGTGGATGGCGAAGATCTGCCCCTGACGCTTCCACTTGTTGGGTTGCGCGCTGGGGTTGCGCGGGCTGAATCCGGCCAGACTGGCCAGCTCCGTTGCACTCAGCCAGTCACCGCTGGCCAGCACCGCCTTGCGGGCCGCCACCAGCATGGCCGCTTCCCTCAGCAGCCGGGGTGAGGCCGGCGCAGGGGGAACCAGGGCCTCGGCCAGCCTCTGCATGGATGCCTGGTCCTGGCGTTGTGAGAGTGCCTCCAGCAGGGAGGACGCCACATGCCCCATGTTCTCGGCCAGCGACTGGAAGGCCTGGGGATCCAGCTGCCGGAAGGAGACCGCCAGTACCTGCTGTGCGTCGGACTTGCCGAGTTGTTCGCGTACTTCCTGAGGGGTGCCTGCAACGGCGTAGAAGCCGGGGCGTTCGGCCACCATGTTCATGGAAAGCTTCCTTGCTGGATATCTTGATTATCCAATCCTATGCTAATCACCATATCCTTGCAAGCGCGTCTGGCGGCACGCTCATCGGCAAAAAGGCCGGAAACGACACCTGTCGTTCCCGGCCTTTCTCATGGTGGCGTGCCCCCCTCAGATGGGCAGACAGGTCCCGCAGTTCTCAGGGCACGGCCAGGACCGCGCAGTTGCACAGGTCATCGCTCTCGAAGCGCGTGAGGTCACCGGCTGCCAGGCCCGGCACCGGGAAGAGACGCACCGTCAGCGGCTTGTTCAGCCGGAAGGCCATCGTGCCCGTGTCGCGCATGATGGCGGCGATCTTCTCGGCCGGGGTGTCGCCGGCAATGGGAACCGTATCCAGCCCGATGCCGCAGACGGCGCTGTAGGTGAGCAGGGCGCGGATGTCGAACTGGCCGGCGCGCGTGGCGGCAGCCAGGCCCTCATCTTCGGTCACGGCCAGCATCAGCCCCGAGAAGCCCACGGCTTCGACGTTCTTCACGGACTTGAAGAGCCGCGTGAGCAGGGCCGAGGCCTCCACCGTGCCGGCAGCGCCAAAGTAGGGCACACCCAGCAGGCGATAGACCTCCACCATCGACGTGCAGTTCTTGGACGGAGCAGCCGACGTGTCCATGCCGGCATAGGTCCAGCCTGCGTCGAGCGGCGTGGCCCGGACAATGCGCTGGACCGCATCCACGTGGTATTGCAGCGCCTCACGCATCACGTCCAGGGCCTGCACCATGCGTTCGGCGTGCTCGGCCTGGGGCAGCGTGCGCAGCGCGGCAGCCAGCAGGTCCGGTGTTTCCAGCCCCACCACCAGGCAATTGCCCCGTTCGCTGCGGTGATAGCCCGCCGGGAAGTACGGGATGAGCGGTGCGCAGTTGAAATTGACCGTGAAATTGAAATTGCCTTCGCCGCGCGGCGTGATGCGGGCAATCTCCTGCATGGCCTCCACGCAGCGCAGGATCTGCGCATTGTCCAGCAGTCCGTCGGCGTTGGCCTCGACGTTGACGCAGGCGTTGGAAAGGTCGCCATGGTCACGGATCAGCCCCGGCAGCAGCGCAATCTCCTGAGCCGTGCGCGCCTCGCCAATGGCAAAGCGGATGCGCAGCCCGTTCTGGTTCAGCTGCATGAGGATGTCGCGGATCGTGGCCAGCCCCTGGCTGGCCGCTTCCAGACCGGACGTGTCCAGATACTCCCCGAACGGGTTGGCCACGATGCGCACCGACTGCACCGTGTATCCCCCTTGCTGGCAGGCAGCTGCCAGCTGGTCGCACTGGCGCTTGGCCTCGGCCAGCACCGACGGCCATGTCTGTGCATCGGACGACAGGGTGGCGAAGGCGGTGATGGCGCGGACGCGGCACAGCTCAGGTGACTGAAGAGATACGGTGGTCATGAGGAATCCCGGCGATGGGTGAAGAAAGAACGGACACGACGGCAGGCAAGCACAGCGTCATGGCCTCGAAGCAACCGGTGTCGGGGCACACGGCCTGTTTCCAGCCTGAATGGCAGGAATCAGGATGTGGCTGACGTGTTCCGGCTGTCGCCGATTATTCCATGCCGACCATCACCCGCCAAACCACCCCACCACCACGTCCAGCCCTCCCTTGCGCACCGACCAGGTGGCTTTCTCCCGCACCACCGGCTTGGCGTGGTAGCCCACGGACAGGCCGGCCACGGCCATCATGCCCAGGTCGTTGGCGCCGTCGCCGATGGCGATGGCCTGGCTGGGCGGGCAGCCGATGTCCTGGCAGCACTGCTGCACGGCCCGGGCCTTGAAGGCGCCATCGACGATGGGACCCAGCACGCGACCGGTCAGGCGCTGGTTGGCAATGTCGAACTGGTTGGCAAAGGCGTAGTCGAAGCCCAGCCGTTCCTTCAGGCGTTCGGTGAAGTGGGTGAAGCCACCCGAAACCAGCAGGGTCTTCAGACCGGCAGCCTTGGCCGCCGCCAGCAGGATCTCGGCACCGGGCGACAGATGCAGGCGTTCCTGGTAGACCCGCTCGATGAGGTCTTCGCCCACGCCTTTCAGCAGCGCCATGCGACGGGTGAGGCTCTCGGAAAAGTCCTTGATCTCGCCCCGCATGGCGGCTTCGGTGATGGCGGCGACTTCGGCCTTCAGGCCTGCCATGTCGGCGATCTCGTCCAGCGTCTCCATGGTGACCAGGGTGGAGTCCATGTCGATGGCCAGAAGCCGGAAATCCGCCAGGCGCAGCCCGTTGGGCACGTTGGCGGCATCGACGCCGGAGCGTTCGGCCCAGTCGTCGAAGACGGCCGGGGACTGGGGTTCGGCGCGCCAGCGTGCCAAGCCGGGCGCAGGATGCTCGACAGGCGCACGCTGCAGCTGTGCGCTGATGGCGTTGATGGTCTCGGTGTCCAGGGCAGGCTGTTTCTGGACGATGATCTGGTTGCTGGCGTGGTTCATGAGAGGGTCCGAGTGAGCGTTGTTCCTATGGTTCATGCACGAACCGTCTTTCCTTTCTTCTTTCCTGCCTTCCTGTCGGATGCCGTTCCCACAGGCGACGTAGAAGCCGAGGACGGCTCATCAGCCGCCTTGGGCAGCAGCGCCTGTAGGATGCTGCGCAGCGTCTGGATGCGCTCGGCGGTGTCCTTGCTGGCCGTCCTTATGCGCAGGCGGTCCTGGCCAGCAAAGCTGGTGTCGCGTCGTGCCTGGGCAAAAGCCAGGATCTGTGTAGGGGGCGTGCGTGGTTCGGGGTCAAACTGCAGCAGGATGCCGTCGCTGTCGGCATCGATCTTGGCCAGGCCGATATCGGTGGCCATCAGGCGCAGGCGGTGGCTCTCGATGAGGGTCTGGGCGGCTTCGGGCAGCTTGCCGAAACGGTCGATGAGCTCCTCGCGCAGCTGCGAGAGTTCCACGCTGTCGCGTGCATTGGCCAGCCGCTTGTAGAGGATCAGCCGCTCGTGCACATCGGGGCAATAGTCGTCGGGCAGCAGGGCCGGTGCATGCAGCTTGATTTCCGGCACGTGTGCCAGCGTGGCGGCCAGATCGGGCTCGCGGCCGGATTTCAGCGCCTCGACGGCCTGCTGCAGCATATCGGTGTAGAGCGAGAAGCCCACTTCCTGCATCTCGCCGGACTGGTTGTCGCCCAGCACTTCGCCGGCGCCGCGGATTTCCAGGTCGTGCATGGACAGGAAGAAGCCGGCCCCCAGTTCTTCCATCATCTGGATGGCTTCCAGGCGCTTGGTGGCGTCCTTGGTGATGGCCTCCTCGTCGGGAATCAGCAGGTAGGCGTAGGCCTGGTGGTGCGACCGGCCCACGCGTCCGCGCAGCTGGTGCAGCTGCGCGAGGCCGAACTTGTCGGCACGGTGCATGATGATGGTGTTGGCCGTGGGAACGTCGATACCGGTCTCGATGATGGTGGTGCACAGCAGCACGTTGAAGCGCTGCTGGTGGAAGTCACGCATGACCCGTTCCAGCTCGCGCTCGGGCATCTGGCCATGGGCCACCTCGATGCGCGCCTCGGGAACCAGCTCGGCCAGCATCTGGCGGCGGTTCTCGATGGTGCCCACCTCGTTGTGCAAAAAGTAGACCTGGCCGCCGCGCTTGAGTTCGCGCAGCATGGCCTCGCGGATGGTGCCGGCGGTTTCCTTGCTCACGAAGGTGCGGATGGCCAGGCGCTTCTGCGGCGCGGTGGCGATGACGGAGAAGTCGCGGATGCCCTCCAGGCTCATGGCCAGCGTGCGCGGGATGGGCGTGGCGGTGAGCGTGAGCACATCGATCTCGGCACGCAGGTTCTTCAACGCCTCTTTCTGGCGCACGCCGAAGCGGTGTTCCTCGTCGATGATCACCAGGCCCAGGTCGCGGAACTTCACGTCCTTGGACAGCAGCTTGTGGGTGCCGATGACGATGTCGATCTTGCCGCTCTCGATGCCTTCCAGGGTGTTGCGAGTGGACTTGGCCGTTCCGAAGCGGGACAGTTCGGCCACGTTCAGCGGGAAGCTGGAGAAGCGGTCGTTGAAGGTCTGGAAATGCTGCTCGGCCAGCAGCGTGGTAGGGGTGAGCACGGCCACCTGACGGCCGGTGCTGGCCGCCACGTAGGCAGCGCGCAGGGCCACCTCGGTCTTGCCGAAGCCCACGTCGCCGCAGACCAGGCGGTCCATGATCTTTCCCTCCTCGAGGTCCTCCTTCACATCGGCAATCGCCTGCAACTGATCGCCGGTCTCCGCATAGGGAAAGAGTTCCTCAAACTCGGTCTGCCATACCGTGTCCGGGCCGTAGCGGTGTCCCTTCTCCTTGAGCCGCGCGGCGTAAAGGGTCACCAGTTCCTTTGCGATTTCCCGCACGGCGCGCTTCACGCGCGTCTTGGTTCTGCTCCACTCCGGGCTGCCGAGGCGGTTTAGCTTCGGCACGACGGCCTCCGCCGACGCATATTTCTGAATCGCGTCGAGGCGGGTTGCCGGGACATAGAAGTTGTCGCCGTCCTTGTACTCGATTTTGATATAGTCCCGCGCGACCCCGTCGGTCTCTATCTTCTCGACGCCGCGGTAGATGCCGAGGCCGTTTTCCTCGTGCACCACATAGTCCCCGACCGAAAGTTCCGAGAGCGCGGAAATCCGGCTGCCCGCCTGCTCTGTCTTCCGCTTCCGCGGCTTCTTCTCTTTCCGCCGCCCGAAGAGATCGCTCTCCGCGAGGAGCGCGAAGCGAAGCAGCGGATACTCAAAGCCCCGGTGCAGCTTTCCCTGTAGCAGCAGAATACTGCCGGGCTCTGCGGCGGGCAACTCGTCTGTGTCCTCGTCCGGACAATACGCCGAGAGCTCATAGCTCCTCAGATTTTCGGCGAGTCGCCGTGCCCTGGTTCTGGACGGCGTCATCAGAATAACGGCCCAGCGCTCTCTCCGGTAGCGCCGCAAGTCTTCCAGCAGCAAGTCGAAATTGCCGGGGAAACTCGCCACGCTCTTTGCGGCAATCGAGAACTCGCTGCGGATTTTAAAATCCGGCAGACGCGTGTCCAGTCCCGCGAGACAAACCGTCTGGCTGCTCTGCAAGTCCTCAAAGAGCAGGTCCGCCGTCACAATCGCCTCCGCCGCCTGCTGCGTCTCCGCCTTGCCTTCCGCACTCTCGAGATATTCCCGCTCCACTTCGCGCGCTCTCTCGCGGAGGCGCGCCGGTTCGTCCAGAATCAGCAGACTGTTGTCCCCCGAAAAATAGCGCAAAAAGGAGTCGCTGCCGCCGAGCAGTTCCTCCTGTGCCGGGTAAATCCGGATTTCTTCCGCGGGCTCCGTGGAGCGCTGCGTCTCCGCGTCGAAGTAGCGCATGGAGTCGATTTCATCGTCCCAGAGTTCGATTCGCACCGGTGCGTCTCCGGTGACCGGAAACACATCCAGAATGCCGCCGCGCACCGAAAACTGACCGCGCCCGTCGA
>CALIXC010000174.1 GCA_938046755.1 uncultured Lautropia sp. | reverse complement strand
CAGGACGCGGCACGGTGACCCGTCGCCACTCCCTTTCATTCTTCGCAGGAGGCGCCTTGTCATGCTGAAACAGCGCGTCATCACCGCTCTCATCCTGCTGGCCGTCATCATCACCCAGGACAGCACGTTTCTAAACATCACCAACCTGTCCAACATCCTGACGCAGTCGTCGGTGCGGATGATCATTGCGCTGGGTGTGGCTGGTGTGATCGTCACACGGGGCACCGACCTGTCAGTGGGTCGTCAGGTGGGTCTGGCTGCCGTGGTGGCTGCCACCATGCTGCAGGCAGTCGACAACGTCAACAAGGTGTTCCCCGAGATGGGCGTGATGCCGATTCCGATGGTTATCCTGCTGGTGTGTGCCATCGGCGCGCTGATCGGCCTGCTCAACGGCATCATCGTGGCTATCTTGAATGTGACGCCGTTCATCGCCACGCTGGGCACGATGCTGATCGCCTACGGTGTGAACTCACTGTACTACGACGCGGTGGGCTCGGCGCCGATCGCCGGCTTCGATAGCGCGTTCCGAAGCTTCACGCAGGGCTACTTCTCCATCCCGATGGGTGGGCTGGGCAATTTCCGGCTCAGCTACATCACCATCTACGCGCTGGTGGCCATCGTGTTCACCTGGGTGCTGTGGAACAAGACCCGCTTCGGCAAGAATCTCTTCGCTATCGGCGGTAACCCTGAAGCAGCGGCCGTGTCGGGCGTCAATGTCACGCTGAACCTGATCGGCATCTATGTGCTGTCGGGTATCTTCTATGCCTTCGGCGGCATGCTGGAGGCCGGTCGAATCGGTTCGGCCACGAACAACCTGGGCTTCATGTACGAGCTGGATGCCATTGCCGCTTGCGTGATCGGTGGCGTGTCGTTCAGCGGCGGCGTGGGCACGGTGGCCGGCGTGGTGATGGGCGTGATCATTTTCCAGCTGCTGAACTACGGCCTCAGCTATATCGGCGTGAACCCGTATTGGCAGTACATCATCAAGGGCGGCATCATCGTGCTGGCCGTGGCGATGGACTCGATGAAGAACGCACGTCGCAAGTAATGGACACAGGACCCGGCTTGCCGGGCCCATGAAGGCCTAAGAAAACACCCATTGCCTTGGCAGGCAATGGGTGTTTTTTCATGAGGGGGCAGATTTGCCTGATGGATCCTTGTACAGGCACAGGCACAGGCACAGGCACAGGCGGATGCACTTGCCTGTGCGTCCCGGGGCATGTGTCAGGTGCGCACGGGGCTGTGGTGTGTTCTGGAAATGAGCTGCACCGGACATGTGCTGGATGTACCGGCGCAGCTTGAGGCTTCCCTGGTGCCGACCTGGGAGAAGCAGGCCTGGTGCGTCAGGCCCGGGTGATGGTGCGGGTCTGCGGGAGCTTGCGCAGGCGCCGGAAGACTTCGGCCAGGTGGTCGCGGTCCTGGACCTGCAGGGTGAAGCGGATGATGGCCACCTGTTCGGACTCGGTGTCCATGGCCACCTGCAGGATGTCGGCATTGCTGGCGGTGATCTCGCTGGCGATGCGCCCGAGGATGCCGCGCTCGTCGTCGGCGGTGATCTCGATGAGGGTGCGGAACATGCCGCTGACTTCCTCGCCCCACTCCACGTCGATCCAGCGTTCGGCGTCGCGGCTGATCTGCTTGCGGGCCGTCTCGCAATCCATGCGGTGGACGGACAGGCCATGGCCGCCGCGCATCTGGCCGATGATGCGGTCGCCGGGCACTGGGTGGCAGCAGGTGGCGGCCTGCAGCGAGATGCCGTCGATGGACTGGATGACGATGGGGGCGGTGTGTGGGGCCAGTGCCGAGGTGACGGCGCTACGGCCGGCGCCTCCGCTGATGTCGAGCGAGATGGCGCGCGCCACGACCGGGGCCAGCTTCAGGCCCAGGCCGATGTCGGCATAAAGGTCGGTGAGGGACTTGGCGGCGGTGTCGCGAGCGGCCTTGTCCAGCACGGCCGGATCCAGCTCGTCGATGTCGATGCGCAGACTGGCCAGCGACTGGGTCATCAGCCGACGCCCCAGTTCGACGGATTCGTCGTACTTCATGCGCCGCAGGAAATGGCGAATTTCAGCACGGGCCTTGCCGGTACGGGCGAAGGTGAGCCACGAAGGACTGGGGCGCGCGTTGGGATCGGCGATGACCTCGATGATGTCGCCATGGGTGAGTTCGGTGCGTAGCGGCACCGGGTCGCCGTTGATGCGGGCGGCCACGCATTGGTTGCCCAGGTCGGTGTGCACGCTGTAGGCGAAGTCGATGACGGTGGCGCCCCGCGGTAGGCCCCGGATCTGGCCCTTGGGCGTGAAGACGTAGACGGCGTCGGGGTAGAGGTCGACTTTGACGTGATCGATGAATTCCAGTGAGTCGCCGGTCTGCTGCTGGATGTCGAGCAGTGACTTGAGCCAGTCCAGCGTCTTGATCTGCTGGTTGCCGGCGTTGTCGCCCTCGGTCTTGTAGAGCCAGTGGGCGGCGACGCCGGCTTCGGCGACGCGGTGCATCTGGGGCGTGCGGATCTGGAACTCGATGCCGCCGCCGTGTGGGCCGATCACGGTGGTGTGCAGCGACTGGTAGCCGTTTTTCTTGGGGATGGCGATGAAATCCTTAAAGCGGCTGGTGTTGGGCTTGAAGGCGCTGTGGATGGCGCCCAGCGCCAGGTAGCAGGCGGCCAGGTCGGGCACGATCAGGCGCACGCCGAAGAGGTCGTAGACCTCGGAGAACGAGACGTGCTTGTCCACCATCTTGCGATAGATGGAATAGAGCGATTTTTCGCGGGCGCTGATGTCGGCCTGTACGCCCAGCCGGGCCAGCGCCTTCTCAATGGTGTTGGTGACGCGGCCGAAGGCGTCGCGTCGGGTGCGTGCCGCGACCTGCATGGCCTTGGCCAGCGTGCGATAGCGCAGCGGGTGCTGGTAGCGGAAGGACAGGTCCTGCAATTCGCGGAACAGGCTGTGCAGCCCCAGCCGGTTGGCGATGGGGGCGTAGATCTCGATGGTCTCGTTGGCGATACGCACTTGGCGGTGGCGGCTGACGGCATCGAGCGTGCGCATGTTATGCAGCCGGTCGGCCAGCTTGACGAGAATGACGCGCACGTCGCGTGCCATGGCCAGCAGCATCTTGCGGAAGCTCTCGGCCTGGGCCGTTTCGCGGTTGCCGAACTCCATCTTGTCCAGCTTGGACAGGCCGTCGACCATTTCGGCCACGGCGCGGCCGAATTGCTGGCTGAGTTCTGCCTGGCTGACGGCGGTGTCTTCCAGCGTGTCGTGCAGCAGGGCGGCGCACAGGGCGTCGGCGTCGAGCTGCCAGCTGGCGCAGATGAGCGCCACCGAGATGGGGTGGGTGATGTAGGGTTCGCCGCTGGAACGCTTCTGGCCGCTGTGGGCTTGCTCGGCCAGCCGGAAGGCACTGCGGATGCGCTGCAGGTCGGTGTCGGGTAGGTAGGTGCGGGCTTCGGCCAGCAGGGGCTCAAGCGACACCAGATCGGCCCAGGAGGGCTCGTCGCCACCGGCGGACGGCGCCAGGTGGGCGGCCGGCGTGAAGGCGGTGATGACGGGAGCAGCCGTGGGCTGGGCGAATTCGTCGTCAGCCGGGCGCTCGTTCGGGTTGACGGCTTTCCGCTCGGGTCGGGAAGGATCGGTTGCGGATGCCGGTGCCCGCCGGGAAGCCTCGTCGCCTGGGCTATGTTCCGTTGCCGAGAGGGGACCCGGTGCATCGGTCATCACAGGGGCCGTATCGGTATCGGAGCCGGACGAGGAGGACATGATGGGCTGGTGGGAAAAGGAGAAACAGGGCCGGCGCAAGGCAGGGGCGGCCATGCGTGCAGCCGAGCCCTGCCTTCCCAGCAGGTGCTTACGTAGGGACGCGCCGCAGCATCTCGCGGCCGACCTGGCCGGCAGCCACTTCGCGCAGGGCGGTGACGGTGGGCTTGTTGCGGCTTTCCACCTTCGGGGTGTGACCCTGGGCCAGCATGCGGGCACGATAGGTGGCAATGAGGGTCAGCTCGAAGCGGTTGGGAATCTGTTTCAGCGAGTCTTCGACGGTGATGCGGGCCATGGAGGAAGGTCCTTGGTTCAGGTGGTCATGCCTAGGGATTGGAAGAGCGAGGCGTTCTGAGCAGCCTGTTGGTGGAAGCGGCAGCGGGCCGAGTCTGCGATGCTGACGAGCTGTTGCCGTGCCTGCTCAAAGTCTTGATTGACAATGATATATTGAAACTGCGCGGCATGCGCCAGTTCGCTGCGGGCTGCCGCCAGACGGCGCTCGATGGTGGCGGCGCTGTCCTTGCCCCGGGTCTGCAGGCGCTGCTGCAGCACCTCCAGCGATGGGGGAACGACGAAGATGGAGACGGCCTCGGGGTAGAGTGCCTGCACCTGGGCCGCGCCCTGCCAGTCGATTTCCAGCACGATGTCGGTGCCCGCCGCAATCTGCTTGTCGATCCAGAGGCGCGACGTGGCGTAGAAATTGCCATGCACCTCGGCCCATTCCAGGAATTCGCCGACATCACGCCGGGCCATGAAATCGGACTCGTCGGTGAAGAGGTAGTCTTCGCCGTGCTTCTCGCCCGTGCGCGGGGCGCGGGTGGTGAAGGACACGGAATGGCGGATGTGCGGGCGCGCCTGCAGCAGTGCGCGTACCAGCGTGGTCTTTCCGGCGCCGGAAGGCGCCGCGATGATGAGGATGGAGCCGGCGTTGGACGACATGGATGGATGCGGATGGGCCCCGCGTGAGCGGGGCCGTTGGCGGAATCCGCCATTTTATCGTGATCAGGCCTTCACTTCTGCATCCTGCGTGAAGGCAATGCCGCGCGCTTTCAGGGCCTTGCGCACGCCGGCGCCGTAGGCCGGGTCGGCCCGGTCGAAGTGGGGCAGCTGGCGATCGATGATGAAGGCGGGCACCCCCTGCATCGAGCCGGCGATGTTGGCAAAGAGCCGTTCCTGCTGCGCGGCGCCCAGCAGGCGGAATAGCGCACCTGGCTGGCTGTAGTCGTCGTTGCCTTCGCGGTGATCGTAGCGATCGGCGTCACCGCTGATCTTCAGGGGCGGCTCGCGGAACTGCGGGGCCTGCACCGCTCCACCGAACGAGTTCGGTTCGTAGTAGGCGTCGACCGAGCCGCTCTTGTGGCCCATGAAGTTCATCTGGCCGTCGGTGTGGTAGTGATGCACCGGGCAGCGTGGCGCATTGACCGGCAGCGCTTCGTAGTGCGTGCCCAGACGGTAGCGGTGGGCGTCGGCATACGAGAAGATCCGTGCCTGCAGCACCTTGTCGGGGCTGGCGCCGATACCGGGTACCAGGTTGCTGGGTGACATGGCCAGCTGCTCGATCTCGGCGAAGTAGTTCTCGGGGTTGCGATTCAGCTCTATCACGCCCACCTCGATCAGCGGGTAGTCCGCATGCGGCCAGACCTTGGTCAGGTCGAAGGGATTGAAGGGCGTCTTCTCGGCGTCGACCTCGGGCATGACCTGGATGCACAGCGTCCATTTCGGGAACTCGCCGCGCTCGATGGCGTTGAAGAGATCCTCCTGGTAGCTTTCGCGGGTCTTGCCGATGAGGGCCTCGGCCTCTTCGTTGGTGAGGGTGCGATGGCCCTGCTGCACCTTGAAGTGGAACTTGACCCAGAAGCGTTCGCCCTGGGCGTTCCAGAGACTGTAGGTGTGGCTGCCGTAGCCGTTCATGAAGCGCGGGCTGGCCGGGATGCCTCGGTCGCTCATCAGGATGGTGACCTGGTGCAGGGATTCGGGCGACAGGCTCCAGAAGTCCCAGGCGGCCGTGGCGCTGCGCAGGTGGGTGCGTGGATGGCGCTTCTGCGTGTGGATGAAGTCGGGGAACTTGAGCGGATCGCGAATGAAGAAGACAGGCGTGTTGTTGCCCACCAGGTCCCAGTTGCCCTGGTCGGTGTAGAACTTCACGGCAAAGCCGCGCACGTCACGCTCGGCGTCGGCCGCGCCCATTTCTCCGGCCACGGTGGAAAAGCGCGTGACCAGCGGCGTGACCTTGCCCACTTCCGAGAAGATGCTGGCACAGGTATAGCGCGTGATGTCGTGGGTGACGGTGAAGGTGCCAAAAGCGCCCCAGCCCTTGGCGTGGACGACACGCTCGGGGATGCGTTCGCGGTTCTGGTGGGCAAGCTTCTCCAGCAGGTGCCAGTCCTGCATCAGCACCGGACCCCGAGGGCCGGCCGTCAGGCTGTTCTGGTTGTCGACCACCGGGGCACCGGCCGTGGTGGTCATGACGGGACATTGCAGCGGGTGGTTCTGGGTCATGGCTTGTTCTCCGTGGAGGTTGTCGAGACCCTGACGCACTATGGCGCCGGGGAAGGGGAGAAGACATCGTCGTTGCAGGGACTTTACGGAGTGCAGCCTGGTTGGTCTAGTAAATTGTCTTTACTTTATCGATAGTTGTTGTTGATCACGTGAGAGGGTGCGACCATGGCCATTTCCATTCACCTGTCCGACCATCTGGCTGCATGGCTGCATGGCGGTGGTGATGGCGGCGAGAGGTGACGGGCTGATGGTTGTTGATGGCCAACGGATGAGGACAACATCCAGGTGATGTGTCACTGTCGTTGCGGAGCCGCGACCATCCGTCGGGCATGAGTCGCCGATGATCGGCGTCGTGGCAGGGGCCTCAGGGGCTGGATCATCGCGGACCTGTGGTGAAGTAGATCCCGATGGAAAGCCGTCGTGCAAGGATGCTGGCGCAGCCGGTTGCCGGGAGGTGAAATGATTGTTCCGATTTGTGAGATATAAGTTATCTCTTGATGGGCTTTGTTTTTGTGGCTATTGCCGTTACAGTCTCGGCATTTCGAAGGCACACGTGGTGACGTGGAGTGCTGTACCTTGATGGCAAGGCAGTGCAGTACGCCGCCCGGCCTGTCACGTGGAGCGATCTTTCTTCCTGCGGGTCCGCATGGGACCGCCGGTCGACGTGCGCTCCGGGCCTGACAGGGCAGGGTGGCATCGGCGTGCCAGACGTCATCGTCCCTCGCTTTCCGGACGTTTCCTTCCAGATATCCCGCCCAGGGGCCTCCTGGGACCTTTTTCCATGACAGACAAACTTGCTCGATATTCCTCTCCTGCCATTGCCCTGCACTGGCTAATCGCCCTGGCGCTGTTCGGGCTGATCGGCATGGGCTTCTACATGACGGGCCTGCCGATGTCGCCCGCCAAGCTTCAGTACTTTTCGTGGCACAAATGGGCGGGCGTGACGATCTTCCTGCTGGTGTTGGTGCGTCTGGGCTGGCGGCTGGTGTCGCCGCCGCCGGCTATGCCGGCCGGCACTTCGCCGCTGATGCAGCTTGCGGCCCATGTCGGCCATCTGGCGCTGTATGTGCTGATGCTGGCCATCCCGCTGTCGGGCTGGCTTATGAGCTCGGCCAAGGGCTTTCAGACGGTGTGGTTCGGTGTGCTGCCGTTGCCCGACCTGATCGAGCGCAACTTGGAACTGGGCAAGCAGCTCTCCACCCTGCACCTGAGCCTGAACGTGGCCCTGCTGGTCATCGTGGCTGGTCATCTGCTGGCTGCCCTGGTGCACCAGCACGTGCAGAAGGACGGCACGATGTATCGGATGCTGCCGATTGCACGGCTGCGTCCCAGGGGCGCCATCGATTGATCCCGCTATTTCCGAATTCCTTTCAGACAGGAGCGACGACGATGCGTATTGCTCGCCTGCCGGTGGCGCTGGCCACCGCCTTTGCCCTGGTGGCGCTGCCTGGTGCAGCTGCTGCCGTGGAATACACGAAGATGGAATCCGCCGGCAGCAAGGTGGCCTTCCAGTATCAGCAGCTGGGCGTGAAGCTCGATGGCCATTTCAAGCAGTTCTCGGGCCAGGTGAGCTTCGACCCTGCCAAGCCCGAGGCCGGCAAAGCCTCGCTGGACGTGGAGCTGGGCAGTGTGGATGCCGGTTCGCCCGATGCCGATTCCGAGGTGGTGACGGCGCCGTGGTTCAACGTCGAGAAATTCCCCAAGGCCCGTTTCGAGTCGACCTCGATCACGGCCAAGGGCGGTGGCAGCTACGAGATCGCCGGCAAGCTGACCATCAAGGGTACGACGAAGGACGTGCGCTTCCCGGCCACCTTCAAGGCCGATGGCAACAAGGGCACGTTCTCGGGATCGCTCTCCATCAAGCGCGGTGACTTCGCCATCGGCGAAGGCGACTGGGCCTCGACCGACATCGTGGCTGGCGACGTGACGATCCGCTTCGACCTAAACGTGGCTGCGCAATGAGAGGGCGAGGCACCTGTCAGGGGTTTTCTCATCCTGACGTGTGCCTGTCTTCGGGTGCGTGATTTCCTTCGGCAGAAGTCTTCTTGCCGATCAACCGGGACGGCCGGCCTAGGCCTGTCTGTCCCCTGACTGTTTCGAGATCATCCGAACAACATCATCCAAACAACAAAGGAGCTGGTAATGATGAAAAAACTGATCAAGTTCTCCGCCATTCCCGTGCTGGTCGTGGCCTTCTCGGCCCCGGCGCTGGCAACGCCCAAGAGCTACGTGGTGGATCCGACCCACTCGTTCGCCAACTTCTCGTACAACCACATGGGCCTGTCCGAGCAGGAGAGTCGCTTCGATGGCACGTCTGGCACGATCGTCTATGACGCCGCTGCCAAGACCGGTGCGGTGAATGTCGAGATCGACACGACGTCGGTGGACACCGGGTCCGATGCCCTAGACGAGCACCTGCGTGGCGCCGATTTCTTCGATTCGTCCAAGCATCCGAAGGCGGTCTACAAGTCGACCCGGATCGTGTTCAAGGGTGACACGCCGGTGGCCGTCGAGGGCAACCTGACGATCAAGGGCACGACCAAGCCCGTGACGATGACGATCGATTCGTTCTCGGCCAAGGAGCACCCGATGAAGCGCAAGGATGCGCTGGGTGCGAAGGCTCATATGACGATCAAGCGCTCGGACTTCGGCCTGAGCAAGTTCGTGCCTGCGGTCAGCGACGAGGTGAAGATCACCATCCGTGTCGAGGCAGTGGCCGAGTAAGTCCCGGCCTGCCGATCTCCGGATGCGGGGATCCGGCTTTGCTTGCAAGAAAGCGCCCGAAAGGGCGCTTTCTTGTCTCTAGCCTCGGGTATCAGGCGTCCTGCGCTTCTGGTGCGTCTTCCAGCGCCACGTCCGTGTCACCCTCACGCACGCGGGTGGGCAGGCCCATACCGGCCTGGAGCCGGAGCAGCGGCAGGGGCGGCAGCTCTTCCACGTTGACCATGCGCTGCACGTCCCAGGTGCCGTCGGCGATCAGCAGCGCCGCAGCGGCGGCCGGCACACCGGCGGTGTAGGAGATGGCCTGGCTGCCAATCTCGGCGTAGGTCTCGGCGTGGTCGCAGACGTTGTAGAGGAAGACCTCGCGGGCCTTGCCGTCCTTCTCGCCCTTGAGCAGCGTGCCGATGCAGGTCTTGCCGGTGTAGTCCGCAGCCAGCGAGGCCGGGTCGGGCAGCACGGCCTTGACCAGCTGCAGCGGCACCACTTCCTGACCGGAATCGAGCTGCACGGGCTGCTCGGAGAGCAGGCCCAGCGACTTCAGCACCGAGAAGACGTTGATGTAGTGCTCACCGAAGCCCATCCAGAAGCGGATGGTGGGGATCTTCAGGATCTGCGACAGCGAATGGATCTCGTCGTGCCCGGTGAGGTAGGTGCTTTGCGTGCCTACGACCGGCAGGTCGTCGGTGCGGCGCACTTCGAACATCTGGTTGGAGACCCACTGTCCCTGCTGCCAGGTCCAGGCCTGACCGGTGAACTCGCGGAAGTTGATCTCGGGGTTGAAATTGGTGGCGAAGTAGCGGCCGTGGCTGCCGGCATTCACGTCGATGATGTCGAGTGAGTCGACGCGATCGAACCAGCGTTGTTGCGCCAGTGCCGCGTAGGCGTTGACGACACCCGGATCGAAGCCGATGCCGAGGATGGCGGTGACGCCTTTCTGCTGGCATTCGTCACGGTACTTCCATTCATAGTTGGCATACCAGGGCGGCTGCTCGCAGATCTTGGCCGGATCTTCGTGAATGGCCGTGTCGAGGTAGGCGGCGCCGGTGTCGAGGCAGGCGCGTAGCACCGCCATGTTGACGAAGGCCGAGCCCACGTTGATGACGATGTGGATGTCGAGCTGGCGGATGAGCGCCCGGGTGGCATCGATGTCCAGCGCATCCAGCGCGTGTGCTTCGAGGATGCCCGGCTCCTGCAGGTTGCCCTTGGCATGGATGCTGTCGATGATCTGCTGGCACTTGGCCGGGTTACGGGAAGCCAGGTGGATGGCACCGAGCTTGCGGTTGTGCTGGGCGCATTTGTGGGCCACCACATGACCGACTCCACCAGCGCCAATGATCAGGACATTTTTCTTCATGCCAGGATGACTCCGCGAGTTGAAGGGGTTGTGAAACCCGGCCGTCCGGCGGCAGGAATGCCGGTGGCCGTGAGGGAGGACCGCCGCATCACGACAGGCTGTCGCGGTAGTCTTCGTAGCCGAAGCGGCGCTGCATCTCGATGCGGCCGTCCAGCCTTCTGACGGCGATGGCGGGCATGGGCACGCCATTGAACCAGTTCTTCTTGACCATGGTATAGCCGGCTGCGTCCTGCAGCGAGATGCGGTCGCCGGGGCGCAGCGCGTGGGGGAAGGAGAACTCCCCGAAGATGTCGCCGGCCAGGCAGGTATTGCCGGCCAGCTGGCAGCGCCAGGGGCCTTCATCGGGCAGCACACGGGCCGGAAGCTGATAGGTGAGCAGGTCCAGCATGTGGGCCTCGATGGAGGCATCGATGATGGCGATGGGCTCGGGGCGCTCCAGCACGTCCAGCACCGTCACTTCCAGCGTGGCAGCGCCGGTGACGGCGGCCTCGCCGGGCTCCAGGTAGACCTGCACCTGCATGCGGTCGGCAAAGGCGCGCAGCCGGTCGGCCAGGGCGTCCAGCGGGTAGCCGGGGGCCGTGTAATGGATGCCACCGCCCAGGCTCACCCACGACAGGCGCTTGAGCAGCGGGCCGAACTCCTGTTCGATGCGATCGAGCATGCCGGAGAATTGCTCCAGGCTGCGGTTCTCACAGTTGTTGTGGACCATCACGCCGCTGATGAGGTCGCCCACCTGCTCGATGCGGGCGGGATCGGATTCACCCAGCCGGCTGTTGGGGCGGGCGGGGTCGGCCAGCAGGTAGGGCGAGTTGCTCACGCCCGGGTTGAGCCGCAGGCCTAGCGGGGTCTTGCCGCAGAGGTTGGACAGGCGCTTGAGTTGGCTGATGGAGTTGAAGATCAGCTTGTCGGCCAGACGGGCGGCTTCGGTGACCTCGCCGGGGGCCCAGGCCACGCTATAGCCATGGGTTTCGCCGCCGAACTTCTCGTGGCCCAGGCGCACCTCGTTGAGCGACGAGGACGTGGTGCCGTCCAGGTACTCACGCATCAGCGGAAAGACCGACCAGCCGGCAAAGCACTTGAGCGCGAGTAGCGCCTTGGCACCGGAGCGTTCACGCAACCGAGCGATGGTTTCCAGATTGGTGCGCAGGCGGGTCTCGTCGATCAGGTAGCAGGGCGTGGGCAGGGTCATTCCGTGGGTGACTCCAGGCGGCAGGAGGGGCGGGTGATGTGCGTCGCCGGCAGGCGGGCGAGGGCACGGGAAGCGCGATAGGAGCCGACGCGCGGTGAACGGCGCCGGATGCTTGCTTTGTGTGTCGGGACACCGTGCGCCGGATGGGCCTGGCGGCGGGAGAGACCCGAGCGGGTGCGGTGCCTGCATGACGACCGCATAGGGCGCGAACTATACCGCCTGTGGCATTTTTGTCAATTTGGGAGGCACGGACCCATGAAAAACCGGACGCAGCCCCAGGTTACTGGGGCTGCGTCCGGTTCGGGGATGGCGCAGGAGAGCGTCAGGCGATTACTTCCAGCCGCCGCCCAGCACCTTGTACAGCTCCACCAGGTTCTGGCGCTGCGCCGTGCGGGCGTTGATCAGCGCCTGCTGGGCCGCGAAGTGCGAACGCTGGGCGTCCAGAACGTCGAAGTAGCTGGCCACGCCGTTCTTGTAGCGCAGGTTGGCCAGTTCCAGCCGCTCGCCTTCGGTCTTGACCAGACCCTGCTGCGCATCGAGCTGCTCGACGAGGCCCCGGCGGTTGGCCAGTGCGTCCGACACCTCCTGGAAGGCGGTCTGGATGGCTTTCTCGTAGTTGGTGATAGCGATCTTCTGCTCGACCTTGGACACTTCCAGGTTGGCGCGGTTGCGGCCGTAGTCGAAGATCGGCAGCACGGCCTGCGGGTTCAGCGTCCAGACGAAGCGGCCATGGTCGAACAGATCGTCCAGCTGGCGGCTGCCGAAACCAGCCGTGGCCGTGAGCGAGATGCGCGGGAAGAAGGCTGCCCGTGCCGCGCCGATGTTGGCCTCGGCGGCCCGTAGCTGCAGCTCGGCCTGGCGGATGTCCGGGCGACGCATGAGCGTCTCGGACGGAATGCCAGCCGGCAGCTCCTGCAGTTCGACCCGGTCGCCGTGCGTGTCGGCGGTGATCAGCTCGGCCGGGGGCTGCTGACCCAGCAGCACGGCCAGGGCGTCGTAGGCCACGTCACGCTGGCGCTGCAGCGTGGCCAGCGTGGCGCGCGCCGTGTAAACCAGAGAATCCGCCTGCTTGGCATCCAGCTCGGAGGCAGCACCGTTGCGGTACTGCAGCTGGGTGAGCTGCTGCGATTCCTCGCGCGTCTTGAGGGTGGCACGGGTCAGCGCCAGCTGCTCGTCCAGCGACTGCAGGCCGAGGTAGGCATTGGCCACGCCGGCCACCAGAGCGATCTGCGCGGTGCGCTGCGCTTCTGCCGTGGCCATGTAGTTGGACAGCGCCGCCCGGGTCAGGTCCTTCACCCGTCCGAAGAAGTCCAGCTCGAAGGCCGTGATGCCCAGGCCGATGGTGAGGTTGCTGGTCTGTTCGCCGGTGAGCACGCTGGGCTGACGCTCCAAGCCGAACGCGGCGTTGACACTGGGCAGCCGATCGGCACGCTGGATGCGGTACTGGGCCTGGGTACGCTCGACGTTGAGCGCGGCTAGTCTCAGATCGCGGTTGTTGTCCAGCGCGATCTGGATGAGCTGCTGCAGCGCGGGGCTGACGAAAAACTCCTTCCAGCTGATGTTGGCCGCCACTGGGTGAGCGGCGGCCGTACTGGCCGGATTGCCCGCTGCATCCTGGGTCGCCGACGGGCGGGCGGCGGCGTCATGGGGCTGGGCGTGGGCGAACTGGCCGGGCACTGGGGCGTCGGGATTCTTCGGCTGAGGGGCCAGCGAACCGCAGCCGGCCAGCACCAGCAGGACTGCCAGCACGTTCAGGCG
>CALIXC010000173.1 GCA_938046755.1 uncultured Lautropia sp. | reverse complement strand
CTCGTACATGAACATCCCGCGCAGCCTCGGCAGCACCGCCGACGCCCTGCGCGAGGCCGGCTACGACATCCCGTCCCTGCCGCCCGAGGAAGAACTCATCACGCGACTGCAACGCCTGCTGGCCCCGGCCTACAGCCACGAACGCCCGGCCCTGCTGAAGCAGCTGCTGGCAGACGGCCTGGCCGCACCGCTACCGCTGGCACGCTACCGCCAATGGCTGGACACCCTGCCCGAAGCCACCCGCCAGGCCCTGCTGGCCCGATGGGGCGATCCGGCGCGTACCCTCAGCGTCGTCGACTGGCAGGGCGAACCCGTCTTTGCCATCCCGCGTCTGCAACTGGGCAAGCTGGCCATCCTGCCGCAACCCGGCCGCGCCGAACCCGGCCCCGATGGCAACATCGACCGCGAGAAGGCCCTCTACCACTCCACCCGCGCCGACGCCCTGCCCCCGCACACCTACCTGGCCACCTACCTGTGGGTCCGCGAGGGCGCTGCGCATGACGCCCTGATCCACTTCGGCACCCACGGCACCCAGGAATGGCTGCCCGGCAAGGAACGCGGCCTGTCCGTCTACGATCCGCCGATGCTGGCCATCGGCAACATCCCGGTCATCTACCCCTACATCGTCGACAACGTCGGTGAAGCCACCCAGGCCCGTCGCCGTGGCCGCGCCGTCACCGTCAGCCACCAGACCCCGCCGCTGCGCCCGGCCGGCCTGCACCAGCGACTGACCGAGCTGCACGACCTGCTGCACCAGTGGCTCTCGCAGGAAGAAGGGGCCGTCAAGGACCAGATCAGGACCGATATCCTCGCCCGCGCGAAGCAGGAGCGGCTGCTGGCCGACCTGGAATGGACCGAAGAACGCGCCCGCACCGATTTCGCCGCGTTCCTCGACACGCTGCACGCCCACCTGCACGAGCTGGCTGAAACCATCCAGCCCGTGGGCCTGCACACCTTCGGGCAGAACGCCCAGGAAGAGCACCGGCTGGCCACCGTGATGATGATGCTGGGCAAGCCTTTCCTGGAAGCAGCCGCCCGCCACATGGGCGAACCGCAGACCGAACTGGACGAGACCCTGGCCGTCGACTACCAGCAGATGATCGACACCTCGCCCTACCGGCTGCTCAAGCGCTACCTGCAGCCTGACGCCGATCTGCGCGAGCTGCCCGAGCCCCTGCAGGCGCATCTCGCCCAGGCGCGCCAGTGGTGGCAGGCGCTGGATGCCGGCGGCGAGACCCGGGGGCTCATCGCTGCCCTGCAGGGACGCTACCGTCCCACCGCCTACGGGGGAGATCCGGTGCGCAACCCCGATGCCCTGCCCACCGGTCGCAACCTCTATGGCTTTGACCCTTCCCGCGTGCCCACCCGCCACGCCTGGGAAGCCGGCAAGCAAGCCGCCGAGAAACTCATCGCCGCCCACCGCCAGCAGCATGGCAGGACACCGGCCAAGCTGGCCGTGTCGCTGTGGTCGGTGGAGACCATG
>CALIXC010000172.1 GCA_938046755.1 uncultured Lautropia sp. | reverse complement strand
CTGCGGCGGGCGAGCGATTGGTTGATGAGGCGGGCCACTTCGGTGGAGCCTGTGAACACCACGCCGTTGATGCGTTCGTCTTGCGTGAGGGCGGCACCCACATCGCCCGCGCCGAGCACAAGCTGCAGCACGTTGCGCGGAATACCGGCTTCGTGCATCAGCTGCACGGCGCGGTAGGCGATCAGGCTGGTTTGTTCGGCGGGTTTGGCCACCACGGTGTTGCCGGCAGCCAATGCAGCCACCACTTCGCCGGTGAAGATGGCCAGCGGGAAGTTCCAGGGGCTGATGCACAGCACCGGACCCAGCGGCCGGTGGGTGTCGTTCCGGAACTCGGCCGTCACCTGGTTGGCGTAGTAGCGCAGGAAGTCCACGGCCTCGCGGATCTCGGCGATGGCGTTGGGCAGCGACTTGCCGGCCTCGCGGATCACCAGACCCATCAGGATCGCCATGCGGTCCTCCATCAGCTGGGCGGCGCGCTGCAGGCAGGCGGCGCGGTCAGCCGGGGACACGTCCTTCCAGGTCTTCGCGGCGGCTTCGGCCGTCTTCAGCGCAGCCTCGATGTCGGCCGGCGTGGCTTCCACCACGTGGCCCACCACGTCCTGGTGATCGGCCGGGTTCAGCACGGGCTTGGCATCCTCGGGCAGCTTGGCGCCCTTGCCGGTGGCGGGTGCCGGGCGGTTGCCGGGCTGGGCCAGCCAAGCCTGCTTCGTGCTGGCCAGCAGGCCTGCCGACAGGGTGGCCAGCTGCTGCTCGTTGGCCAGGTCGATGCCCGAGGAGTTGGTGCGCTTGCCGAAGACTTCGGTGGCGTACAGGTCGACCGGCAGCGGGATGCGGTCGTGCGGGGCGCCCACCGGCGAGATGGAGGCCGCTTCCTCGATCGGGTTGGTGATCAGCTGGTCGATCGGCAGCGACGGATCGCTGACGCGGTTGACGAAGGAGGTGTTGGCGCCGTTTTCCAGCAGGCGCCGCACCAGGTAGGCCAGCAGCGTCTCGTAGGTGCCCACCGGGGCGTAGACGCGGCACGGCCGGCCCAGGCCGCCTTCGGAGACGGGCTTGGTGACCTGCTCGTAGAGCGGTTCGCCCATGCCGTGCAGGCACTGGAATTCGTACTGGCCCGGGTAGTAGTTCTGGCCGGCCAGCTCGTAGATGGTGGCCAGCGTCTGGGCGTTGTGGGTGGCGAACTGCGGGTAGATGGCGTCCGGGGCATCCAGCAGCTTCCGGGCGCAGACCTGGTACGACACGTCGGTGTGCACCTTGCGGGTGTAGACCGGGTAGCCGTCCATGCCGTCGAGCTGGGCGCGCTTGACCTCGCTGTCCCAGTAGGCGCCCTTGACCAGGCGGATCATCAGCCGGTGGTGGCTGCGGCGGGCAAGGTCGATCACGTAGTCGATGACATACGGGCAGCGCTTCTGGTAGGCCTGGATCACGAAGCCGATGCCGTTCCAGCCGGCCAGCGCCGGGTCAAAGCACAGCGACTCCAGCAGGTCCAGCGAGATCTCCAGCCGGTCGGTCTCCTCGGCGTCGATGTTGAGCGGGATGTCGTACTGGCGGCAGAGCAGGGCCAGCTGGCGCACGCGGGGCAGCAGCTCGGCCTGAACGCGATCGACCTGGGCGCGGCTGTAGCGCGGGTGCAGGGCCGAGAGCTTGATGGAGATGCCGGGGCCCTCGTAGATGCCACGGCCGGCCGAGGCCTTGCCGATGGCGTGGATGGCCATCTCGTAAGAGGCCATGTAGGCCTGGGCGTCGGCTTCGGTGGTGGCGGCCTCGCCCAGCATGTCGTAGGAGTAGCGGAACCCCTTGGCTTCGTACTTGCGGGCGTTGGCCAGCGCTTCCTCGATGGTCTCGCCGGTGACGAACTGCTCGCCCATCATCCGCATGCCCAGGTCCACGCTCTTGCGCACCAGCGGCTCGCCGCCCTGCTTGAGGACGCGGGTGAGCGCCGAGGCCAGCTTGTTCTCGCTGTTGGTGCCCACCAGCCGGCCGGTGATGACCAGGCCCCAGGTGGCGGCATTGACGAAGATGGACGGGGACTGGCCCACGTGGGCCTTCCAGTCGCCATGGCCGATCTTGTCACGGATGAGCGCATCGCGTGTTTCGCTGTCGGGAATGCGCAGCAGCGCCTCGGCCAGGCACATCAGTGCTACGCCTTCCTGGCTGGAGAGCGCGAATTCCTGGATCAGCGCCTCGACGCCGCCGGCGCGCGGCCGGGCACGCAGTTCCTCGCTGAGGCGACGGGCCAGTTTGTGCACCCGCACCTGGAAGCCGGGGTCGGTCAGCGGGGAGTCCTTGGTCTGGGCCAGAAGCCAGGTGACACATTCGGGTTCGGGGCGGCGCCAGGCGGCCGTGATGGCGGCGCGGCGCGGGGTCTGCGGCGACACTTGCTGAGCGAAGGCCACGAAGGGCGCCGAGGGCTGGCCGCTGCCGCCTTGGGGAAGCTCGGGCGCATCGGCGCGGGGGGAGGGCAGCTGGTCGGGCGGCTCCTGACCGCGTTCGATGGCTTCCAGATAGCTGACCAGCGCCTGTCGGGTCAACCATTGAAGACTGCGGTTGTTGCGGTCAGCAATGTTCTTCAGGCGGTTGTGCAGTGCTTCGTCGACCTTGATGTCGAGAGGGGGCGTACTCACGTTTTTTTCTCCGATGTGCCGGTATCCATGGTTGGGCGGCCACCGGCGGGCATCGGCAGGGTTGCCACACCCGGAGGGACTGCCCGGTCCCCTCCGGACCCGGTACAGCCAATGCTTGGGGTCCAGACTGCGAACCCCACCAGTAAAAATGCCAGCGTATCATTTTTTTTACGAAATATCCCGTGTCTCATATTTCGTAGAATCGGAATCTGTCTGCGCGTCATGGACTGTCTGTCGCTGTCCTGTTTTTCCGACTTCTCGATTCTTTTTCCAGACCACCTCGAGCATGAAAATCACCACGATCGTGCCGCTGGCCATCGGGCTGGCCGGATGGCAGGCCGCAGCACAGGCCCGCGATGCCGAGCTTCCGGCTCGAGGAGATGCTTCGCCGGCCGTGGCCCAGGCTTCGCCCGAGACGAACATGGTGCTGATCCCGGCCAGCCAGGCACGGGACATCCAGCGCGCCGCGCGTGAGGTCTCGGACTGCGTGCGTATCGAGGACGACATGCAGCGGCTGGGGTGCTACGACGAGGTGATGGCCCGACGGCTGCCGCAGCCGGATCGGGAGCTTCCGCATGTGAAGGCGTGGGGGCTGAGGATGCCGGCTGCCGGAGGGCACGGCGGCCATCTGCCGCCTGACGGGGCCGTGCAGCCGGTCGGCCCGGGACAAGGGAAGAGTCAGTCCGCGACAGCCACCGGCCGGCCGACGGGACAGGACGCGGTGTCGGGCGGGCAGGACATGGGCGTGCCCGGAACGCACGGTGGCGTGCAGATCATTCGCCTGCCCAACCTGGGGGCCAGCGATGACACCCGTGCCGACGAGAACAACGACAGTGCACGCGGCAAGCTGCTGCTGGACGGTTCGCACGTCTCGCGGGCCGTGCAGGATGTGCGGCGCTCGCTGGGCACCGACCTGACCGACCGCTGGGAACTGGATGACGATGCCAACCGCGGACGTTTCCTGCTGCGCCCCTACAAGCCGATCTACATCTCGTTCGTGGACTGGACGACCAGCCTGAACGGGTCGCCCAGTTCGCCCAACCCGCTCAACACGACTGGCGCTGGCAGTGCCTCGCTGGCCAACCAGGGGCGCCGCGCCGAGACTTCGTTCCAGCTCAGCTTCAAGTCGAAGGTGGCCGAGAACCTGTTCGGCGACAACGGCGACCTGTGGGTGGGCTATACACAGCGCTCGATGTGGCAGATCTACAGTCAGCAGCTGTCGCGCCCGTTCCGTGAGACCAACTACGAGCCCGAGGTGATGGCGGTGTTCCGCACCGACTACCGGCTGGGCGGCTGGCATGGCCGACTGGCGTCGGTCTCGCTCAACCACCATTCCAACGGCCGCTCGCTGCCGCTGTCGCGCAGCTGGAACCGCATCATCTTCCAGGCGGGGCTGGAGCGCGAGCGCTGGACCCTGCTGCTGCGCCCCTGGTGGCGCATTCCCGAGGATGCCAACGGCGACGACAACCCCGACATCAGCGATTACTACGGACGGGGCGAGGCCGTGGCCATCTACCGCCATGGCGGCCACGAATGGGCACTCACGGTGCGCCACTCGCTGCGGGTTGGCCATTCGCATGGCTCGGTGGGCCTGGAGCATGCCTTCCCGATCAGCAGCTACCTGAAGGCGCACATCAATCTGTTCCATGGCTATGGTGCCAGCCTGATCGACTACAACCATCGCCAGACCCGCATCGGCATCGGGGTGTCGCTGACGCAGTGGCTCTAGGGGATCCTCTGAACAAGTCCTCGCGGCCGTCGCATTCCCAGAACGGGCGCATGACTACGTTGTCATTTATCGTCAATAGCCTTTCTATTGACGATAGTTATCGCCTTGTCCTGCATCCCGTTCTGTGTGTGGCGCGCCTGCGTCTGGGACTTATTCAGAGGAGATTCATGGACGCGGGCACGACATTTCTAGCATGACATTTCCCTGCTGATGGCAGGGTCTATTCCAACACCTGCTGTCGGCACCGGCTGCAGCAGGTACCATCGGGTCGACATCCTTTTCCTCATTCCTTCTTTCTGGAGCGCAGCAGATACATGGTGGAATCGACGAAGAAGCATGGAACGGCACGCCAAGTGGCCCGCTGGATGGGGGCCGCCGCAGTGGTCGGCTTCCTGGCCGGTGGCATGGTCGGCTGCGGCTACAACGACATCCAGCGTGGCGACGAGGCCACCAAGAGCGCCTGGGCCGAGGTGCTGAGCCAGTACCAGCGTCGGGCCGACCTCATTCCCAACCTGGTCAATACCGTGAAGGGCTACGCCGCTCAGGAGAAGGAGGTGCTGCTGGGCGTGACCGAGGCGCGCTCGCGCGTGGGCCAGGTGCAGCAGCAGGCCAATCCGACTGATCCCGGTTCGCTCAAGCAGTTCGAGAGCGCCCAGGCCCAGATGAGTAGCGCGCTGTCGCGGCTGCTGGTGGTGGCCGAGCGCTATCCGGAGCTGAAGTCCGATCAGAACTTCCGTGAGCTGCAGGCCGAACTGGCCGGTACCGAGAACCGCATCACGGTGGCCCGCAAGCGCTACATCGACTCCATCAACGCCTACAACGTGCTGGTGCGCGAGTTCCCGGTCAACCTGACGGCCAAGGTGATGGGCTATGCGCCCAAGCCGCAGTTCTCGGTCGAGAACGAGGCCGCCATCAGCAAGCCGCCTACCGTCGATTTCGGCGGTGGCCAGTCGGCACCGGCTGCCCAGCCGGCGGCCCAGTAAGGTCTGGGCTGTCGCTGGTTGCTGCCTACCTTGCGGCGCAGTGCTGCCGGTCTTAGCCCCTTCCGCCAGGCGCATGCCTTCGATCCCATGAAGATGTCGAACCGTTCCGAATGCCCAGCCACCGTGTCTGACGGGCCGGTGCGTGCCGGCGTGGGCGGGCGCGGCCTGCGCGCCTTCCTGCTGGCTGTGGTGCTGGTGCTCGGGATGCTGTCGGTGGTGCTTCCCGCCGGGGCGCAGCAACTGCAGGCCGTGCCGAAGCTGTCCGGCCCGGTGGTCGATACCGTGGGGCTGCTGAGTCCCGACACGCGCGAGGCCTTGACCCAGCAGCTGTTGGCCCTGCAGGAACGCAAGGGCAGCCAGCTGGCCGTGCTGGTGGTAGCCACCACGCAGCCGGAACCCATCGAGGCCTATTCGATACGGGTGGCCGAGGCCTGGAAGCTGGGGCGCGGCAAGGCGGGGCCTTCCGGCCAGGACGTCGATGACGGTGTGCTGCTTCTGGTGGCACGCGACGACCGCCGTGCCCGCATCGAGGTCGGTTACGGTCTGGAAGGCGCCATTTCCGACGGCATCGCCAAGCGGATCATCGACCAGCAGCTGCTGCCGCATTTCCGGCAGCAGGACTGGGACGGGGGCGTGCAGGCGGCCGTCGACGCGCTGGAGGCGCGCATCGACGGTGAGGCACTCCCTGAACCTGCCAAGGCGGTCGATCCCTTCGACACTTGGGCCGAGGACGTGTTGCCGCTGATGTTCTTCATGGGCATTGGCGGGGTCATCGCCTCAGGCATCATCGGGCGGTGGCTAGCCTCCTTCGGTGCAGGCGGCATCATGGGCTTCTCGGCCTTCGGCATCCTGGGCTCACCGGTGGTGGCCGCCCTCTGCGGCGTGGTGGTGCTGGGCTTCGTGCTGCTGGTCACGCTGGGTACGTCCTCCAGACTGCAGCAGGTGGGCCGCCACACATATCGCAACCGTCGCGGTGGCGGCTGGGGCGGCGGCCTGAGCGGTGGCGGTGGTTTCGGCGGCGGATTCGGCGGAGGCGGCGGCTTCAGTGGCGGCGGCGGTGGTTTCGGTGGAGGAGGGGCATCCGGTGGCTGGTGATCCTGTCGATGGGCACACGCCGGGCAAGCCGGCATCCATGAAGGCCGGGCGGCGCAGCCTGGCCTGCTTCTGGCGTCACAGCGGCCTGGCCCCTGATCCGGTCGGCCGTGCCTTCGACGATGCGGCCTTCGATCGCATCGAGGCCGCCATCGTGGCCGGCGAAAGCCGTCATCGGGGCGAGATCCGCTTCGCGCTGGAATCCACCCTGGCCTGGCACGCGCTGCGCCGGGGGCTGACGGCCCGCGAGCGGGCGCTCCAGGTGTTCGGTGAACAGCGCATCTGGGACACCGAAGAGAACACCGGTATCCTCATCTACCTGTTGACGGCTGACCGTGCTGTCGAGATCATCGCGGATCGGCTGGTGCATCAGCGTCTGCCGGCTGGCATCTGGCAGGAGACCTGCCAGCAGATTGTCGGCACCATCAGTCGCGGCAACCCGGTCGATGGCGTGGTGTCCGCTATCGAACGACTGGGCCAGGCACTGGCCGAGGCGCTCCCGGCCCTGCCGGGCCGCGCCAATCCCAACGAACTGGATGACCGTCCGATCCGCCTCTGAGGCGGTGGCGGGGTCCTCTCCCGGAGCGTCATGATTTCCGATCGTCGCCGACAGATTTCTTCATTCCTGCTGGGGAGTGCGCTGGCCCTGCCATTGGGCCGGATGGCCCGGGCTGCCGAGGCGGATCCGGGGGCTACCGATTCGGCAGCGCCCGGTGTGCAGCCGGCGACCGACAACGGTGCGCCCGTGCTCACCCGGCTGTCGGTGCCCGGTCTGCCGGCCGTGGCCTTCACGCTGGATTTCGATGTCTACTACGGTGACTACTCTGGCAGCGGGGTGGAGGTGGCCAGCGCCACCTATCGCTTCCAGAAGCAGGGCAATCGCTATCGGCTCGATACCGAAGCCCGCGCCAGCGGGGTGCTGGCCGTGTTCTATTCCGGCACGCTCGTGCAGGTCAGTGAAGGGGTGATGGACGCGCAAGGTTTCGTGCCCGGGCGCTATTCCGAGAAACGGGGCCGTCGGCCTGAGCGTCGCTACCGCTTCGACAGCCTGTCACGGCACATCCGCCAGGAAGGTGACCCGGCCATCGATTTTGCCTATCCGGATGGCACGCAGGACCGTCTCACCATCTTCTTCCAGCTGGGCCTGCTGGCCCGGGCCGATGCCCGGCGCTTCAAGCCCGGTCAGAAGTTCGTGCTGCCGCTGGCCGGTTCACGCCGCATCGACGAGCCGTTCTTCCGGGTGGTGAGGCAGGAACGGATGCGCACCAACGCCGGCGAGTTCGACGCGCTGCACATCTCCGTCGAGAAGCCCGGCGACCAGGACGCGCCGCGCTTCGACATCTGGCTGGCCCCAGATCTGAAGATGCTACCGGTGCGCATCCGTGTGTTCGATCATGGCGGCGGCGGCAAGATCGTCGATCAGGTGCTCAAGCGCCGCCCGCAGGGGATCCTCTGAACAAGTCCTCACGGCCGTCGCATCCTCGTCACGGGCGCATGACTGCGTTGCCATTTGCTGTCAATAGCGCCGCTATTGA
>CALIXC010000171.1 GCA_938046755.1 uncultured Lautropia sp. | reverse complement strand
GGTCACGGGGCGCCCCCCATCGGAGTTGTCTTCCATTGGGCACACACCTTCCAACGAAGCCGTCCTCACCAGAGCGACACCCGACAGGAACCGAAGCACACCGGGAACGGATGCCCCCACAGGCGATTTCTGGGAGCGAAGCGGACAGCATGAGCCGAGGAGGGTACCCGGTCACGGGGCGCCCCTCATCGAAGCCATCTTCCATTAGGCACATGCCGTTAGCGAAGCCGCCCCCTCAGTCGGCAGTCTTCTCCTTCTCCGCCGATATGGAGACGGACGCCGCCTCCCGCCGCAGCTGCCCCAGCACATCCCGGTTCGTCCGCGCCACCGACAGCACGAAATCGTGCCATGGCACATCCGTGATGCCCACCAGCCCCAGGTGGCCATTCTCGCCATCCAGCCAGCGGCCCGTCACCGGCTGATCCAGATACTGGAACCAGTGTGCGCCCACGAACTGTCGGTTGGCCAGCACCGATTCCAGCATCTTCCGATAGGCCGGGCCGCGTTCGGCCTCGGTGTTCACCACCATCACCCCGGGCCAGAACGGTCCCCGGTCGCTGGAGCCGAAATGGAACTCGGTGAGCAGCGCCGGCTTGTCGATGCGGGCGAATTCCTCGGCCTCGAAGCCTTCGCGAAGTGACGGGATGTAGAGATTGAAGCTCACCACGTCGCACCAGCGGGCACACGCGGCAATGGATTCCGGCGTGCGGCCGGCGAAGCGGCTGCCCAGGTACAGGTGGTGCGGGTCGTGCTTCTTCAGGGCCTGGGCCACCTGTGAATAGTAAGTCTCGGCGTGCAGGCGCAGGAAGGCCGAGAGGTCGGCCGCCACCTGCGGATTCCTGCCGTCGGGCAGGCGCTCGGCAGGCCAGGCGGCCTCCAGGGCCTTCCAGTCCGGGAGAGGCCGCTGCCAGACTCGGGCCAGTTCCTTTACGTCGTCGCCATAGCGTTCGCGCAGCAGTTTCACCAGCGCGCGTTTGGCGTGCGCCTGGGGCTGAGCGGCATCCATTTTCAGGGCCGAGTAGGCCAGCGCGTAGCGGGCCAGCGGATCGAGTGCAGAGCCGTTACCCCAGCCCAGCTCGTTGTCCACGAACCAGCCGATCAGATAGGGGTCGTCCTGACTGCCGGCCGTTTCCTTCTTCAACGACGCTTCCAACGCCTGGCCGAAGGCGGGATCGAAGGCATCGGGAATGCCCTGCCACCAGTCGTTGCCGTCGCTAAGGCGGGCGAATGAGCCGCTTACGTGGGCGATGTGCGTGTACGGCAGCTTGACGCGGTTCATGCTGTCGTCGCTCCAGGCGCCCACCGTGTTGAAGCCCCAGGATTTCAGCCGCTTGCCGGTGCGCGAGACCCAGCGTTGTGCCCAGTCCTCGCCGTCGCGACGGTGGAGGTTGGCGTGGTAGAAGTCGTGCGTCTGGCCCTTCAGGAAGCGCCGGTTCCGCTGGGCGCCGCTGTCGGCGGGCAGGGTCTCGGTGCTATCCTTCTTCTGGGTGAAGCGGTATTCGGCCATGCCGCGCACGGGCAGACCGGTGAACTGGAATTCGCGTCCGCCCACGAAGGTCTCGCTGTTGTCGCGCTGTACCGCGTTGACGCCGAACGAGAAGAAAGGGTTGCCCTCGGGGGTGATGAGGATGTGGCGCTGGCTGCCGTCCTTCAGCGTGAGGTGGCCGGTGCGGAACCAGCCGCTACCGTGGCCGCTGCCCTCGATGCCGGTGATGCCGCCGAAGCGGTCCAGGGCGGGCTGGTGCTTGTCGGCGGCATAGCTGGCACCGGCCTTTTCCTCATCCTCATCTTGCAGGGCTGCCAGTGCGGTGGCGAGCTTCTGGTCGGCCTGACGGGCGTGCAGGGCAAAGTCGGCCCGGGCAGCTTCCTGGGCGTCTCGCCAGGCTTTTGCACGCCTGGCCTTCTGGCGTGCGGTCAGACGTTTCTCGGCCTGCTCCTCGGTACGGGCCAGGCGCAGCTCGCGCTTCGAGACTTTGCCGTCGCCGTCCAGGTCACGAACGTCCTTCACGCCGTCGGCCTTGCGCCGAGCCGCCTTCACGTCGGGCGGGGTGGTGTCTTCCAGCACGCGCGCCAGCTTGCGTGGCAGGTGGTACTTGCCCGGCCAGTCGGCACGGGTGTACTGGCCGTAGGCATCGACGATGTCGGTGTAACCGGCCTGCAGGTCATCGGTGCCGATGGGGGGCAGGAAGACCTTGCCCAGCCGGATCTTCTGTTCGGCATCAGGCGGCGGCATGCCGATGCGGATCTCGCGAATCTTCGTGATGTCGACGGAGCCGGCCGTGGTCTCCACCAGACCTTGGGGGCTCTCGGCGCCGTTAGCGTCCTTCACGGTCCAGGGGATGACGGGGCCGCTGCGCATGCCCATCTGCAGCGGCAGGGTGGCCGACAGCGGCATGGCCAGTGCAAATGGTCCGCTGGGTGGCAGCGCCAGCGTGGCCTGCAGGGTCTGGCCCTGGTCGTCCTTCATCTGCAGCAGCAGCGTCAGCGCCCAGGGCATGGCGTTCTGCACGTGCATGCGCAGGCTCTTCACGGCGTGCCAGTCCCAGTGGCCTTCCCGGGGACGGATCACCAGCCAGCCGGGGCCGTCCTCGGCCTTGCCGGGGGCAAAGGAAAGCGTCACGAAGCCGTCGCCGTCCACGGCGCTGACTGCAGGCGGGTGGGCGCCGTCACGGTCGAGGGCGTAGGGAATGACATCCTTCTGCTGGGCGGCCTCGGGCTGGCCGGGGTCGGCCACCAGCTGGGCAGAGGCCATGGGCAGGTAGCAGGCCAGCAGCAGGGCCGAGGCGATACGGCCCAGTCGCAGGCGCGGCAGGGTTGGCGTGGCTGTGACGGTTAGCGGCGCGCGGGCGGCTGGTCGTTTCTGGTACGAAGCGGGCAGGAGGGCACCGTCACGGGGGCCGGTGAGGTGTGGAGTTTCAGGATCTGTGACAACGGAATATCTCGACATGGAACCATCCGTCGAAAAGAGGGGCTCGGACAGCCTGGGCAGGCCATGGGGCTGTCGGTGCCGTTGACTGGGGCTGCGACACGGGTCGCAGGGCGGATGCGGCATGAGGTCGAAGCCGTCATGAACGGCTGGTGGCCGGATTTCGCCGACCGGTGGTCAGGCGGGCGGTGTCGGGATGCCGGTGGCATCGTCCAGCAGGACCTGGTCGATCTGCAGGGACACGGCATCGCGTCCGCGGTAGTCGTCGCGCTGGATCCGGTAGGAGAGCAGCGCTTCGGGTGGCAGCGCTTCGGTGCGGCCGAAGAAGATGGCCGACATGCGCATGCCGGGATTGTCGGCCGGGCTCAGTTCCAGCTTCAGGTGGCGGTTGTTGATGAGCCGCTGCGTCCGGATATTGAAACGTCCGGAAAAGAGTGGTGGCGGAAAGCCCTGTCCCCAGACCTGGGTATCCAGCAGCTCCAGCGTGCCGATGTGGATGGCATCGGCGGGCAGCGCACCGTCGGTGGTCACGTCGCGCTCGAAGCAGTCGTCCCGGGCCAGGGTGCGCACGGCGTCTTCCAGGGCCTGACGAAAGTCGTCCAGTCGGTCGGCCAGCAGCGTCAAGCCCGCCGCCATGGCGTGGCCACCGAACTTAACCAGCATGCCCGGATGACGCTTGTCCACCAGGTCGAGCACGTCGCGCAGATGCACGCCTGCGATCGAGCGGCCCGAGCCGCGCAGCATGCCGTCCTGGTCAGGGGCCAGTGCGATGGTGGGCCGGTGGTAGCGCTCCTTGATGCGCGAGGCCACGAGCCCGATGACGCCGTGGTGCCAATTGTCGTCATGGATGACCAGCGTGCGGGCGTCGGCAGCAGGTTCGCCGATCAGCGCCAGCGCTTCTTCGCGCATGTTGCTTTCCAGGTCGCGCCGCTGCTGGTTGATCTGGTCCAGCTCGGTGGCCAGCTGGGTGGCGCGGGCCAGATCGGTGGCCAGCAGGCATTCCACGCCGATCGACATGTCGGCCAGCCGGCCGGCAGCGTTGATGCGCGGGCCGATGGCAAAGCCCAGGTCGGTGGCGGCCAGCGTGTGGGCGCTGCGACGGGCCACCTGCAGCAGGGCGGCGATGCCGGGGCGGGCCCTGCCGGCACGAATGCGCGCCAGCCCCGCGTTGACGATGACGCGGTTGTTGTGCGAGAGCGGCACCACATCGGCCACGGTGCCCAGCGCGGCCAGGTCCATGAGCGGCGACAGCGACGGCGGCGGCCCGTCAAAGAGCCCCAGTTGGCGGCGGTGGCTGCGCAGCGCGATCAGCACATAGAGCATGACGCCCACGCCAGCCAGGTTCTTGTCCGGGAAGGGGCAGCCGGGCTGATTGGGGTTGACGATGGCCAGCGCGGCTGGCAGCGTCTCGGCTGGCAGGTGATGGTCGGTGACGATGACGGGCAGGCCAAGGCTGTTGGCATGCTCGACGCCGGCGACCGAGGCGATGCCGTTGTCGACGGTGAGCAGCAGGGCCGGTCGGCCCAGACGCGGATGCACCAGTGCGGCATCCACCACTTCCGGGGTGAGGCCATAGCCGTTCTCGAAGCGGTTGGGCACCAGGTAGTCGACGGTGGCGCCCATCATCCGAAGGCCTTGCACCGCAATGGCGATGGCGGTGGCGCCGTCGCAGTCGTAGTCGCCCACCACCAGGATTGGCTCCTGGTCGTCGATGGCACGCGACAGTCGGGCCACGGCCTCGGGCAAGCCCCGCATCGTGTTGGGCGGCAACAGGCCAGCCAAGTCCAGCCGGATCTCGTCCGGATGGCGGATGCCGCGGGCGGCCAGCAATCGGGCCAGCAGGGGATCGACACCAGCCTGCAGCAGCGTCTGGCGGGCGCGCAGGTCAACCGGACGGGTGTGCAGCCGAAGGGTGGAAGCGGAAGACTGGGGCGTCATGGGGCCTCGTCGCGGAAGAGGGTGTCCAGGGGATCGGCAGAGGGCGAGCCCTGTGAAGCGGTGCCGTTCCGGCCGTCGGCATGCCCCTGGGCATGGCGTGAACGACCTCGCCATGCCCGCAGGCGGTTGCCCAGGCGAGCCAGCCAGCCGGGCTGTTCGCCTTCGGCAACGGGGGCTGCCGTGCGTCCAGGGCGTTCCGAGGTCGCATGGGGCGCAGAGCCTGCCATGCCGTGAACGGGGCTTGCTGCGCCACGGTCCGCAGCGGACCTGGCAGGGGCGCCCGGCTGGGGCATCAGGCCCGCCAGTTGCAGGGTCTCGTCGGGCACGTTCGGGGCATGCAGCCAGTGCAGGCCGTGCTCTCCGGCCAGCAGGCACGCAAAGCCGGTCGGGTTGTCGGCAAACCAGGTATCCAGTGCGGGCAGGGCGTCCAGCCAGGCGGACAGGTCCTGCGTCAGTCGGGCCGTCAGAAAGCGTTCATCCACCACCAGGCCTCGGGCCAGCAGGTCACGCGTGGCGTCGACGGCCGGGGCATGGGCCGGACCGCTGGGCCAGATGGCGTTGACGGGCAGATCCTGCGGCTCGTTCAGCGTCAGCAGGTTCCAGCTCATCTGCACTTCATTCAGCAGACGCAGAAAGCGTTTCGCATCCAGCCCTTGCGGCATCAGCATGTCGATGTGCGCCTCGCCCACGGCCTCGATCGGCGTGCAGGCAAGCTGCCAGCCCGCAGCACCCGTCCGTGGGTGCAGCAGCCAGCGGGTCGGCGTCTGCATCTCGATCTCCAGCCCCTCATCGGCCAGCAACGGGGCGATGGCCTGGATCATCCGCTCCGCCATGGGGGCATCCACCGCCCGTTGCGGGGTGGGGTCCAGCATCATCCGGTCCGTGGTCAGCCGGAAGGTGACGGGTTGTAGCAGCCAGCCAGGCGCTGCGGTCGCGGATGGGGTGTCAGCCGATGCCTGCCGGCCCGTTGGTACCGTCGGTGCACGGCCCGTCGGGACGGCGGCCTGCGCTGCGGCGAAGGCACGCACGGCGGCGACGGCACCGGCCGGTATCGAAGACGCCACCAGCGCCGGATGCTC
>CALIXC010000170.1 GCA_938046755.1 uncultured Lautropia sp. | reverse complement strand
GGTTCGTCCTACGTCATCGGCAAGGCCGTGGCCACCGAGGACGAGGACTGGGATTTCTGAAATGTCTGAGTTGATCAGGCCCTGTTTGGGCCTGAGAGGTAGGCGCGGCCCGCGTAATAGTGGCTGTTGCTTGGGGGTAGATGCGTGTGCCCGTTTGTCGTACCGTCATTGCAGGGAGTCCTCGTAGCTGTTATATGACGGAGAGGTTATGAGGCCGTGTGGGCCAAGTGGACTTCTGGCAAATGGGGGACGTCAGGATATGGGCGATATCCAGTTGTTCCGTCTTGAGGGTGACAAGGCTGTCGAGCTGTCGGCAACGTCTGCGACATTGGAGCGTAAGCTACAACGTCTAATCGAGGGGCAGATGGAGGTGCTTCTTGGGGTACGGTTCCTGGCCTCGGAATACGTGACGGGGAAGACGCACCGAGGGAGGATCGACTCTCTGGGACTGGACGAAGATAATTGTCCTGTGATCATCGAGTACAAGCGGCATGTTCACGAGAGTGTCATTAATCAAGGACTTTTCTATCTGGATTGGCTGCTCGACCATCGAGCGGAGTTCAAATGGCTGGTGCTGGATAGGCTGGGTCGTGAGTCTGCCGAACGCATTGATTGGCCTGGCGCACGATTACTGTGCATTGCGTCGGACTTTACGCGCTATGATCAACATGCCGTGCAACAGATACCGCGTAGTATTGACTTGATTCGTTATAAGTTCTTTGGTGATGACCTGCTACTGCTGGAGCTGGTAAACGCGCAGGTGCAGGCATCGTCGGAGCCCAGGCCGGACTCTGCACGATCAGGTGACGTGATCGTGCCGGGAAGGAGTATCGATTCCGGCGAAGTCGGGGCCGGAGATGGTATTGAACCGTATCGGACAGCTGGTGTGTCCGATGGAGGCATGATTCCTCATGAGAACGGAGTACCCTTGGCTCCGGATAGGACGGGCAGGGATAAGCCCTTCGATCAGAGACTGCAGGAAACCACAGATGAGGTTCGGCAGATCTGCGCTCAGTTGTGCAGCTTCGTGACGTCTCTGGGGGATGACGTAACTGTGAAGCAGACACGTCTGTATTTGGCTCTTCGCAGGCTTCGGAGTTTCGGGTCGGTCATCATTCAGAAGAGACGTCTACTGTTGAATCTGAAGCTTGATCCGCGGACTTTGCCAGACTCTGACTATGACAGTGGGTTTGCCAAGAATATCCAAGGAATAGGCACCTGGGGCGTGGGCGATGTGGAGCTACGGTTAAAGTCGATGGACGATCTGGATCGTGCCAAGCCGTTGATAGAAAAGGCATGTTGGCAAGGTGATGGGTCAGGAGGCCAGATCTGTCGTGGATGACTATTTGTCCCGATCCTGAGGCTGCATTGGCTGTTTACGGCTGCTGAAAGGCGATGCCTCCGTGGTCATGGAAAGGAAACGGGCGCCTTTCATGGAAGAGGCTTCTATTGGATAATACGAGGCTAGTCAGGGATGATTCTCTGGGGAAGGCCATGCGTATCGAATCCATCCGTCTGAAGAACTACAAGAGCTTCCGGGATGCCAGTATCGTCGACATGCCCAGTCTGTGCGTGGTCGTGGGGGCCAACGGCACGGGCAAGAGTACGCTGTTCGGGGTATTTGGATTCTTGAAGGATTGCCTGCTCTTCAACGTCCGTCATGCCATGCAGCAGCGCGGTGGTTTTCGGGAGATGCTCTCGCGTGGTGCAGATCCTGGGGAGGGCATCGAGATTGAGATCAAGTTCCGTCTGGAGATCAGTGGTGTCGATCGGTTGGTGACCTATCTACTGCACCTTGGGGAGGAGCGAGGGCGGCCGGTCGTTCTTCATGAGGTATTGCGCTACAAGAGAGGACGGTACGGTTCCCCGTTTCACTTCCTGGATTTTCGTATGGGGGAGGGCTATGCCATTAACAACGAGGAGGATTTTCGGCGCGACGAGGATCTGACGCGGGAAGAGCAGCGGGTCGACAGTGGTACGCTGGCTATCAGCGGACTGGGGCAGTTTCAGCGATTCAAAGCTGCGCATGCCTTCCGCCGGTTGATCGAGAACTGGCATGTCTCTGATTTCCACATCAGCGCTGCCAGAGGCAGCAAGGACGCTGTAGGCGTCGATGATCATCTGTCAGTGACCGGTGACAATCTTCAGCTGGTTGCGCGTCACATCCATGAAGAGCATCCAGGTATTTTCCAGGAGATCGTCCGGCGCATGCGCGAGCGTGTACCAGGGGTTTCGTCTGTTGTGCCCAAGCCGACGGAGGATGGACGTCTGTTGCTGCAATTTCAGGATGGGGCATTTGTGGATCCATTTGTGGATCGCTACGTGTCGGATGGAACCATCAAGATGTTTGCCTATCTGGTGTTGCTACATGATCCAGATCCTCATCCGCTCCTGTGCGTGGAGGAGCCGGAGAATCAGCTGTACCCAGCCCTTTTATTGGAGCTGGCTGAGGAGTTTCGAGACTATGCCATCCGCGGCCGTGGTCAGGTCATGGTATCGACGCATTCGCCGGATTTCCTGAATGCACTGGATGTGGAAGAGGTCTTCTGGTTGGTGAAGAAGAACGGCTATACGCAGGTACGCCGGGCTAGGGAGGATGCTCAGATCGTGGCCTACATGAAGGACGGCGACAAGATGGGCTATCTGTGGAAACAGGGTTTCTTCGCGGGGGTGGACCCGTAATGAAGACGCTGGTGTTTTGCCTGGAAGAGCCTTCGGCACGCGAGATGCTAAAAGGTGTTCTTCCACGGCTGTTGCCGGAAGGTATTGATGTTAAATATCTTGTCTTCGAGGGAAAGCAGGATCTACAGAAGCAGTTGGAGCAACGATTGCGTGGTTGGCAGCAGCCTGACAGTCACTTCATCGTGTTGCAAGACAAAGATAGCCATGACTGCCTAGCTGTGAAACGGAAGCTGCAGGATCTGTGTGCTCGTGCAGGTCGAAGCGAAGCTCTGGTGCGTATCGCATGCCATGAGTTGGAGAGTTTCTATCTGGGGGACCTGCAGGCTGTCGAGCAGGGGTTGTGCATGAAAGGGTTGGCAGTACAGCAAAGAAAGCGGAAGTATCTTGCTCCGGACGCGCTGGCCAATGCCGCAGAGGAGCTGAGGAAACTGACTCAGGGACGCTATCAGAAGATTCAGGGATCGCGATCGATTGGCCTCCATATGGATCTGGAGGGTGGAAACAGTTCGTATAGTTTCAATGTCCTGATCAAGGGTATTCGCCGCCTAGCAGCCTAAAGTGTCTGCTTGATCTCCAAGTGCTCTCTTCCTTAGGCTTGTATAATTGTTACAGGAGCGAGAGGAGCACGCCATGACCACCAATTTCTTCACGCATGCGCGTCTGGCGCATGGCTACTGGCGAGCCCATGAATGGGGGCTGGATGACCAGGGATTCCTGCGCATGATCCATCAGGCGCTGGCGCTGGGCATCCGGGTCTTCGACCATGCTGCCTGTTATGGGGGCTTCACCACCGAGGAGATGTTCGGACGCGGGCTGGCGCTGGAGCCTTCGCTGCGCGAGCAGATGTGCATCGTCAGCAAGTGCGGCATCCTGTTTCCCAACAAGGCGCTGCCGTGGATGAAGGCCAAGCATTACGACAATTCCAGAAAGCACATCGTCTGGTCGGCCGAGCGTTCGGTGCGAAGCCTGCAGTGCGGCTATCTGGATCTGCTGCTTATCCATCGGCCCTCGCCGTGCGCCAATCCGGAAGAGATCGCAGGGGCGTTCGATGAGTTGCGTCGGCGCGGGCTGGTGCGGCGGTTCGGGGTTTCCAATTTTCCGGTGCCCAAGTTCCGGATGCTGCAATCGTATCTGGCCGAGCCCCTGCTGACGAACCAGATCGAGGCCTCGCCGCTGCATCTGAACGCCTTCGACGACGGGACGATCGATCTGGCCTTGCGGATGCGCATCCGGCCAATGGTGTGGTCACCGCTGGCCGGCGGGCGGCTCTTCGATACGACGGATGCCCGCAGCGTGCGGGTGGCCGAGGCCCTGCGGGCGGTGGGCGCACCGCAGGGGGAGGAACGGCTGGACGTGCTGGCGCTGGCCTGGCTGATGGCCCACCCGGCCTCCATCATGCCGGTGGTGGGCTCGGGCAACCCGGCACGGTTGCGGGCTGCTGCCGAGGCGGTGCGCGTGAAGTTTTCCGAGGCGGACTGGATCAGTGTCTATGCCGCCTCGCAGGGGCACGAGGTGCCGTAGTCACTGCGCCGCTTGATCCTTGCGGTTCAGCAGCTTGCGGCGGCGGGTCTTGATGCCCAGGCGCTTGGTGCCGATCCAGATGCCGGTGGCTGAAAGGGCCAGGCCGCCCACGGCCAGCACGAGCATGAAGATGTCCCAGAGCGGACGGCGGTGCAGCAGCGGCACCAGATCCCAGCTGTGCATGAGGAAGAACAGCCATCGTTCGACGCGCTTATGCTGGTTGAGCGTGTTCAGGACGGTGCCCGTGGCGGGATCGAGCTGAACCCAGGTCTGGTCAGGGTCGTCGAACTGCACGCGCCAGAACGGCAGGGGCTGAGGGTCGCCGCCACCCATCATGGTGTGGTCGGCGCGGGTGTAGTAGTAGAAGTCGTATTCCTTCAGCTGCTCAATCCGGGGCGGGTGATCCGGCGTCAGGGCGTTGAGCGCGGCCGTCAGGTCCCGTGCTTCCACCCGGGTCGGCTTGCCGGTGATGGCATCCAGAACATGTGGGGTGCCTGTGGCACCCAGAGCCAGCACCGTGGGCTTGCCCAGGATGGTTCGCCACTGCAGTTCGCGGACATCGCCCAGACCGTCGCGGTGGGCAGATTCCAGAAGCACATGGGGAATCATGGGGGCCTGTGCTGGGTCCATCTGCAGGCTGCTGATGCTCTCGGTTTCCAGGGCGGCGTGAGGGCTCTTGAACAGGCCCCACGGGCGCATGGACATGAGCCCGCTGAAGATCCAGGTCAGCGTGGTCAGCGCAAAGAAGAGGCCCACGAGGTGGTGCCAGCGCATGACGCCGGGCTGGAACGGTGAGCGCGAGCCGCTGCGGTAGGGGTGTGAGAAGCGCCAGCGCAGGATGCCGACGATGCTGCCGGTGAGTGCGACCAGAACCCCGATGGTGGCCAGCCAGATGATGATGGTGGGCCACCAGGCGTCAAAGCTGCCACCCCGGAACATGTACAGCCAGTGCAGCCAGGTGCCCACGTAGTCCAGGGTGCGTTCGGTGTGGGGGGCATCGCGCACCACTTCACCGGTGGTGTCGGCGATGTAGAGCAGCGTCCGGTCAGCGTCGGGCAGCTGCACCTTGTGCAGGGGACGGTAGGGATCCAGGCTGCGGCTGTGGGTGTGGGGGTCTTCGTCGATGGTGCCTTCGTAGGTGAGTGCCGGCTCAGCCTGGTCCGGCCTAGAGGCAGGGGCGCTGTTGGATGTGGGGTGGCCCTCGTTGTGCAGATAGGTTCGTGCGCTGGCCAGGACCACGTCCTGAGTGGCCGGTGGCAGCCGGCGTCCGGTGCGGGCATCCACGGCGACGGCGGTTTCGGCATCATCCGGCCCGCTCTGCAGCAGGGCGGTGTAGATGGGCTGGCCGGCGCGGCTGGCGGTCAGCCGAAGATCGGACACGGAGCCGTCGATGCCGGCCATGCCGAAGGCCTGGCGCGGGGACAGCAAGGGTGCGTCGGCATCCAGCGTGGGCAGGTGCTGCAGCCGTTCAGCATGGGTGAGCTTGGGATAGCCCACGTACATCATCACCATGCCGGAGACGAACCAGCTCAGAAAGAACAGACAGAGGCCGATGCCCAGCCAGCGGTGGGTAAGCAGCAGCCAGCGTTTGATGGGAATGTTCATGGTGGGTAAATCAGAACCGATGGTCGATGGTGAACAGCACGCGGCGCGACTCGCCGACGAACCACTGTTTCTCGTTGTAGTAGACGGTGCTGTAGTAGTGGCGGTTGAAGATGTTGTGCCCATGCAGCGCCAGGGTGGTGGCGTCGGAGGGCTGCCACTTCAGGGCCAGATCCGCCGTGGTGTAGGCGGGCAGCGTCAGGTCGTTGGCGCGGTTGGCGTGGCGCTTGCCGACGTGACGCGCGCCGCCCGACAGCGTCCACTGTGGGAGCATCTGCCAGCTCAGCCACAGGTTGGCCAGCCGCTCGGGCACGTCGGGCGGGGTGTTGCCTCTGCGCGAGACGATGGCGCCATCGACGGCATCGTTGAAGTCGTCATAACGGGCGCGCAGGACGGTGGCGTCCGCATCGAGCCTCAGGGTGGGGGAAAGCGCCAGCGATAGGGTACCTTCGATGCCGCGGGAGCTCTGCTTGCCGACCTGGATGCTGTTGTCCGGGTTGTCCGGGTCACTGCTTTGCAGGTTGTGCTTGGTGATGTGGTAGGCGGCCAGGGTCCATTCGCCACGCTGCTGGGGCAGCGACTGCTTGATGCCCACTTCGATCTGCCGGCCGATCGTCATGTCGGCCTTGGCGCCGCTGGCGCTCATCATCAGCGGGGCGGTGGAGGGGTCGGCGGCCCGGCTGTGCTGCGCGTAGACGGACAGGGTCGGGGTCAGCGCATAGACAGCGCCCAGGCGGTGGCCGGTGCTGTTCCAGGTGCGGCTGAAGGCGCGACTTCCGGTGATCAGGTCGTCACGGCGGATGCGGACGCGATCATGGCGCAGGCCGGCCACGAGGGACAGCTGCCCGGTGACAGCCAGCCGATCCTCGACGAACAGGGCGTACTGGTTGGCGGTGTTCCGGTAACGGGGAATGAAGGGTTCATCGCTGTTGAAGAAGCCTGTCTCGGGAGACAGCAGGCTCACGTAGCGGGGGTTGCCGGTGTAGGTGTTGTTGTCGTGCTGCAGGCTGCTGTGATTGAGGTCGAAGCCTGCCGAGACGGTGTTGTCCATGCCCAGCAGCTTGCCGTCGAAGGTCACGTCGGTGGTGTTGCCGGTCTGTTTCTGGTGGTGGCGGATGGCGGTGTCACCGGCCAGGCGGATCTGCTGGCGGGCCTCATCCCAAGTGTAGTTCTCGGCGTCGAACCACAGGCGATTGCTGCGGATGTGATAGAGGCGGCTGCGCACGGCGACGTTGTCGCTGGGGGAGCCCTGCAGCGTCAGTTCGCTCCAGTGATCACGGAAGATGATGCGGGCGTCCTGGACGTTGTAGTTGGTGCGGCGCAGGGCTTCCAGGGGCTTTCCGTCGATCAGCGGGACACCGAAGTAGCGCATGGGCTTGTGGCGGCCTTCGGCGTGGCTCAGCTGCAGTTGCCAGCGGGGCAGGAACTGCCATTGCAGGGCGCCGGTCAGGCCCTGGCTGCTGTGCTTGCCGCGGTCCACCCAGCCGTCACCGCGTTCGGCGCTCGCATCGATCCGGTAGGCCAGGCGTTCGCTGATCGAGCCGCTGCTGTCGAAGTCCAGCGACCGCTGGCCGCGGTTGCCGATGCCTGCCCGGATTTCGTGGCGGATCGCGCCCTGGCGTGGCTTGCGCGGGACGACATTGACGACGCCGCCGATGGCGCCGTCACCGTCGATGACGGAGGCCGGGCCCCGGAGGACTTCAATCCGTTCGACGGCCCAGGCGTGGAAGGGATAGCTGACGCCGAGGCCGCCATACTGACGCACGCCGTCGTAGAGCTGCATGACGGAGCTGCTTCCGGTGAAGCCACGTACCGAGAGGTCGCTGCCGCTGTTGCCCGGGTGGGCCAGGCTACTGAAGCCGGCAGCGCGCGAGGTGGCTTCGTTGACGGTGGTGTCGCCGCGTGCATCGATCCGGTCGCGGGAGATCACGTCGACGCTGGCCGGGGTGTTCTGGATGGACAGCCCCAGGCGCGATCCGGCAGATGCGGCATGTTGCAGCCCTTCCTGCTCGGCCGGGCGCACCGTGATGGGATCTAGGGACTGGATGGCGTGTGCTGGCAGGACGGGCAGCAACAGCAGCGCGGGCATGACGAAGGGTTTGAAGGGAAGACGCGGAATGCTCATGATGGACTCTGCCGAAAGGCGAGGTACCGGCGCACGGATTGGGCGCTGCCGGTGAGGGCAAGGATGACTGCGCGACGGGGATCCGTCGCTGAAGGGAATCGCTTCGTGAAGCGATCAGGCAGGCATCATGCGGCGGGCGGCCCGCGCGGGTCGTAATGGAGGGTGAGACTGGCCGTGTGGCCATGAGCAGCGATAGCATGCAGGACGTGCTGCCATGCGGCAGGAGAAGGAAACGCCTGCGCCGACGACAGGGCCGGCATGGGCGTGGACAGGCAGAACGGACAGTGGGGCGTGTCTGCTTGCGGGGCGGAAGGGGCGTCGGTATCGTCCGGCGAGAGAACGATTCGTGTGAATCCGCTATTGCCGTGGCAGAGGATGATGGTGTCGGCATTGCCCGCCGGGATGCGCTGCACCAGCGGTGACAGCATGGAAGACAGCAAGGCCGCGAGCAGCCACGCCTACGGAGTTCCCGCCCACAGCACCGAAGCACTCCTTGAGTCGTTCACAGGTGCCACCACGGCGCACGCAGCTCCGTACCCGAGGCAGAAGACCCAGAGCTTTGGCCGCAAACCCACCAAATCCGACCATCTCAGCGACGACGAACCGATAGACCGGCCGACGCAGTGAGCGCGTCGTCACCAACCGCACACTATCGCCCGCACCCCACCACCAAGGGAGGTGACTGTCTGCCCCTATTGGCAGACACTGCCGTCCCGGATAGTAAACAACCACGAAAGGAGTTCCTATGACCAGCCGAGTCTCCCGTCCACGCCTCGAGCGGATCGCCGCCTCTCTGGACGAACGCAGCTGGCGTGTCGTCCGTATTCTCGCCGAGCACCGATTCGCCACCACCAACCAACTCGCCCGCCTCCGCCAGTCTCATCACAAGACCGCTGCCTCGGCGCTGCGGCAAACCACCCGCCTCATACGCCACCTCCAAACGCTGTCACTCGTACATCACCTCGAGCGGCGCATCGGTGGTCAACGCGCCGGATCCACCGGTCTCATCTGGTACCTGACCGAACCCGGCTTCCGCCTCCTCGCGATCAACGCTGAGAGGCACACGACCACGCGCCACCGCAACGCCGAACCCTCCACCAGGTTCCTCGCGCACACCCTGGCTGTGATGGAGGCGCGGGTCCTGGCCGAGGAAACCAGTCAACGACGAGGCGTGAGACTCCTGCGCGTCAACACCGAACCCTTGTGCTGGCGCAGCCACCTCGGAATACACGGCAACCCCGAGTGGGTCAAGCCCGACCTTGAAATCGTCACCCAAGTGGAGGGGTACGAGGACCACTGGTGGTTGGAGATCGACCTCGACACCGAGCACCCCAAACGACTTCTCGTCAAAGCTCACGCCTACCTGCGCCACTACCAATCCGGCATCGAGCAGAACCAGCACGGCGTTTTCCCAGTCATAGTCTGGGTCACCGCGACCAGTGACCGTGCAGGACGCATCGCCGACCTCATGGCCGCCGACCCGCGATTGCCCGAAGGCATGTTCGCCACCGCCTGCCTCAACGATCTCCAGGCCCTCCTTGCTCCAAGCCCCGCAGTACGCGCCTCTGAAGGCCCGGAAAATCAAGGAGATCCATCCTGAGAGGACTGGACTTCCACGCCGAAATGAGCGTCAATAGAAGAAAGAGGAGTATCCGCGTCAAAGCTTCATTAAATGTTATGAAAAATTCACAGAAGAGAAGGAGGAACATTATCATGCGCCCCACCAAACACGCACCACACCCACTGGCGATCGGCTACCACCGGCATGCCACCGCAAGCGAGACCACCGCCAATTTGGTCAGCATCCGCGCCTGCGCAACCGGGGAAGGCCTCGACCTTGTCGCCGTCTACGCTGATCCACCCACCGGTCGCCGAGGAATCCACGCCGCGCTCGGTACCCTCGAAAACAACCCGGCCGTGCGCTACTTCCTCGTCCCTGACGGCTACCAGCTCAACGAGGGGGACAAGGAGCTAGCGGACCGCATCGTCACGGTCCTGGCCCGCCGGGCTATCACCTTGGTGCTAACTGGGGAAGAAGACGACCGATGACCGCCGACCCGCTGGAAGCCATGAGCCAAGCCCTCACTCCCAAACGCGCTATCTCCTATATCCGTGTCTCCACCCGCGGGCAGG
>CALIXC010000169.1 GCA_938046755.1 uncultured Lautropia sp. | reverse complement strand
ATTCGGAGCGACTCAGCTCGGGGTAGTCCTTCATCATAATGTTCTGCTTCATTTCAGCGAAGATGCCAGACAGCTCCACGCCCGTTGGCCCGGCACCGGCTATGGCAAAAGAGAGCAGCTTGTGGCACCCGTCAACCCCGCCCGACATCCTCGCCGGCACCGCGCCCCGGGCACCGAGACAGCGACCCACAAGCTGTTCGTGCTGGACACCAACGTGCTGATGCACGATCCCACCGCCCTCTTCCGCTTCCAGGAGCACGACGTGTTCCTGCCGATGATCACGCTAGAAGAGCTGGACGACCACAAGCGCGGCATGAGCGAGGTCTCGCGCCACGCCCGCCAGGTCAGCCGCAGCCTGGACGAGCTGCTGGCCGGCATCGAGAGCAGCATCGAGCAGGGCATCCCGCTGGACCGGCTGGGCCATTCCGACGCCACCGGGCGGCTCTTCCTGCAGACCCGCGTGCTGGAAGCGCCCCTGCCCGAGGCGCTGCCCCCCGGCAAGGCCGACAACCGCATCCTGTCGGTAACGGCCGCCCTGCGCCAGGTCTTTCCCGAGCGGCAGGTGGTGCTGGTGTCCAAGGACATCAACATGCGCATCAAGGCCCGTTCACTGGGCCTGCCAGCCGAAGACTACTTCAACGACCAGGTCACCGACGACCTGAACCTGCTCTACAGCGGCTCGCTGGCCTTGCCGGCTGATTTCTGGCAGACCCATGGCAAGGACATGGAATCCTGGCAGGACGGCGGCATGACCTACTACCGCATCCGCGGCCCGCTGGTGCCCTCCATGCTGCTCAACCAGTTCGTGTACCTGGAAGAAGACGGCGGCACGCCACTCTTTGCCCAGGTGCGGGAGCGCGAGGGCGACCGGGCCGTGCTGCGCATGGTGCGCGACTACACTCAGGCACGCCACGCCATCTGGGGCATCACCGCCCGCAACCGCGAGCAAAACTTTGCCCTGAACCTGCTGCTGGATCCGGACATCGACTTCGTGACGCTGCTGGGCCAGGCCGGAACCGGCAAGACGCTGCTGGCGCTCACCGCGGGGCTGGCACAGACGCTGGACCAAAAGCGCTTCACCGAGATCATCATGACCCGCGCCACCGTGCCGGTGGGCGACGACATCGGCTACCTGCCCGGTACCGAGGAAGAAAAGATGCAGCCCTGGATGGGCGCCCTGGAAGACAACCTGGAGGTGCTCAACCGCGGCAGTGCCGGCGGCGAATGGGGGCGTGCCGCGGCAGCCGACCTCATCCGCTCGCGCATCCGGGTGAAGTCGATGTCCTTCATGCGCGGTCGCACCTTCAACAACAAGTACCTGATCATCGACGAGGCGCAGAACCTCACGCCCAAGCAGATGAAGACGCTGGCCACCCGCGCGGGCCCCGGCACCAAGGTGGTCTGTCTGGGCAACATCGCCCAGATCGACACGCCCTACCTCACCGAGGCCTCGTCGGGCCTCACCTACGTGGTGGAGCGCTTCAAGGGCTGGAAGCACGGCGGGCACCTGACGCTACAGCGCGGCGAGCGCTCGCGGCTGGCGGACTTCGCGGCAGAGGTGCTGTGACCCGGGCAACGAACGCGCCGTGACCCCGTGGCAGATGTCGCCTGGTCGCGCGGGTGCAGCAGCCATGACCTGTGCTATGGAAACGCCACGCCGCCGCAGCGGGTGTGCCACAGGCAGCGGCGGGCATTGCTTCGTTGCCGGGACATGACTCCCGATCCGGAAAATCACACCCTGATACGGAAGTGACATCCCCGCCGCCAATTGTAAAGACCGGCTCCAGAAGCGGGAAAAGCGCACACTCTTCGGCGTCCGCTCTGCCAACGGAGTCGCAATTCCTCACATCCGGGCTGGATTGACCGGTGACAGAAAAACAACGCTTTCCTAAGATGGATACTCCACCCGGAGCCCCATCCCATGGAAAGTATCCTGCGCTCTCGCCCCGCCGGCCACCATGGCCACACTGCCCAGGCCCCGCAGTCCGCCCTGCCCGTCCGCGCCGACAAAACCATCTACTCGCTGCAGGCGCTGCGTTTCATCGCTGCCGCGCTGGTGATCATCAGCCACATCCGCAATGAAGTGGGACTCACCCCCTTCGGCAGCAGCGGCGTCGACATCTTCTTCGTCATCTCGGGTTTCATCATCTACTACGTGACCCGGAACGGCGCACCGCAGTTCTTCACCCGCCGGCTGATCCGCATCGTGCCGCTGTACTGGCTGGGCACGCTGGCCCTGGCCGCCATCGCGCTGAAGGCGCCCGGCATGCTCAATCACGCCAGCCTGGACGCCGACAAGCTGCTGGGCTCGCTCTTCTTCATCCCCGTGTGGAACGAGAGCATCCAGTACCACATGCCGCTGCTGACGCTGGGCTGGTCGCTGAACTACGAGATCCTCTTCTATCTGGTGTTCTTCATCGCCCTGAAGATCTCGCACCAGCACCGCCTGCTCATCAGCTCGCTGCTGCTGGTCGGGCTGACTGCACTGCATCCCTACGCTGCCCCGGAATCCGCCCTGGCCTTCTGGAGCGATGCCTATGTGATCGAGTTCATCTACGGCATGCTGCTGGCCCAGCTGCTCTCCAGCACCCGCTTCATCGAGCACGCCAGGCTGCCGATGCTGACGGCTGTGGGCGGTCTGCTGATCTACACCTGGGCACTGCTGCCCGACACGGGCCTGGTCACGCAGGAGATGGCGCTGGACAAATGGGTGCGCGTGGTGGTCATCGGCCTGCCCAGCACCGCGCTGGTGGTGCTTACACTAGCCTGTGAGCAGGCCTTCCGGAAGCTGAGCCAGCCCGTCAAGACCACCATCGACTTCCTGGGCGAGCTGTCCTACCCCATCTACATCTTCCACATCTACGTGATGGGGGCCGTCAAGCGCCTGGGCGCGCTGCAGTTCAGCCTGCCCGTCTACTCGGCGATCGTGTTCACCGCCACGCTGACGGTGGCTGCTGCAGTGTACGTGCTGTACGAGAAACCGGTGCGCGCCTTCCTGAGCCGCCACCTGCTGCGCGGCAAGGGTGGCAACAAGGACAAGGGGAGTCAGCACCCGCCGCGGGCGGCCATGCCCCTGGCGGGCTAAGCGACCTGCCGCTTGCGACAGATCCGCTGGCAGGCTGAACGAGCCACCGCCAGCGTACCGAACAAGCTGTTGCCGGCGGCCATGCCGTGCGCTGAGCGACCAGCCGCCCGCGAACGGGTTCCGCAGGCGCTGCACCACCTGATGAACGAAGCACCGGGCCGAAACCTCATCGGCCCGGTTTTCTTTGGGGAAGCGGAAACGCCTTCTTCTGTACGTCCCCGACCAGGGGCCGCCTCAGCGCCTCAGCTCGCGGCGAAGTTCTCGAACTTGGTGTACTGGCCCTGGAAAGCCAGCGTGACGGAACCGATCGGGCCGTTACGCTGCTTGCCGATGATGATCTCGGCCATCCCCTTGGTCTCGGCGTCAGGGTCGTAGCGATCGTCGCGGTGAATGAAGAAGATCACGTCAGCATCCTGCTCGATCGAGCCCGATTCGCGCAGGTCACTCATGATGGGCTTCTTGTCCTGGCGCTTCTCCACCTCCCGCGAGAGCTGCGACAGCGCGATGACGGGACACTTCAGCTCCTTGGCCAGCGACTTCAGCGCACGCGAGATCTCGCCCACTTCGGTGGCGCGGTTCTCGCGACCGCCCGGGTTGGCACCCGTCATCAGCTGCAGGTAGTCGATGACGATGAGCCCCAGGTGGCCGTACTGGCGCGCCAGGCGTCGGGCACGGGCCCGCAGCTCGAAGGGATTGAGCGCCGGCGTCTCGTCGATGAACATCGGCGCATCCTGCATCTTGCCCATGGCGTCGGTCAGCCGGATGAAGTCGTCCTCGGTCAGCCGGCCGGTACGCAGCCGCTGCTGATCGATGCGCCCCGTGGAGCCGATCAGACGCATCACCAGCTGCTCGGCACCCATCTCCATACTGAAGACTGCCACCGGCAGCTTCTCGTGCACGGCCACGTGCTCGCCGATATTGAGCGCAAACGCCGTCTTACCCACCGACGGGCGGGCCGCCACGATGATCAGGTCGCCAGGCTGCATGCCGGAGGTCATCCGGTCCAGGTCCACGAAGCCAGTGGCAATGCCGGTGATCTCGCTGGGGTTGTCGCGGTTGTAGAGTTCGTCGATGCGCTGGAAGACCTTGCCCGACAGCGGACCGATGTGCTGGAAGTCGTTGCGCTTCTTGCCGCTGTCCTCGGCAATCTTGAACATCTCGGCCTCGGCCGCGTCCAGCACCTCGTTCACCGGGCGCCCCTGGGCGTTGAAGGCCTCGGTGGCGATCTGATCGGAGACAGCGATCAGCCGACGCAGCACGGCACGGTCGCGCACCATCTCGGCATAGTGGCGGATGTTGCTGGCCGAGATGACGGCGTTGGACAGCATCGCCAGGTACTGCTCGCCGCCGGCATCCTCCAGCCGGCCGGATTGCTGCAGCGCATCCTTCACGGTCAGTGCATCGGCCGGCCGACCGGCACGCAGCAGGTCGGAGATGTGCTTCCATATCATCCGGTGATCATGCCGGTAGAAATCATCATCCGTGATAATGTCGGCGATGTCTTCCCAGGTGCCGTTGTTCAGCAGCAGCCCGCCCAGCACCGATTGCTCGGCCTCGATCGAATGCGGCGGCAGCCGCAGTTGTGCAATCTCACTATCCATGGAATGCAAGCCTTTCGGTGACGGAAGAAGCCGGAAACGGCCCTGGACAGGGGGAACCCGGACACGCAAAAACATGAACGGGGCGACCCCGCCAAGGGACGCCCCGCTTCTCTGTACGGCTGGATGGTCATGGACCTGAACAGGTTCCGTGACCATCGATCAGGCCTCATGCCGACCTGCCGGGGCAAGCGCCCCGGGACCTGGCCGGGCATGGGCCCGACACGGCGATCAGGCCGTCTCGCCCACCACGTTGATGGTGATGTCGACCAGCACGTCGGTGTGCAAGGCAACCTGCACCGGGTGCTCGCCGATGGTCTTGATGTGACCTTCCGGCATGCGGATCATGGACTTCTGCACGCTGGCAAAGCCGGCCTTGTGCAGGGTCTCGGCCACATTGGCGTTGGTGACCGAACCGAACAGGCGGCCGTCGACGCCGGCCTTCTCGGTCAGCGAGAACTGGCGACCGGCCAGCTTTTCGCCTTCGGCCTGGGCAGCGGCCAGCTTCTCGGCCTGCAGGCGCTCCAGCTCGGCACGACGGGCCTCGAACTCGGCCACGGCGGCCTGGGTGGCACGGCGAGCCTTGCCCTTCGGGATCAGGAAGTTGCGGGCATAGCCATCCCGGACGCGGACGACATCGCCCAGCTGACCGAGGTTGACGACTTTCTCAAGCAAAATAATCTGCATCATGTGCTCCTGCCGGGTCGCGCACCGCCATCACGGAGATGGCGGCAGGTCGCGGCCCCGCGATGGGGTATCAGTGGTTGTCGGTGTAGGGCATCAGGGCCAGGAAGCGAGCACGCCGGATGGCGACGCCCAGCTGACGCTGATAGTGAGCACGGGTGCCGGTGAGGCGGGCAGGAATGATCTTGCCCTGCTCGGTCACGAAGTCCTTCAGCGTGTCGACATCCTTGTAGTCGATCCATTCCACCTTCTCGGCCGTGAAGCGGCAGAACTTCTTGCGCTTGAACAGGGCGGACTGGGCGGGACGTTTGGGTTTGCGGTCTTTGCTGCCGCGACGGAAACCAACCATGATGAAACCTCTTGAGTGTTTGTTCAGTACTGATCGATGCGTATCAGGTGCAGGCAGACGATGCGGGTGCTCTTGCGGGCCTGGGCCAGGAAACCGCTGACGCTCAACCGGGTGCCGGGGTCGATCTCGACCAGCCGGTGGGCCACGTCACCGATGGCGACGGCCTGGATCCGAAGGTTGACACGACGGTCGATGCCGGCCTCGGACAGGATGGATTCGTGGGTGAGCACGCATTCCACCACCGGAACGCCCGACAGGTTGTAGCGCAGCGTCTCGCGCTCCGAGAGGATGGCGGTCAGCTCCAGGTGATTCCGTGCCGGAACGGATGCTTCCGGATGATCATCGGCCGGAGCTGACACCGCAAGGTCTCGGGCTGCCTGCTGCACACGCGCTGCCGATTACTCGGCAGCCTTGCCTTCGGCCGCTGCAGGGGCCTCGGTGCTGCCTGCCTTGCGGGATTCTTCCTTCTGCAGACGCTTGCTCATGACGGACGGCCCGGTCTCGGCCTTGTCCATCCGCACCACCAGGTGGCGCAGCACGGCGTCGTTGAAGCGGAAGGCATTCTCGATCTCGCCCAGCGTGTGCTGGTCGCACTCGACGTTCATCAGCACGTAGTGCGCCTTGCCGATCTTCTGGATGGGATAGGCGAGTTGCAGCCGGCCCCAGTCCTCGACCCGGTGCATCTTGCCGTTGGTGCCTTCGACCATCTGCTTGTAACGGTCGATCATTGCAGGCACTTGTTCGCTCTGGTCCGGATGGACCATGAAGACGATTTCATAATGTCGCATGGATTACCCTTCTGGATTTCCGTGGGAAGAAAGCCACCGGCCCGGCTTGCGCCGACACCGTGTGGCAAGGAACCCGTGATGATATCCGGTATCCGTGGAAAACCCAAACGTCCTAGACGGCTCCCAGCAACTCCCGATACTTCAGGCGACCGGCCTCGGCAATGTACTCGGACATCGCGTCCTCACGCGCCAGACCCGACAGGGCCTGCCAGGCATCCCAGCGCAAGCGGGCCTCGAAGTCGGAGAACCCTGGCCGCGTGCCCGACGCGTTGCCGGACGTGGCCTGCATGAACAGCGCGTACAGGCGCAGCTGCACGATGCGCCTGGGCGGCACGCTCAGTGCTTGCACGTCCTGCTGCGCCTTGCGAAAGGCCTCCTCCAGGCTGGACATGACGTAACCTCCGGTCATGCAATGTCCGCTCCTTGAATGATGATCGATCACTGCGCGGCCGCCTTCCGGACGCCTGCAACCAGCGCCCAACGGACAGGAAAGGCAGGCCGCGCAGACGATGGCGGTGCCGGCCCTCCGGCCTGCCGCCACCCCTTGGACATCCTACGTCCGGCGCGCTGGCGTGCCGATTGGGGATATCCCCTGTTTGTTGCCAGTCTGTCTCATTTCCCCGACCTCCTTGCCCTCTAGCCCCAGGCTCAGCCGCTCAGCCCTGGCTCAGTGACAGCCGCAGGAAGATCTCCCAATCGGCCACGCGGTCCAGCGTGCGGGCCCCGGCGCGCGGCCGCACCCCCACCAACGTGTCGAAGCGGATCCGTGCCAACTCGGGGTCGATAGGCGTGTCGCGCACCTGCTGCCGGCGCCGCTCCTCGGTCCACTCGCCGTAGGCCAGGCTCACATGGGGCGCAAAGGCCGGCGGCCGGGTGTCCCAGGCCGGCCCCAGCACCCCGTGCAGCGCTCGCACCTGCGCCGCCAGGGTCTGCCGCTCGACCTGGCTGGGAGCCATGCGCAGATGGAAGGCCCGAAAGAAATGCGGATCGTGCCCCAGCCCCACCGTGTTCAGCGTCAGGGGCTGCAGCCCCTCATCCGCCTCCCCTGCCCGGCCAGGCACAGCCACGGCAGCGGCCAGTCGTGCCCGAACCTCCAGTACATCCGCGCCCTCGGGCAGCGTGGACAGTGCCAGCGTCAGATGCGGCTCGAACACCGGACCACCGTGCAGGGCCGCCAGCGCGCCAATCCAGCGTGACAGCCGCTCATGCCGCCCGGCCTCCGGCACCAGCCACCAGGCACAGGGGATGCCCGCGACCGTCATCGCCCGCCGTCCGCCGGATGCGGCGTCAGCCCGTCCCAGACACCGGGGAAGGCAGCGGCCGCCGTGATGCCGGCAGGCTCACCGATGTCCAGAAAACGTCCCTGGGGAAAATAGACGCTGTTGACGTGCAGCCCCGCGCGGATAGCCGCCGAGATGACCGCGCCCACCGGCCACTCGAGAGCCTTGCCGGCCGGATCGGCCGCGATGCGGGCACGCGCCACCTCGGCCAGCCGCTCGCATTCTTCCCGCAAGAAGGCGGAGAAGCGCCCGTTCCAGACCGCGAACATCCAGCAGGTGTAGTGATCGGGCCGATTCGGCCGCTCTTCCTTGGTCTCCAGCCCCTGCACGCGGCCAGTCGCTTCGTCCAGGGTGATCACATCGCCCGGCTCGCGAGCGGTGGCGTCGAACAGCCCCAGCACCACGTCGGCGCCGGTCTCAGCCTGGCGCGCCAGCAGCGGCGTGAACGAATCCACCGGGTCGATCAGGATGTCGGGAAAGCCGAACACCACGTCGGCATCCCCAATGAAAGGCACGGCCTGCGACAGCGAGAACGGCGGCCCCCAGGGCAGACGTGCCTGCAGATAGGCAAAGTCCATGCCCAGCCGGCTGCCGTCACCATAGTAGTCGGCAATGTCGCCCTTGCCCGGGCGCGTGATGAAGAACACCTGCTGCGCACCGGCCAGCCGCATCCGCTCCAGCAGGTACTGCGACACGGGCTTGGGCTTGCGGTCGGCGCCTTCGCTGGCGTGCTGGAAGCCCACCGGCACCAGCTCCTTGCTGAAGGGCAAGGGCGCCAGCCGCGTGCCGCGCCCGGCTGCCGGGATCAGTCCCACCAGCCGTCTGGCCGCTTTTCCGACACCCGCTTCACCCGCCGTGGCGCGGGGACTGCAGACTGCATCCTGACATGTTTCCATTTTGATACACGCAATCTTCTACTGATACAAAGGACAAACAAAAGGCGGACAATGAGATACCGGACCGATCAGGGGCCAGTTCGTGACCACTCGTCCGTCCGGAGATGGATCGAACGATGTTTTCCAGAAGAATCATGCCTCACGGGTTTCCTCCCTCCCGGAGAGCAATCCTCGGGGCACCGTCGGCACCCTGAAACATCGTCGCAACGTCTATTTGCGTGCAGCAATCATGTGGTCCCCTGTCACAAACCCGCGTCGTCTGCCGGCCTTCGCCGCCCGCCGGGCACAGTTTACCGGACGACCGATCCTCGCCCTCTCGATGGCGGCGCTGCTGACGCTCCCTGCGCTGGCCCAGGCCAGCAACGAGATACCCGGCGGCATCTGCCGCAAGGCCTCGGAGTCCTTCCTGGATCAAGCCCAGGGCGGCATCCAGACCCACATGGCGCAGATCCGCACCCGCCAGAAGCAGCTGGCGCGTGCCAGCAGCCGCGACGTGCCGCGCTTTCACAACCAGCTGCAGCTCTCCGACAAGATCAGCGGCAACATCCCGCTGGCCACGCGCGGCCTGCAGCCCGGCACGGCACGCCTGCTCAACAGCGCACCGGGCAAGACCAATGTCTACGTGCGCGGCACGCTCTACAGCATCAACAACAGCAGCGGCCTGGGGCTGACCACGCCAGGTACCATCGTCGGCAGCGACCAGCAGGTCAACGAGGAAGTGGCCATCGGCTTCGCAGCGGGGCGCATTGCCACCCGCAAGGCCTCCGGCACCGTCCTGTCGGCCTACATGTCCCTGCAGCCGATGCGCGCCATGATGCTCGACATGAGCGTCTCGCTGGGCCTGCACCGGGCGCGACGTGACTTCCTGCAGTCCTATGCCGGCACCGGCCTGGGCGTCTCGGGCATGTCGCAGGCCATCAGCCTGGAGCTGAACCGCCAGCCGGAGACCTTCCATGGCTGGAGCTTCTCGCCCTACAGCCGCTACGATCTGGTGGCCACGCAGCTGGACGCCACCCAGCTGGACGGTCGCGGCGCGCACAGCAACCGCTCGCTGTCCAGCCTGTCGCTGGGCAGCGTGTTGGAAACCGACTGGTTCGGCGCCTTCGGGCCGATGCAGCCCCGGCTGCAGGTGGAAGTGCGGCATCAGGTTACCGACGGCAACGGTACCGTCAAGCAGCGCTACAAGACGCACGGCATCATCGGTCTGGGACTCACCTCGCGACTGTCGCGCGAGATGGCCACCTTCGCCGAGAGCCGCTATGCGGCCGAATCGGGCAGCGCCACGCCCGAAAGCCTGCTGATGCTGGGCGTGCGGCTTTTCTTCTAGAGCCCCGCAACGGGCGCGTGCAGCCGGCACACGCCCGACCGGCCGGCACGCCGCCTGACCGCGGCGCCCG
>CALIXC010000168.1 GCA_938046755.1 uncultured Lautropia sp. | reverse complement strand
TCGATGTTGACCAGCCCCATGTAGCGGCCGATCCCGTGCTGGGCATGGACGACCGGATCGCCTGGCTTGAGTTCGGACAGGTCGCGGATGAGGGTATCGACCTGGGTGGTCTGGCCCTTGTTGCGCTTGCCCTGGCGCACGAAGGAGGGGAACAGCTCGCTTTCGGTGATGACCAGCAGCTGGCCATCCACAAGGCGGAAGCCCCGCTGCAGCGGACCGACAGTGAGCACCACGGTGGCATCCGTCGCCATCGCGGTCGGCCAGTCTTCGGCCGTGGCCATCTTCAGGCCGGATTCGGCAAAGAGTTCCTGCAGCGTCTCGCGCCGGCCCAGCGATTCGGCAATGATCAGGCGCTTCTCGGCGATTCCGGCCACGGGCGCGGGGGCATCCAGCACGTTGCGCAGGGCGCCGATGGGATCGTCCTGACGGCGGTTGACGGCCACGTTGGGCACGGCAACAGCATGGACGGCGCGTGTGCGCCCGCCGTCAGCCCCGGATTCACTCCATTCGGTGCCTGCGGCGCTCCTGGGAGCGTCATCGCCGGGGGCAGCGGCATCAGGGCGCGCGTCATCCGATGCAGCCCCTGCAGCCTCGCTGACGGGGGCTTGCGTGTCGGTACCGTCTGCGGTACCTGTCGCAATGCCCCGTGCATCGGCCGAGACAGTGGGCAGCGAGAAGCGCGCAAAGGCCTGGCTGCGCACGAAGAACTGCTCGGGCGTGAGAAACAGTTCATCCGGCGTGAGCGCCGGGCGCTCGGCGTCGTGGCCGATGAAGTCGAAACGCTGCCGGGCATCCGTGCGGAATGCCTGCAGCTGGCCCTGTACGTCGCCATGCAGGATGATCTCGGCATCTTCAGGCAGGTAGTCGAAGAGGGTGGCGGTCTCGTCGAAGAAAAGCGGCAGGTAGTATTCGATGCCGCTGGCGGTGACGCCGTTGCCGATATCTCGGTACAGGGCTACGCGCGAGGGATCGCCGTCGAAGCGCTCGCGCCAGCGGCCCCGGAAGGCCGAGCGCGCCGCTTCGTCTAGCGGGAACTCCCGGCCGGGCAGCAGCTTGACGGCCTTGACCGGATACAGGCTGCGCTGGGTGTCGGGGTCGAAGGTACGCAGGCTGTCCAGTTCGTCGTCGAAGAGGTCCAGCCGGTAGGGCAGCGGAGAGCCCATCGGGAACAGGTCGATGAGACCGCCGCGCACCGTGTATTCACCGGGGCGCAGCACCTGCTCGACATGCTCGTAGCCGGCCAGCGTGAGCTGGGCCTTCAGGGCAGCTTCGTCCAGCTTCATGCCCTGGAAGAATTGGAAGGTTCGGGAGGCGAGCCACGAGGGCGGTGCCAGCCTGTGCGCGGCGGTGCTGGCAGCCACCAGCAGCACGTCCAGCTTGCGCCCCTGCAGGCGATACAGGGCGGAAAGCCGCTCGGAGACCAGATCCTGGTGGGGCGACAGGCTGTCGTAGGGCAGGGTTTCCCAGTCGGGCAGCCGGGCGATGGCCAATGAGGGCGCAAACCAGGCGATTTCTACGGCGAGACGGCTGCAGTCAGCCGGCTGCGCGCATACAATGACGCGGGTCTTTCCCGTGACGGGTGATCTTTCGGTGGAGTCGTCGTGTGCAGCCGATGCCGCGGTGGCGTTTTCCGGCGCAAGGCGCTGAGCCAGCAGCCAGGCATCCGAAGAGCCAAAGCCGGCGGGAAGACGATGGATGGAAGCGGTCAAGATGGCGAACCTGTCGTCGCGGTCGAAGGCATGGGGTGAGCGGCCACGCCTGAAAAAAGGCAAGCCGAGCATGACATGCCCGAAAAAGGAAGAATATGAGCGGACAGCCTGCTATTTTAACGACTGACGCGATGGTTCGAGGGTCGGCATGATGAACAAGGGCGCCATGCGCAAACAGATCCAGGCAGAGGAGGCCACGCCGGTGGCGCGGCACTTCGTGCTGATCCCGGCCGCCGGAAGCGGCAGCCGTTTCGGCGCCAAGGTGCCCAAGCAGTATCTGGAGCTGGGCGGCGGACGCACGGTGCTGGAATGCACGGTGGCCGTCTTTCTGGCCAAGCCCTGGATCAGCCGCGTGGTCGTGGTGGTGCAGGCTGATGATCCGCTGGTGATGCGCCTGCCGGGACTGCGCCATCCGAAGGTGCTGCTGGTTCGGCGCGGCGGCCAGACCCGCCGTGACACGGTGCTCAACGGCCTGACGGCGCTGGCACAGCGCGGCATGATCGAGGCCCACGACTGGGTGCATGTCCACGATGCGGCACGCCCGGGCATCGATTCGGCCAGCCTGCAGCGGCTGGCCGCCTACCTGGAATACGAACCCTGCGGGGCGCTCCTGTGCGTGCCCGTCACCGATACGGTCAAGCGCATCGACAGCCGCGCCTCGCTGGCGGCCAACAACGAGTACCGCTCGGGCGGCACGGTGGACCGCAGCCGGCTGTGGCTGGCGCAGACGCCGCAGACCTTCCGCTTCGCAGCGCTCCGGAAGGCGCTGGAGGCGCACCCGAACGTGACCGACGAGGCCGGCGCCATCGAGGCCGAGGGTGGCCGGCCGCGCATGGTGGCCGGCACGCGCCGCAACCTGAAGATCACCACACCGGAAGACCTGATCATGCTGCGCATCCTGCTGGGCATGAAGCCTGCGGACGTGGAGTGATCATCCTTCCTTCAATCACTTCCCGAGTCCGATGACTGCCAATCCGAACACCCCGAATCCCAGCGCTTCCCATGCCGCTCCGGTCACGCCATCAGGCTCGGCGCCCCAGGCGGGCAATGCCCCTCTGGGCGCTGACCTCCCGCCCGAGATTCCGTTCCGGATCGGGCAGGGCTATGACCTGCATGTGCTGGTGGAAGGGCGGCCGCTAATCATCGGCGGCGTGCATGTGGAGCACCCCTTGGGCCTGGCCGGCCATTCGGATGCCGACGTGCTGGCACATGCAATCACCGACGCTCTGCTGGGTGCAGCAGGTCTGGGCGACATCGGCCATCACTTTCCGGATACCGACCCGGCCTTCAAGGGGGCCGACAGCATGGTGCTGCTGAAGGAAGCCATGGCGGCCGTGCGCGCACGGGGCTGGCGGCTGGGCAACATCGATGCGACGATCATTGCCCAGCAACCGAAGATGAAACCGTGGCTGCCGGGCATGACCACCGCGCTTTCGGCAGCCATTGGCTGCCACCCGGCGCAGATCAACGTGAAGGCGAAGACGAACGAGAAGGTCGGGACCGTCGGCCGTTGCGAGTCGATTGCGGCGCTTGCATCAGCTCTGCTGGTGCGCTGACCGGATCCAGTGTATCGATGAAGGTCTCGCGTGCGGCGACCTTGGCAGAATCGAGGTCGCGCAGCACGACGCGGATGCGCAGGCCGCCGCCGGAGGCGTTCTCGATGATCATGCCGCCGCGGGTGCGACGCGCCAGCCGCGCCACGATGGCCAGGCCCAGGCCAGAGCCGCCAATGACGCTGCGCTCGGTGTCCAGCCGGGCGAACGGGCGCGCCAGCTTGGACAGCGAGGCCTCGGGCACACCAGGGCCATGGTCACGGAAGATGAGTTCGACGCCCTTTTCATGGCGGCGGCCGATGATGTCGATGCGCACATTGCGCTCGCCCGGCGTGGCCGCGTACTTGATGGCGTTCTCGAAGACGTTGCTGAGGATGCGCTCCAGCAGCACCGGATTGCCCTGCCAGGTCAGGCCGTGCTCGACCCGCTTGAAGACCGACAGCAGCCCCGCGGCGCGCTCGCGGCTGTAGAGCCGCAGGAACTGCGAGAACACGTCGTTGATGTCGACGACCTCGACGGTGCGCTCCAGCGGGCTGGCGAATTCGACGAACTGATGGACGATGGAGTCGATGCGCTCGATTTCCTCGATCATCGACGCCTGGGCGGCGTCGGGCAGGACGCTCATCTCCACTTCCAGGCGCAGCCGGGTGAGTGGGGTGCGCACGTCGTGCGAGACGCCGGCCAGCACGATGGCGCGGTCGGCATCCATGGCCTGCAGGTCGCCAGCCAGCTCGTTAAAGCGGCGATTGAGCATGGCGATCTCGGGCGGGCCGCTTTCACTGAGCCGTGGCGGAGGCTCACCCCGCGAGAGTCGATCGATAGAGCGGGCCAAGTTGGCCAGCGGCCGGTTGACGAGACGGCTGATGAGCAGGCCACCGATCATGGCCAGCAACACGCCGATGGCGAAGGCGACCGCCTCGGTCCGGCTGCCGGTCATGGGAAGGACGAGCCGTTCGGGTTCGGCGATAAGCCAGTAGCGTTCGTCGTCGATGTCGAAGCTGACCCACAGCGCGTGCACGCCGTTGACACGGCCAGCCAGTGTGGTGGGGTTGCCCAGTCGTCGCGTCAGCTGACGCTCAACCTCGACACCCAGCTTCTGGTTCGGATAGGGCTCGACACGGTCGGCATCGTTACGCGGATAGACGCGCAGGCCCTGGTTACTGGCCATGGCCTGCAGCAGGGCTTCACGGTCGCCTCCCTGGGTATGCACGAGCGCGGTACGTGCCAGGTTGATGGCCGATGCCATTTCCCAAGCAAAGCGGCTGGCCTGCGGGGGCTGCTCGAAGGCGCGGTAGAGTTGGTACCAAGCGCCCAAGCTGATGGCCAGCAGCAGGCTGATCAGCGCAAAGGTGCGCCAGAACAGACTCAGTCTCAAGCCTCGATCCTTTCAAGGTCTGATGTTGCGAGGGACCTCAGGCAGGCACGAAGACGTAGCCCACGCCCCAGACCGTCTGGATGAAGCGCGGATTCTGCGGATCGGGCTCGATGAGCTTGCGAAGGCGCGAGATCTGCACATCCAGGCTGCGGTCGAAGGCGCCGTATTCACGCCCGCGGGCCAGCAGCATGAGCTTCTCGCGCGACAGCGGGATGCGCGGGTGGCGCACCAGCACCTTTAGCACCGAGAACTCGCCGGTGGTGAGGTTGAGCCGCACACCGTCGCGTGACAGGGTGCGGGTGCCCAGGTCGAACACAAAGGGGCCGAACGAGACCGCGCCGATGTCGTGCATGGCACCGCCCGGGGTGTCGTTGGGGATCTGGCGACGCAGCACGGCATGGACCCTGGCCACCAGCTCCCTGGGGTTGAAGGGTTTCTGCATGTAGTCATCCGCCCCCATTTCCAGGCCGATGATGCGGTCGACATCGTCGCCTTTGGCAGTCAGCATGATGATGGGGGTGCGGTCGTTCGCGGCGCGCAGCCTGCGGATGATCGACAGCCCATCCTCGCCAGGAAGCATTTGGTCAAGGATGATCAAATCGAAACTCTCACGCTGCATGAGCCGGTTCAGCGATGCCGAATCGGCCGCGAGCGTAACCTCGAACTGCTGCTCGGTGAGATACCGATTGAGCAAGTCCCGCAATTTGGCGTCGTCATCGACGACAACAAGTTTCCTGACGCTGGTGTTCATTTTCCGATGATATCGGGTTCCATTACCCGCTGATCAGTGTAGAGGCTTCCGGCTGCGATGATTCTTGTTCTATCGGCAAAGTTTTACCGATAGTTACACGAAATGTAACCCCGAAGTTCGTGGCAATTCTAAAACAGCGTTAGATTGCGTTAAACCCATGACTGCTGACGACATCCTGAAACAGCTAGTCTCGACCCGGGAAAGCATCATTCACCATTCGCCGGACACGTGTCCGAGCTCTCTTGAGGGAGCGCGTGAGATGCTGAATTTGTTTCAAAAATCCACGTATGAACCAAGCCTTGTCATTTTTGGCGACATTTTGCGCTGTTT
>CALIXC010000167.1 GCA_938046755.1 uncultured Lautropia sp. | reverse complement strand
GATGTGGTCAGCCACCGATGGTTCCTGCCGCCCGTGTTCTCGGACGCCTCAGATATAGCGCCCAAGATCCTCCAGGAACGCCCTGCGCTTCTCGTCCGTGATCAGGTTGGCCTTGCCGCAGTTCACCCAGCGGCGACGACGGGCGCCCACGCCCTTCATCGTGTGGCCCAGCATCGCCTTGATGATGAAATTGCCGCAGACGAACTTCAGGTAGAAGGTGGGCGCCGTGGAGGTACTGATGACCAGCGCCTCGTCAATGTCGAGCCGGCCCTCCAGCAGCCCGACCCGGTTCTCCATGTAGGCAAAGGTCCGCAGCAGCACCTTGTCCAGGAATCCCTTGACGATGGCCGGCATGTCGGCCCACCAGATGGGAAAGATGAAGATCAGGCGCCTGCTGTCCTTGAGCGCCTGCTGGTATTGCAGCACCAGCGGATCCAGCGCCTTACCCTCGCGGAACAGGGCCAGCTCCTCCTTCGTGTAGACGGGGTTGAAGCCATCGGCATACAGGTCGATGAGCCGGTATTCCTGCCCCTTGGCGTCCAGCAGCGCCTGCACCCGCTCCAGAATGGCATGGTTGAAGCTTTTCTCATACGGGTGGGCGTAGATGATGGTGGTCTTGCTCATGGTGGTCTCCCTGGGAACCGGGCGGCGTGCGGCCTACTGGCCCGCACCACCCTGGCGCCGCGATGATCCGGAAAGATGCAGGCTCGCAGCACCTGCGCAATCGAAGGACCATTGTGGCCGCCGCACCATCAGCGCGGATTCATTGTCCTTGCGAACAACGTGCCATCCAGGATGGACCATCGCTGGTGACGGCATGTCATCGGCAGCCTGCCGACGCACTCCCCAACCCACGACCCCGGCCCAAGCCGGCAAGGTAGCTCAGCGCCCGCCCAGCAGGATCCCTGTCGGGTCAAACTGCCTGCGCACCTCGGCAAAGGCCTGCTGAAGCGCCGGGGTCCAGCGCGGCGGCAAGGTAGCCGCCAGAACCTGGCGGGCCAGCGGCCCCGCCCCGTCCGGCACCACCAGCTGCAGCTCGCCAGCGGTCACCTGGCCACGCCATGACAGCTGCACGCCCTGCAAGGCCAGGCGTTCATCGAGGACTGTGACCAGCCCGGCCAGGGTAGCAGGATCCTGCGGCGGCAATGGGATGGCAAGGGCCGAAGGCGGAACCATCGGAGAAACCCGCTCACCCAGCAGCGCCTGCCAAACGGGCAAGCCTTCCCCTCCAGCCACGCGGCCATGCGATTGCAGCCCGCCCCCGGCCTGCAGCGACAGGCCCGTGGCGCCTTCCTGCCGTCGGGGTTCAAGCAGCGTCGTCAGACGCCGGTGGGCGGCCTGGACATCGGCATCCGCCTCGCCCGAGAAACGCACCAGCCAGGCGGCAGGCCTGGCCTCCTTCTGCAGAGATCCTTCCAGCCCCCCCAACACGTCTTGTCCGACGCCAGCCAAACGGCACAGGGCCTGATCATCCGGATGGCGCGAACCGACGAGGCGGCGCAGATCGGCGGCATCCAGCAACAGCGCGGCCGAGGGCTGCAAGGCCAGCACGGCCGGCGCATGGGCCAGCGTGGCCACCGCCGAAGGTTGCAGGAACAGCGCCCAGCGTGAGGCCACCGGACGGCGCAGCAGGCGCAGGTGCAACCGCGCCGACCACGCCAGCGTACCGGCCGAGCCGGCCAGCAGATGCGCCAGATTCACCGACCCATCGGACGTGTAGGAACGCTGCGGACGCGGGTGGAAAGCGTCCAGCAGATAGCCGTCCGGCACACGTTGGCCAGGCGGCCAATGACGGGCAATGTCGGCCTGCACGCCGGCCGCAATGCCGAACAGGGAGGAAACCAGCTGCCCTGCCCGGCCACTGTTCAGGCTGACGGAAGACCGCGCGCCAAACGGGCCGAACAGCTGTCGTGTTCCATCGTCCAAGATGGCGTCGATGCCCAACAGCCGGTCGGCCAGCGTGCCCCAGGCCGGGGATGCCGCCGCGGCATCCAGCCCCACCAGCCCTCCCAGGGTGGCTCCGGATTCCGGATGCGTCTCGATGGGCAGCCACCAGCCGTGCGGCTGCAGCAGGCGGTTCAGGTCGGCCAGCCGCACACCCGGCTGGACCTCGATCATGCCGCGCGTGTCGTCGAAGCGGGCAGCGCGGGTGAGATGGGCAGAAGCATCGATCTGCAGGCCGGGCAGACCGCATCGTGACGAATCCGCATGGCCTGCGGACGATGCAGGAAAGCCACCGGTCACGGCCCCGAACCTGACCGGTACGGCCAGCTCCCGCGCCAGCTCCAGCGCCGTGGCCACATCGGTTTCATCCTGCGACTGCAGGCGGGCATGGCCGCCCGCCAGAATCAGCTCGCCCCGAACCAGCCGGCGCAGACGCTGCACCAGCCGTGCCAGGCGCTCTGCGGCATCAGAGGTCGACGGATTTGCGGCCACCATCGGCCTGGGATGCCATGGCCTGCGAGGTGGCGTTATTACGCGCCGCCACCGACACCGAGACGAACTCGTCACGGCGACGCAGCACCTTGTTGCCATAGCCGCCGTCATGCGACATGTGAGCGGCCCCCACGTAGGCCTTCAGGGCCCGGCTTTCGCTGCCACCGTAGCGCTTCAGGTAGTCAGACAGGATACTGCTGCCCACCTGAATGTTGACCTTGGGCTCCCAGACCGTATCGGTGCTGCCGTAGGGTTTGAAGCGCTTCCGGTGCATGCGGGTATGCACCTGCATGAGCCCCTGTGCGCCCACACGGCTTTGCGCCCGGGGGTTGAAGCTGGATTCGGTGGCCATGACGGCCATGATGAGATAGGGGTCGACGTTGTAGACCTTGCCCGACTGGCGGGCGTAGCCCATGTACTGCTCGACGGAACTTTCGCGCACGCGGTACTTGCGGGCAATGTGCTGCACCACACCGCGCTCGGCGCGTGTGAGGCGCACAGACGTGTCCTGGCGAGAGATATCGGTATCCGCGCGGTCGGTGGCCGCAATCTTGCGCAGGCCGCTGCGGGTGGCCGGACGCACCGGCCGCTTGCTGCGCTGCGCGCGCACCGTGGTCCGAGAGGAGGAACGGCGCTCATCCGCACCAACGGCAACGCGCCCGGCGGACGCACGATTAGCAGGCTTCTGCGCCACCTTCGTGGCGCTGCGCGTGCCCTGGGCCGTGCGATGCGTGCGACTGACGTGTTCCGGCGCCAAAGCCTTGGCCGAAGCGCTGTCCCCTGCTGTACCCGACGGCCGGGCCTGCCGAATCTCGGCCGGCGCTCGTGCCTCAGCAACGGCGGACACCACCTCACGGCTGCCGCCACCGGACTCGCTGCGCTCGGCCGGACGCGTGCGCTCGACCACCGGGGCCGGTTCATCGGCCTCGGCCAGCGAGGGCACCGCGCCGAACATCAGGGCCGAACCTGCCAGCATGGCCATCCACAGACGCCCGGCCACGGAACGACCCGACCCGTGACGTGCGGACGAAGACGGGTTCGTCCGTGCGGAGGCGGCAAGGGGAACGGCAGGCGAGGCTGACATGGTGAAGGCTCCTGGTTCAGTGGGCACTGCATGGACAACAGGATGGGTGCGCGGACAGCAGGGGCTGCAGCCCGGCGCTGCCGTTCAGGCGGAACGCCCCCGACGGGGCGCCCTGCCGGCAAGGGGCAGCGCGGGGCAAGGACCCAAGAAAATACCCGCGAAAGGCAGGGAAGCACCGCCCGGCGGCAAACCCTGACTTGTAAAAAACAACATTTTAGCAACAATTACTGCGCATTTTAACAGCCTTTTCGCTGCCAACACGCATCAGACGTGCAATTTGACCTTGCGCAAAGCCTGTCGACACCCCCTGTCCCTGACGCCTCATCCCCCGTGTCATCGGCGTCAGGGCCTTCCGCTGCCGCCCATCGACACAGCGTGACACAATGCAGGCAACGACAAAGGATCGAACCATGCCCCTACGCTATGCCGACCTGCGGGAGTTCCTGCAGTACCTGGAAGGCCGCGACCAGCTGCGCCGCATCGACGTGTCGGTCTCGCCTGTCCTGGAAATGACCGAAATCTCCGATCGGGTGCTGCGCCAGGGCGGCCCGGCGCTGCTGTTCCGCAACCCCGAGGCCGAAGGCCGGCGCTGGCGCTTCCCGGTGCTCACCAACCTCTTCGGCACTCCGGAGCGGGTGGCCCTGGGCATGGGCGAGGATTCCGTAGCCGCCCTGCGCGAAGTGGGCCGCCTTCTGGCCTACCTGAAAGAGCCCGAGCCGCCACGCGGCCTGAAGGACGCCTGGGAGAAGTTCCCCGTCCTGCGCCAGGTCATGAACATGGCGCCCAAGGTGAGCGCCAGCGGCCCCTGCCGCGAGGTCGAGATTCCCGCCGACAGCGTGAACCTGGACGCCCTGCCCATCCAGCACTGCTGGCCGGGCGACGCCGCCCCGCTGATCACCTGGGGCCTGGTGGTGACGCGCGGCCCCGGCAAGCCGCGCCAGAATCTGGGCATCTACCGCCAGCAGGTCATCGGCCGCAACAAGACCATCATGCGCTGGCTGGCTCACCGGGGCGGCGCACTGGACTTCCAGGAACACCGCCGGCAGTTCCCCGGCACCCCCTTCCCCGTGGCCACCGTGCTGGGCGCCGACCCGGCCACCATCCTGGGCGCCGTCACCCCGGTGCCCGACTCGCTGTCGGAATACCAGTTCGCCGGCCTGCTGCGGGGCGCCCGCACCGAACTGGTCAGAGTGCCCGGCACCGAACTGAACGTGCCCGCCACCGCCGAGATCGTGCTGGAAGGCCACCTCTACCCCGACCCCGACGGCGAGAAAACCCTGGCCCACGCCCGCCGTCTGGGCTGGCAGGGGCCGCTACCGCCCGCCGCGCTCACCGGCTACGAGATGGCCCTGGAAGGCCCCTACGGCGACCACACTGGCTACTACAACGAGAAGGACTGGTTCCCCGTCTTCACCATCGATCGCATCACCCACCGCCGGAACGCCATCTACCACTCCACCTACACCGGCAAGCCGCCCGACGAGCCGGCCGTGCTGGGCGTGGCCCTCAACGAAGTGTTCGTGCCCCTGCTCACCCGGCAGTTCCCCGAAATCGTCGACTTCTACCTGCCGCCCGAGGGCTGCTCGTACCGGCTGGCGGTCGTGTCCATGAAGAAGGCCTACGCCGGCCACGCCAAGCGCGTCATGTTCGGCATCTGGAGCTTCCTGCGCCAGTTCATGTACACCAAGTTCATCATCGTGGTGGACGACGATGTGGACATCCGCAACTGGCAGGAAGTCATCTGGGCCATGACCACCCGCGTCGACCCGGCCCGCGACCTGACCCTCGTCGAGAACACGCCCATCGACTACCTGGACTTCGCCTCGCCCGTCAGCGGCCTGGGCTCGAAGATGGGCATCGACGCCACCAACAAGTGGCCCGGCGAGACCACCCGCGAATGGGGCACCCCCATCACCATGCCGGCCAGCGTGAAGAAACGGGTGGATGCGATCTGGCGGGAGTTGGGGATCGGGTGAGGGACAAACGGGATTCCCCATCGCCTTCTCGGGGATGCTTCACGCTCTGAAACCAAACCAGATAGACTGATACAAAATCCACATCCAGTACAAGAGATTCTCTGAACAAGTCCCGCGAGCCGGCGCGCCACGGAACGGAATGCAGGACAAGGCGACATTTGCTGTCAATAGCGGCGCTATTGACAGCAAATGGCAACGCAGTCATGCGCCCGTTACGAGAATGCGACGGCCGTGAGGACTTGTTCAGAGGATCCCAAGAGACAGACCCATCCCGTTTTGCCGCCCGGTACCGCGGCTTCCCGCCCTGAGTCCCGCACTGCCGGCCATGCCAGGCGGGCAGCCGCGCACCGTGCCGGTGCCTTCCAGTTCCAGGAGAGTCGTCATGCGCCTGCGCGCCCCCCATCCGTCGTCCCCCACGGGCGATGCCCGTCGTGCATTCCTGACCGTTGCCGGCCTGTCCGCCAACCCGGTCGACTCGACCATCCGCCCTCCCACTCCACGGGCAGGCCATATCCCCCGAGCCGCCCTGGGTCTGTTCATCGCCCTCTCGCTGGCCGCGTGCAACGCCCCCGGGCCACTCAGCAAGGCGCAGACCGACCGGCTGACCTCGCCCGATGCCGCCGTCAGGAGTTCGCAGCTCACCCAGGCCGCCGCCGCACGCTACGACGCGCAACTGGATGTTTTTCATCCGGTGGTGGCACACCAAGGCATGGTGGCCAGTGAACAGGCGCTGGCCAGCCAGGTGGGCATCGACATCCTGAAGGCCGGGGGTAACGCTATCGACGCAGCCGTGGCGGTGGGCTTCGCGCTGGCCGTGGTGCTGCCCAACGCCGGCAACATCGGCGGCGGCGGTTTCATGATGGTGCATGACGCCCGTTCCGGCCAGTACGTGGCGCTGGACTTCCGCGAGACCGCACCCGCGTCAGCCACCCGCACCACCTTCCAGGACGCCAAGGGCAACGTCATCGACGGCAAGTCGCTCTACACCCATACCGCCGTGGGCGTGCCCGGCACCGTGGCCGGCCTGACTCATGCCCAGAAGAAGTGGGGACAACTCCCGCTGGCCAAGGTGATGGCGCCCGCCATCGAAATGGCCGAAAAAGGCTACCCAGTCAGCCAGACGCTGGCCCGCGCACTAAAGACCGAGGCCGACACGATGGGCAAGTGGCCTGCCACCCGCGCCATCTTCTGGAAGAACGGCGCGCCGCTCAAGGCCGGTGACCGGCTGGTGCAAAAGGACCTGGCCAGCTCGCTGCGGCTCATCGCCTTGCAGGGGGCCGATGCCTTCTACCGCGGCCCGATCGGGAAAAAGATCGTGGCCGACAGCCAGGCGCACAAGGGGCTGATCACCGCCGCCGACCTGGAGGGCTACAGGCCGGTGGAGCGCAAACCCGTGCGCGGCAGCTACCGCCAGTATGAGGTCGTCACCATGCCGCCGCCGTCCTCAGGCGGCATCCACCTGGTGCAGATCCTCAACATCATGGAAGGCTGGCCGATCGGCACCTGGGGCCAGAACAGCGCCCAGACCGTCCACCACATGGCCGAGGCCATGAAGCTGGCCTATGCCGACCGCGCCGAGTACCTGGGCGATCCGGACTACGTGAAGATTCCGCAGACCGGCCTCGTCTCGCGCGAGTACGCCACTCTGCTACGCAGCCAGATCGACCCGGCCCATGCGCGGCCCGCCAAGGACATCAAGCCCGGCCGGCCCCAGCCCTATGAAAGCGACCAGACCACCCACTACTCGGTGATGGACGCCAAGGGCAACGCCGTGGCTGTCACCTACACGCTCAACACCAACTTCGGCACCGGCATCGTCGCCCCGGGCACCGGCATCCTGCTCAACAACGAGATGGATGACTTCTCCGTCAAGCCCGGCGTACCCAACGCCTACGGCCTGGTGGGTGGCGAGGCCAACGCCGTTGGCCCGCGCAAGCGCCCGCTGTCGTCGATGACGCCCACCTTCGTACTGAAGGACGGCAAGCCGTGGCTGGTGACCGGCAGCCCCGGAGGCGCTCGCATCATCACCACCGTGCTGCAGACCGTCAGCAATGCCATCGACCACGGCATGAACCCGGCCGAGGCCGCGGCTGCCCCCCGCTTCCACCACCAGTGGACGCCCGACGAGCTGCGAGTGGAACGCGGCTTCCCCGTCGACACCGCCGAACTGCTGCGCCAGCGCGGCCAGAAGGTCGTCGAAAAGGCCGCCATGGGCCGCACGCAGACCATCCAGGCGCAGGATGGCCAGCTGTGGGGCTACTCCGATCCGCGCAATCCGGACGGGCGGACCCTGGGATACTGAAAGGGCCGGCTTTGAAGGTACCGCCTCCGGGCGGTGTTACCCTAGCGGGTTTACCTGTCAGCGCCCCCAGCCCATGCGCAAGCCCCGCCCCACCGTCCTTACCCGTGAATTCCTGCAGAGTGGCGACTATCTGCGTTCCTTCGTCGACACCCCGCGGCAGAAATGGTGGAGTCGGGAGCAGATCAGCGAGTCACTGGAGAAGACGCTGGCCGAGCGCCCCGATCCCGACGCACCGGTCTGGGTCTTCGCCTACGGCTCGCTCATCTGGAACCCGCTCATCCGCGTGGCCGAGCAGCAGCTAGCCACGCTGCGTGGCTGGCGCCGCAGCTTCTGCATGCGCCTGCTGGCCGGGCGCGGCACCCCCGAACACCCGGGGCGCATGCTGGCCCTGGCCCGCGCGCCTGCCACGGCCCACCCCACCACCGGCATCGCCTTCCGCATCCGCGAAGAAGAACTGCGCGACGAACTGATGCTGGTCTGGATGCGCGAGATGATCGGTGGCACCTACGAGCCCCTGTGGCAGGAAGTCCGCCTAGCCGACGGCCGCCTGGTGCAGTCCGTCGTCTTCGTGATGGAACCCTGCACGCCCGCCTACGAGCACGACACCTCGGTCAGCACCGTCGCCCCCCTCATCGCCACCGCCAGCGGCCATCTGGGCCACAATATCGACTACCTGCTGGAACTGGACCAGGCCCTGACCACCCACCACATCCACGACACCTACATCCAGGAACTGATCGCGGCCGTGCGGGCTTATGGGGCGGATATCTAAGCTCAGCCCGCTGGGAGCTCCTCACACGGCACCTGCGCTGACAGCCTGACGCTCCAGAGGCCCCCAGCATCGCCCCGTCTGGCGTCCGCTAATCCGCCAGGAACCCCTCAAGCCGGGCATCGATCCCGGCCAGCGCACGCTGCACGGCAGCCTCCAGCCCGGCGGCCTGCGCCGTGCCTTCGGCGCGGACGGCGTCCACGCTGGCAAATCCCAGGAAGCCGCCAAGCAGGGCTTGCAGATAGGAAACGCTGAACTCCAGCTGCGCCATCGGACCGGTGCTGTACACGCTGCCGCTGGCTTGCAGGAGCAGAACCTTGTGTGCCCCCATCAACCCCTTCGGGGTACCGTTTTCGTCATATTCAAAGGTCTGGCCCGGCATGACGATGTTGTCCACCCAATCCTTCAGACGGGCGGGAATGCCGAAGTTGTACATCGGATAGGCAATGACCAGGCGCGGCGCGGATTTCACTTTCGCAATCACCTCACCGGAACGCGCCAGCAACGCAAGCTGCCCGGAATCGGGTTGCTGCCGTTGAAACACGGCACTGATGACCGCATTCAGCATGTCCTTGTCGAGCACCTGGATATCGGCTTCCGCCAGGTTGACGACTTCCGTACTCCCTGCGGGCAGCCTGGCCACGAGATGCTGCACCATGCGGTTGGTGGCAGCTTCGGCAGAGTGTGGGTCGGGATGTGCATTGATGATCAAAGTTCTCATGGTGTTCTCCTGTCTGACGTTGAAGATTCAGGCTGGCAAGTCTTTCACCCTGCCTGACCTCGCTCAAGCTTTCGTCGGCCGATCAGATACATCATTCCGCCAAAAAAAGCGCCTCCCACCAACCAGATCACAATGAAGACGGCATTCATCTTGAGCGGCATGCCCGCTGCCCAGGGCAGGATTCCGTGCATCAGCACAATCATTGTCACGCCCCAACCCACACCGCTCAGGATCGATTGCTTCTTCAAGGTGCGCAAGCGTTCGGAATGCTCGTCCGCCGGCACGGGCGGCTGGCGCAATGCCTCGTTCCCACGCATGCCCAGCCATGCATACACGCTCTGACACATCAGCAGGATAAACAGCGCCATCGATCCGAACGAGACCGTCACGCGCTGATGCGAATAGGCGTCCCAGATCAAGCTGAGCAGCAACAGCAGGCAAGTAAAAAAGAAAGTGTACGCGGCCGTGCCGGACAGGACGCGATCCACCTCATGCCACTGCGCCTCGTCCAGCGGTCCTTCCAGGCCGACCAGGCGGCGCTTCATGCGCTGAACTCCTGCTTCTTCCTTCATGCTTCCCTCCAGAGACGAGCCATCGAATACCGCTGCATGGTAGCGGTCGAACCTGTCTTGCCGGAGAAATTGCCCTTTCATGACCGTGGGGTGTCGCCCGTCATGAAACGCCAGATGCCGCTGCATGAGCATCCGGAAAGGCTCGACTGACGGACGGGATTCACCCGTGCCGATACACCCACCGCAGCAGCTCGTCCTGCGCGTGCAGCGCACGCTCGGCCGGGTACTTGCCGTTGATCATCAGCGACAGCGCGTAGCGCCTGCCCGAGGCCGCCGTCACATAGCCGGCAATGGCCCGCACGTTCTGCAACGTGCCCGTCTTGATCTGCGCCTGGCCCGCCACCGGATCCATCCGCAACCGTGTCCTCATGGTGCCATCGATGCCCACCACCGGCAGCGAGGCCTCGAACCAGGGCGCCGTGGGGCTGCCAGCCGCACGTGCCAGCAGCGTCACCATGTCGCCAGCCGAGATGCGCGCCTGCCGTGACAGGCCGGAGCCGTTCTCCATCACCAGCGACGGCAGCGCCAGCCCCTGGCCGCGATACCACTGGTGCAGCCACTGGCCGGCACGCTCCGGAGGTAGTGCGCCCTGCCCGCTGGCCGCCGCCATTTCCAGCAGCAGCATCCGCGTCATCACGTTGTTGCTGAACTTGTTGATGTGATGCACCACCTCACCCAGGTCCAGCGTGGACTGCCAGACATAGAGCGGACGGCCGCGCGCCGCCGCACCCGGCTGGATGCGCGTGCGCCCCGTGAACTGACCGCCCATGTCCTTCCAGGCCGCCTTGAAGATGCCGTGCAGGAACTGCTGGTGATCCAGCATGGCCGCATAGAACTGCTGTGACCCACAGGCCCGCACCTGGATACCGTTCACCGACACCACCGGGCGTCCGGCGGCCGTCGCACCGTCCTGCACGCCCAGCCGCGTGCCACCGGTCCGGCAACGTCCCTTGAGCACTTTCACGTCATAGCGCAGCTGCACGTCGGCCAGAGGCGGATCCAGCGCCAGCTGGCGCTTCCTCGGGTCAATCACCAGCTTGCTGGCCTTGAAATTGGTCAGTGCCGCCCACGGCCGCACATTGTAGGCCTGCGAGGCATCGCCATCGAAGGCCTCGCCATCAGCCGGCCCCACCGCAAAGCGCGCATCATCCACCACCAGATCGCCGCGAATCGTCGTCAGCCCCTGTGCCCGCAGGTCAGCCATCAGCGCATGCAGATCCTCGATCACCAGATGCGGATCGCCACCGCCCTGCAAGATCAGGTCGCCCTGCAGTACCCCATCCCGAATCTGTCCCGTGGTCAGGAAGCGCGTCGTCCAGCGGTAGTCCGGTCCCAGCATCGCCAGCGCCGCATGGGTCGTCACTAGCTTCATCGTAGAAGCCGGATTGAACGGCCGGCCGGCCTGATGCATCACACGCAGAAGCGGCTCATCCGATGCCCGTTCTGCCGACGTTCCATCGACTTCCTGGCGGTTCGGCCATGAGCGCCCCTCGTTCGACACACGGCCATCCCGAACGCCGACGCCCGCGTGCTGCCGTCCCGCGCCTCCCTCGGTCGTCCGATGCTCGATGGGCGCAGCCGGAGCCAGCGAGGCTCCTGCCGGCAGCGCCGGCGACTGGGCGGTCCCATTCAGCGGCACGATCGCCAGCCCGAAATCCGCCTCGGCGATGCCCGCCAGACGCAGCTGCTGCACGGCCAGTGCCGTCATCGCCTCCCCCGAAATGGAAGCGCGCCCACCGGTATCGGTACGGGGCCAGTCCAGCAGCGCGACCTGCATCGCATCGGTCATGCTTCCGGCCGAAGCAGCCCCTGTCGCGGAATGTGTCGCCGCAGCGACCTGAAGGCCTTCACGGGGTGCAGCCACCCCTTTCAGGGCAGTCAGCGGGATGGCACCGCCCGTGAGCCGCTTGGGCCCCTGCTCTGCCACCGACTTCCCGGCAATGACCTGCGGCTGCGCATCTGCACGCCCCATGGGCTTCGATGCCGACAGGGCGATGCTGCCCGAAGCGCGAGAAGCCCCCGAGGTCGAGGAAGCCGTCGTCGTGGCCAGCGCACCCGTGGCCAGCAGCAGACCCGCCGCCAGCATCCCGCCCTTCAGGCGCGGCGTCCTGCCGCCCTGTCCCCGATGGTTCTTGCCGCCACTGCCCAGCCCCCGCCCGTCACCCATCACCGTCCCGTCCCTGCCACTGCAGCCACTGCAAAGTGGGCATGGTGCGCTGTGCAGGCCGCGTGATGCGCCATGCCGGGACGAACGAGCGGCCCGCCCCGACGAAACGGCCGCTGCCAGCCCCGATCACAACATCCGGCGTCCGCTTGCATCGGCCGTGTCGCCTTGTCTATCATTGCGCGTTAGCACTCTTTCGCCACGAGTGCCAGAACCGGCAAAAAAATTTTGCCTTCGGCTCTTGTCTTCTCGCTGGCCGTCCCCAGCTTCGATGACATCCCGTCCCGACCGGTGCCCCTTGGCCAGGGCAAGCGGCCCAATCCACCCGGAAGCCGCCCATGGCCAGGACCGCCCCCTTTCGGGACAGACTATCCATCCCTTTCCATCCTTGTTCAGGAGTGAACTGAATGAAACTGCGCCCCCTGCACGACCGCGTCATCATCAAGCGCCTCGACAACGAGCGCAAGACCGCCTCCGGCATCGTGCTGCCGGAAAACGCCGCCGAGAAGCCCGACCAGGGTGAAGTGCTGGCCGTCGGCGACGGCAAGATCGGTGATGACGGCAAGATCCGTCCGCTGGCCGTCAAGGTCGGCGACAAGGTGCTCTTCGGCAAGTACTCCGGCCAGACCGTTAAGGTCGACGGCGAAGAGCTGCTGGTGATGCGCGAAGAAGACATCATGGCCGTGGTCCAGTAAGACTGACCTCCGCCCGACAGAATCTAAAGAACTCAGGAGTTTCCACACATGGCAGCAAAACAAGTCAATTTCGGCGACGAAGCCCGTGCCAAGCTGGTCGAAGGCGTCAACATCCTGGCCAACGCCGTCAAGGTCACCCTCGGTCCCAAGGGCCGCAACGTGGTGCTGGAGCGTTCCTTCGGCGCCCCCACCGTCACCAAGGACGGTGTCTCGGTGGCCAAGGAAGTCGAGCTGAAGGACAAGCAGGCCAACATGGGCGCCCAGCTGGTCAAGGAAGTGGCCTCGCGCACCAGCGACAACGCCGGTGACGGCACCACCACCGCCACTGTGCTGGCCCAGGCCATCGTCCGTGAGGGCATGAAGTACGTAGCCGCCGGCATGAACCCGATGGACCTGAAGCGTGGCATCGACAAGGCCGTCGCCGCCCTGATCGAGCAGCTGAAGAAGCAGTCCAAGCCCACCACCACCAGCAAGGAAATCGCTCAGGTCGGCACCATCTCGGCCAACAGCGACGAAGAAATCGGCCAGATCATTGCCGACGCCATGGAGAAGGTCGGCAAGGAAGGTGTCATCACCGTCGAGGACGGCAAGTCGCTGAACAACGAGCTGGACGTGGTCGAGGGCATGCAGTTCGACCGTGGCTACCTGTCGCCCTACTTCATCAACAACCCGGATCGCCAGGTTGCCGTGCTGGAGAACCCGTTCATCCTGCTGTGCGATAAGAAGATCAGCAACATCCGTGACCTGCTGCCGGTGCTGGAGCAAGTTGCCAAAGCCAGCCGTCCGCTGCTGATCGTGGCCGAGGACATCGAGGGCGAGGCCCTGGCCACCCTGGTTGTCAACAACATCCGTGGCATCCTGAAGACCGTCGCCGTCAAGGCCCCGGGCTTCGGTGACCGTCGCAAGGCCATGCTGGAAGACATGGCCATCCTGACCGGCGGCGTTGTCATCTCGGAAGAGACCGGCATGTCGCTGGAAAAAGCCACCATCGAAGACCTGGGCAGTGCTGCCCGCGTCGAAGTGGCCAAGGAAAACACCACCATCATCGACGGTGCCGGCGATGCCAAGGCCATCGAGAACCGCGTCAAGGCCATTCGCGCCCAAATCGAGGAAGCCACCAGCGACTACGACCGCGAGAAGCTGCAGGAGCGTGTCGCCAAGCTGGCCGGTGGTGTGGCGGTGATCCGCGTCGGTGCTGCCACCGAAGTGGAAATGAAAGAGAAGAAAGCCCGCGTGGAAGACGCGCTGCACGCCACCCGTGCTGCCGTCGAGGAAGGCGTGGTGCCTGGCGGTGGCGTTGCCCTGCTGCGTGCCAAGGCTGCCGCCAAGATCGAAGGCAGCAACGCCGACCAGGAAGCCGGCATCAAGATCGTGCTGCGCGCCGTCGAAGAGCCGCTGCGCCAAATCGTCACCAACGCCGGTGAGGAAGCCAGTGTCATCGTGGCCAAGGTGGCCGAGGGCAAGGGCAACTTCGGCTACAACGCCGCCAACGGCGAGTACGGCGACCTGGTGGAAATGGGCGTGGTCGACCCCACCAAGGTGACTCGCACCGCGCTGCAAAACGCCGCCTCCATCGCCGGCCTGCTGCTCACCACCGACGCCCTGATCTCCGAGGCTCCGGAAGACAAGCCGGCTGCCCCGATGGGTGGCATGGGCGGTATGGGTGGCATGGGCGGTATGGGCATGGACATGTAAGTCCCGCCCTGCCAGGAAACGAGCCCGTCAAGCGCCCGGGCGGAAGAATCCCTTCTGCTGCCTCGGCATCCGCGGGCCCGCTTCCTGCCACTGGCAACACAAAGGCCGTGTACCTGGCCGCCTTCGGGCGGTTCGATACACGGCCTTTTTCATGGCTCGGCCGTTTTCATGAGCGCAGCCTTTGCCCGGGGCCACCCACCTGCCCCATCCACGCTCTCCCCACAAAAGCAACGCCACAAACAGAAAGGCCCCGTCAAGACGGGGCCCTCATCGTGAACCCGGGCGTTCAATCCGTGGCGGCAGACAGCCTGTCAGTCCAACGGATCAATGCCCGGTTCATCAGGCGTCCGAAGGTCAGTCGCCCACCTTCAGCACGCCACCGCGGCCCAGGCCGCCCTTGACCTGCTGCGCCTTGTAGTTGCGCAGCGAGATGACCATGTTGTTGTAGGCGTCCATGAAGGCGGCCACCGTAGCCTTGCCTTCCGGCGTGCGCGAGAAGCCGCCCAGGCCGCCACCCGCGCCACTGCCCAGCATGCCCAGGGCTGCACCATAGTTGGTGGCCGAGGCATTGCCTTCCGAAGCACTGATCTGCACGCCCGAGCGGATGTCATACAGCGACAGCGTGACCACCGAGACCTTCGATTCCAGCGAGCCGGCCAGGGCACCGAAGCCGGAACCCAGGAAGCCCGCCAGGCCTCCCGCCACCTTGCCCGTGGAATCGTTGTCGATGATGATGGACGGCTCCATCAGATAATCGGCCGCCACGCGCTGCCCCTTGTGCTGCTTGGAGCCGGCACGGAATTCACCCGAGTTGCGCTGCTTGTCGGTGATCGCCGACAGACGAGCCTCGGTGCGGCTGTTGCCGATGGAGGTGATCACGAAGCAGTTAGACTGCTGCACAGCCAGCCGCAGCAGCGGCTCAATAGTCGTGACCTTGGTTGCGGCGCCGAAGGCATCGTACCAGTCCTTGTCACGGCCATCGTCCATGGCAATGGTGCCCAGCGGGACATCGCAACGCTCCAGCGATGCGTTGGCATTGGCGCTGGAACTGCCGGCTGCGCCGCCGCGTGCATCGCTGGGGCTGTTGCCCTTGGTGATGAAGCCGCCGCCCATCTGGGCGCAGCCGGCCAGCACGGCCACCGAAGTCAGCGCCAGCGCGCCTTGCAGAAGTTTCTTCGCAACCATCAGGAAATTCCTTTCGTCAGAGGTCAGTCGGAGCGTCGTTCACGACACGGTCGAGATCAGTAGTAATACCAGTACCCTGCCTGCCAGTACGTGTAGTAGTGGTAAGCATTCCACCAGTAACCCATCCACAGCGCCCGGTGGGTATTCACCCAGCGCCGATATTCCACTTCATCCTTCTTGGCCTTCTGGGCCTCTTCCAGCAGCTTCTTCGCTTCGGGGTCACCCTTGCCGGCAGCGGCCAGCAGCCACGACTCGGCTTCGGCCGGATCGGAGCCCATTTCCTCGAAGCCACCCAGATACAGACGGCCCAGCGCCACCTGCGCCTTGGTGTTGCCCCGTTCGGCGGCGTCGCGCATCCAGGTCAGCGCCTTGTAGGAATCACGTCGCACACCGTCGCCCCGAAAGAAGCGCAGTGCCAGATCGAAGGCCGCACGCGGGTCGGATTTGGCCTGTTTCTCCAGGGCGGCAATGCGTGCCTCTTCCTCCGTCACCGGTTCGACCACCGGCTTGCTCCCCGCCTCGCTGCGCGCCTGATCGGCGCAGCCCCCGTCCTGGGTACAGACACGGACAGGCTTGCCCGCCTGGGAATCGACCGCCTGCTGCTGGGCAGCACAGGCACCCAGCAACACCGACAAAGCCAACAGGGAAACTGAACGTGCATTCATGATTCGACGATCCCCCACGGGGTCAGTTGAAAGAAAGGATCAGCTTACCGCCACCGCCCGTCCGTCGCCATTCGCCAGGCGGCTTGTCGGGGCCGACCGATTGACATTCTGCTGCCGATAAGTGTATCAAATGTCACAATATGCTTCGACTTGCCGCCATAGCCCTCATCTTGCCCCCGTTTCAGCGCCATTCCCGCACCGGCATGGCATAGCCGCTTCGTTCACGATCTCTGTGTACCGTCCAACCGACGGCCAACAGCGACCATTTGTCACAAATAGTGATAAAAAAGTTACAATACCGATAGCCTAGCACCGTCTTCATTTCGCCACATCCAAGTCCGATGCGCACTGGCCCCCTGCCATCCGTCGACCAGCGCCTCCCGCCGGTCGGCACACCCACCCCCCACCCAATCCGTACCATGGCCGATATCACGGCGCCTGCCGCACGGGCTGTCCCGTCCTTGCAGCCCGTGCCCTTGTGGCGACACACCCTGCTGGCAGCCGGTCTGGTCCTGGCGCTGGCGGCCTGTGGGGGCAGCGGGGGCGAATCCGGCGATGGAGAGCGCCTCAGCCTGGACAGTGCAGACACCGCCGAGCTGCAGACCCATGACCGCACGAAAGCCGGTCCCACGCAGGCGGGCCAGCGTCGTCCAGGTGCACAGAACACCGGGGCATCCTCGCGGCCAGCGGCCACGGCAGCTGCATCGAACCATCCGCGCTGGACGCTCACCTCACCGGCCGAGGCCAGCCGCTTCCTGGCTCAGGCCAGCTACGGTTCCAGCCCGAAGGACATCCGGGCCCTGACCGGCAGGACGGCCAACGAATGGATCGAGGCCCAGTTCTCGCGTCCGGCCACCTCGCTGCTGAACACCATGAGGTACTGGCAGCAAAGAAGCGGCAGGGCCATCACGCTGACCGACGCCCACAACGCCTGGTGGTATTCCACCGTCCAGCAGGACCAACTGCGCCAGCGCGTGGCCTTTGCGCTGTCGCAGATCTTCGTGGTGTCGACCAACGGCGATGTCAGCCATTTCCCGAAAGGGATCGCCAGCTACTACGACATGCTGGCCCGCAACGCCTTCGGCAACTTCCGTCAGCTGCTGGAGGACGTGACGCTGCACCCGATGATGGGCGTCTACCTGACGCACATCGGCAATCACAAGGAGCGCTTCGACTCGACCGGCAAGCTCACGCAGGCGCCCGACGAGAACTACGCCCGCGAAGTGATGCAGCTCTTCACCATCGGCCTGGAGCAGCTGAACCTGGACGGCACGCCGAAGAAGGATGCCCAGGGCCGGCCCATTCCCACCTACAGCAACAACGACGTGATCGGCCTGGCGCGCGTCTTCACCGGCTGGAGCTGGAACGGCGGACGACTGACCCACAAGTGCTTCTTCCGTGCAGGCTACTGCGCAGAGAACACCAACGAGCGCGAGACGCGACCGATGGTGGCCTATGACCAGTACCACTCCACCCTGGAAAAGCGCTTCCTGGGCACCACCATCCCTGAAGGCCAGTCCCGCACCACGGCCGACCTGAAGGTGGCGTTGGACACCCTCTTCAACCATCCGAACGTCGGCCCCTTCATCGGCCGACAGCTGATCCAGCGTCTGGTCACCAGCAACCCCTCGCCCGCCTACGTGCGGCGTGTGGCCAGCGCCTTCAACAACAACGGCCAGGGCGTGCGCGGCGACATGAAGGCCGTGATCCGCGCCGTGCTGCTGGATGAAGAAGCGCGGGGCGACAACGCCCGCAAGCAGCCCTCCTTCGGCCGCATCCGCGAGCCGGTGCTGCGCTTCACCCACCTGATGCGCGCCCTCGAAGCCAGCTCGCGCACCGGCTACTGGGGAATCGGCCGCACCGACGTGCCGGGCAATCTGAACCAGACCGCCATGCGCGCGCCCTCGGTGTTCAACTTCTACCGTCCTGGCTACTCGCCGGCGGGCACGCCTGTCGCCCGCGCGGGCCTGGTGGCTCCCGAGATGCAGATCCTGCAGGAAAGCAGCGTGGCCGGCTATGCCGACTACCTGGACCGCTTCGTGGGAGGCACCTCGATCTACATCGTGGGCCTGGGCAACATGATTCCCCATCCGGACGGTGAACGTCACAGCGGCGGCCAGGCACGCGAGATCAAGTTCAACATCGAACCGCTGATCGCCAAGGCAAAGGACGTCAACCAGCTCCTGGACGAGATCAACGTGCTGTTTCTCAACGGCCAGATGCAGTCCGACACCCGGGCCATCATCCACCGCGCCGTCTCGGAAGCCGTCCCCAAGCGCAACAACGACGACATGCGTCGCGTGTACCGCGAGCGCGTCTCGCTGGCCCTCTACCTTGCCCTGCTGTCCACTGACTACCTGGTGCTGAAATGAGCCACGACCACTCTCACGATCATGACCATGGCGGTACCGACCAGGGCCGTCGCCAGCTGCTGAAATCCGGCCTGGGTCTGGCGCTGACCGCCTCCGGCGGCTTTGCGCTGAACCTGGCACACATGGGAGCCGCCGCCGCACAGAGTGCGTCCAGCGACGACTACAAGGCCCTCATCTGCCTGTTCATGTACGGCGGCAACGATCAGGCCAACACCGTGGTGGCCACCAACGGCGGCTCCTGGGACCGCTACCGGACGCTGCGCGGTGGCAGCATCGGCCTGCCCGAACCGGGATCGGCGGGAGGCCTGCTGCCCATCAGCCCCGACAACCTGGCTGCCTTCGACAACCGGGGGCTGACGCTGGGCCTGCACCCGGCCCTGATCCAGACGCGCGAGCTGTTCAACCAGAAGAAGCTGGCCATGGTGGCCAACGTGGGGCCGCTGATCGACCCCATCACCCCGGACGAATACCGCCGTCTGTCGCGGCGTTTCCCGGATCGGCTGTATTCGCACAACGACCAGCAGTCCACCTGGCAAACCTTCTCGCCCGAAGGCAGCCGCAGCGGCTGGGGCGGAAACCTGGCCGGCATGCTGGCGGATGCCTACAACCCCGGCGCGCCATTCTTCAGCGCCATCTCCACCGGCAACAGTGCCGCCGCCTGGCTGACGGGCAACCGTGTCTCGCCATACAGCGTGCCGCTCACCGGCCAGATCGGCTTCGTGCAGACCGAGATGCATCTGGGCGACGTTCACAATGGCGGCCGGCCGCTGCGCGAGATCCTGTCGATCTCCCGCAGCAACGACAACCTGCTGGCCCAGACCTACAGCGAACTGTACCGCCGCACGCTGGACTACCAGCAACGCATGCGCAGCGGCCTGATCGACGAGCGGGACTCGCGCCTGCTGGCCGTGCCCGGCATCCGTGGTGGTGGTGGCGCCAATCCGCTCATCGAGCAGCTGCGGATGGTGTCGCGCATCATCGCCAGCCGGCAGAGCCTGGGTGTGCGCCGCCAGGTGTTCTTCATCAGCTTGGGCGGTTTCGACACCCATGGCGGCCAGAAGACCACCCAGAACCGGCTGCTCGTGCAGGTCGACCAGGCCCTGGAACATTTCGTGCGGCAGATGCAGATCCTGGGCGTGGAAGATCAGGTGACGCTGTTCACCGCCTCGGACTTCGGCCGCAGCATGCTCACCAACGGTTCGGGCACGGACCATGGCTGGGGAAGCCATCACTTCGTGGTGGGCAGTGCCGTGCAGGGCGGGCGTCTGTATGGCCAGTTCCCGGCGTTCGGACGGGATGTGGGCCACGACGTGAACGGCCGCCTGGTGCCCCGCTATTCGGTGGAGCAGTATGCCGCTGCCCTGGGCCGCTGGTTCGGGCTCTCGGACAGCAACCTGCTTCAGGTGCTGCCCAACCTGCGCAACTTCGATGCGCGCGCGCTGACCTTCATGAAGGCCTGAACGGGAAGCGCCGGGGCCTGGCCATCGGGATGGCAGGCCCCATGAGCCGGGCTCAGCGTCCGGCGCTGTCGTCTGCGGGCTTTGCCTTCCCTTCCGGGATCGGGAAGATGTGGTCGTAGGCCAGGTTGTAGACGAAGGCAAACACCACGTAGAACACCACCAGTGCGATATCGGCCACCAGCGCCTCCCACAGGCTGATGTCCAGCCACCAGGCGATCAACGGCACCAGCATCACCACCAGACCGCCCTCGAAGAGCAGTGCGTGCAGCACCCGCACGCGCATCCGCTTGTGCACCGAGCCGGTCAGCCTCTTCAGTATCCGGTCGAACCCCAGGTTGTAGACATAGTTCCAGACCGCCGCAATGGCCGCCGTGGAGGCGCCCAACGCGCCGATCTCGAAGGGATCAAAGCCGAAGAAGACGGCACCGATGGGTACCAGGATGAGCAGCGCCGTCACCTCAAACAGCACCAGGTGGCGAATGCGATCCTTCGTCGTACGCATCGTTCTTGAAAGCTCCGTCTGAAATGATCGATGAAGGCCGGGCCCTGCCGCGGACAGACGTGTGACCCACACCTGGACAATATGGTCATCATCACGGCAGGTCATATCCGATGCTGCAAAGCAACAGACGGCCCCCATGGCCGCCACGCGCCCCACAGGCCCGGGACCGGAGGCGGATAATACCGCCCCTTGGGACGGACAGAACAAGCGCCGTTCCACAGCGATCCTCCGAATGGGCCTGTTCCTGGCACCTTTTCCGGCAAGGTCCAGCCCGCCCCTTCGGCACGGCAGCGATCTTCCCTCGATGACGGCATTCCCGTTCGGAGTCCTTCCTTCTCCGAACAACAACAGGCTGTCACCCCCATGCTCGGCGCATTCACGCTGCTGCTGGCCTATCAACTGGTCGGCGAAATCATCACTCAAGTCTATGAGCTGCACATCCCGGGCCCCGTCATCGGCATGCTGCTGCTCTTCATCACCCTGATCTTCCGCGAAGGCCCCTCACCGGAGCTGCGCGAGACCAGTCGCCAGCTGCTGCAATATCTGTCCATGCTGTTCATCCCCGCCGGCGCCGGCATCATGCTGCACTTCGGCACGCTGGAGCGTGAATGGCTGCCCATCCTGCTGGGCGTGCTCGTGGGCACGCCGCTGGTCATCGCCATCACGGCCTGGCTGCTGCAGAAACTCATCGGCAACCGCCAGAACGAGGAGACCGAGTCGTGATCCACGGTCCCCACAACTACTACGACGAGGTCCGCACCTACCTCTCGGCCAGCCCCCTGCTGGGGCTGCTGCTCACGCTGGTGGCCTTCCAGATCGCCGTCTGGATCCACCGCCGCTGCCACGGCAACCCGCTCACCAACCCCATCATGCTGGCCGTCATCGTGGTGGTGGGCCTGCTCAAGCTCACCGGGGTGGAATATCAGAAGTACTTTGCCGGTGCACAGTTCGTGCACTTCCTGCTGGGCCCCGTGACGGTGGCCCTGGCCATTCCGCTGTACGCCCAGATCAAGCCGCTGACCCGCCTGGCCGGGCCGCTGCTCACCAGCCTGCTGGTAGGTAGCCTGATGGCCGTGCTGGGCGCCTGGGGCCTGGGCCGGATCGCTGGTGCCAGCCAGGGCGTGCTGGTCGCCATGGCGCCAAAGTCGGCCACGGGCCCGATCGCCATGGCCATCGCCGAGAACCTGGGTGGCTCGCCCTCGCTCACCATGGCCGTGGTGCTGCTGACCGGCATCTTCGGTGCCATCGTGGCACCGGCCGTGTTCAAGCTGCTGCGCATCGAGGATGATGCCGTGCGCGGCTTCGCCCTGGGTCTGGCAGCCCACGGCATCGGCACCGCCCGCGCCTTCCAGCTCTCGGAAGTCGGCGGCGCCTTCGGAGCCCTGGCCATGGGCCTGAACGGCCTCATCACCGCCATCATCGCCCCGATGATCGTGCACTGGCTGAGCTGACGCTCCGGGCCATCCGGGGCACGTCGGAACGCCCCATGAAAAACGGCCGGCAAGGTACCCGGCTCACTGCGCCGGCGGATAGCCCGCTTCGGTCAGCGCCCGGGCCAGCGTCTCACGATCGACCTTGCCGTCGATGCTGACCTGATGCGTGCCCAGGTCCACCGTGACCTTGGCGTCTGCGTCCACCTGCGCCACCGTGGCACGCACGGTCTTTTCGCAGTGGCCGCAGGTCATGTCGGGAAGCTGAAACTGGATCATCGTGTTCTCCTTGCAAAGGGATGATGGAGCAGCCCGCCCAAGTATCCGGACGCCCGGACGGTGTGCACCGTGAAGGCAGGACCCGGATGGGGCGGGCCGTGTGAGCCCATTCTACTGCCGTGCTCCCTCCTGTCCTGTCCACACCATCAACGTGCTTGCGGTGATGGATGCAGCCACGCACCCGGATGCCGATGCAGGATGCACATGTGCGTCATCCCGGCCTCTGACCATCACCCCTTCCGTTTCATCGACGCTGCAGCCTCCTCGCCCTGCTTCAGGAAGGCAGCCAGCTGCGGGGAATCGGAATGGATCGTGCCCAGCGGTCCGGTTGCCACCACCCGGCCGGCTTCCACCATGATCAGCGCATCGAACTTCGGCAGCAGCGACGGGCGGTGGATGGACGCCACGATGGTTGCATCGGCGCGTGCCTCGAAAAACGACTCGATCAGCGCCGCCTCGGTGGACGGGTCCAGTGCCGAGGTCGGCTCGTCCAGCAGCAGCAGGCTGCTGGCTTCGGCCGCCACCAGGGCGCGTGCAATGGCCACCCGCTGGCGCTGGCCGCCCGACAGGTTGCCCCCACGGGCCGTCACCTTCGCATCCAGCCCGCCCGGCATCTTCGCCACGAAGGCACTGGCCTGGGCCGTCTCCAGAGCGCGGGCATAGCGACCGTCCCCAGCCCTCGGCGCAGCTTCGGCTCTGTCGATGTCGCCAGCAGCATCGGCCATTGCCAGGTTCTCGCGCAGCGTGCCGCCAAACAGCTCGGCATCCTGCGGCAACAGCGTGGCCACCGAGCGCAGTGCCGGAGCCACGGCAGCTGCCGGCAGCGGGCTCTGGCCATCCGCCTGCAACTGCCCTGCCGACGGCGCATACAAGCCCGCCAGCAACCGCAGCAGCGTGGTCTTTCCCGAGCCGCTGGGGCCCACCAGCGCATAGCGCTTGCCGCGCTGCAGCTGCAGGTCAATGCCGGTGAGCGAACCACCCACTGCCTCGGGGTTGGACGGGTTGGCGGGCTGGCGCTCGAACACCACGGCAGACAGCTTCAGCTGCTGCCAGTCTTCAGGAATCGCCGCCGCCTCCGGACTACCAACGGCAGCGGCCTGCTCGGCCGGCAGCGGCAGCGCACGGATCTCGTCACCGCTGGTGTAGTCGACCTTCTGCCGGGTGAGCGACTGGAAGTGCGCCGCCACGCCCGTGATCACGCTGCCGGCCTGCAGCGCATATTCGTACACCATGAACAGGTTGCCGATGCGCACGCCCTCGGCCGCACCGTCTGCCGCCGAGGCCGCACTGCCCGCAGCACCGGCGGCTGCATCAGTGGCAGCCTGCACCTCCGGCCCGGCCGGCACCATGCCCTGCATCGACAGCCAGACGTAGAGCGACAGCAGGACGATCCACAGCACGCAGTTGAGCAGATCAACCGTGGCCCACTTGCCCTCGTTGTAGACGATGGCACGACGAACCGGCGCAAAGACGGCATCCAGCCGCGTCTCCACCAGCTTCAGCACGCCGCGCTGCAGCCGCAGGGCCAGCACCGACAGCACGTTCACCAGACCATCGGACAGGCTTGCCCAGTATTCCCGGTCGGCGGCGTTCTCTTCGCGCGCCAGACGCATCATCACCTTGTCGAAGGCCACGATGATGGCCGCCAGCACCAGATAGCCCACCACAGCCACCACGCCCACCCAGGGCGAGATCAGCCACAGCGCCACCACCGGCCCCACCAGCCGCACCACACTCTGCAGATAGATGAACTGGCTCTGCGCAAAATCGTAGAGCGCGCGCGTGGTCTGCTGCACCCGGTGCGCCGTCTCGACGCCATGCTGGGTCTCGTGCCAGGCCAGCGGTGCGGCATACAGCCGCTCCATCAGGTCGGTGGACACGCGCTGACGCACCACCAGCGCCACGTTGCGCTCCAGAATGCGGCCCGGGCCGTGCATCAGCCAGCTGGCCAGCGTGGCCAGAAACACCAGCGCCACCATCTGCGCCGCCTGCGAAAGTCCGGCCAGCCCCTGCGCCTGCAGCGTGTTGAGCGCGGTACCCGCCAGCGCCGGCACGGCCAGCTTGAAACCCTGCGAGCCGATCAGCAGCAGCACCGCCCACATCAGCGTACTGCGCCGCCCGTGCGCAAAACGCCAGAGTTCGCGGTACAGGAAGCCGATGCCCAACTGGGGATTGGCCCTGTCGGAACCTGTCTTGTCGATGGCTCTCTTTCCCGAAGCGTTGTGGCTGTCGGAGGGGGATCTATCCTTCATGAAAATGAATGACCCGGCCGGCAACCGCGGAAAAGCATCGGGGCCGAACAACATCCGGCGACGCTTTCCCGGCGGCAACCAGACCGGGTTGATGGGGAGGGGTGAATGAAAGGGTCCGCAGCCCGTCACGATGGACAGGCTTCGGACCTTGCGGCCCGGGCCTCATGCAGGCCCTTGAAACTTACTGGATGGTCTGCGTGTAGCCGTCGCTGCCCTGATAGCTGCCGTCCTGGCTCCACTGGCCCGAACCGCGCTGCGGCTGATAGCTGCTGCGCTGACCGCCCTGATAGCCCGTGTTGTACTGGCCGTCGCCCTGACGGTTGTACTGGCCATTGTTGTACTGACCGTTCTGGCCCTGACCCTGGTTCTGGCCGTTCTGGCCGGCACGCTGCTGCTGTTCGGGGCTGGCCGCCTGACCCACGTAGATTTCCACGCGGCGGTTCTGGGCACGACCGGCCGGCGTGCTGTTGTCGGCAATCGGGTCACGGCTGCCACGACCATCGATCATGATGCGCGAGACCTGCACGCCGCGCGCCACCAGATAGTCACGCGCGCTGGCCGCACGGTTGACCGACAGCGGGTTGTTGATGGCATCGGTGCCGGTGCTGTCGGTATGGCCGATGATCTGCACCGTGGTGGCCGGGTTGGCCACCAGCGTCTGCGCAAAGCGATCCAGGATCGGCTGGAAGTTGGGCAGGATGGCCGCGCTGTTGACGCGGAACGAGATGTCGCTGGGGATGTCGAGCTGCAGCAGGTTCTCGCGGGTCTGCGTCACCTGCACGCCGGTGCCGGCCGTGGCTTCTTCCATGGCGCGCTTCTGCTCTTCCATCTGGCGCGACCAGATGTAGGTGCCGATGCCGGCGATGGCGCCACCAATCAGCGCGCCGTTGCGCACGCCCTTGCCACCCGCCGCATTG
>CALIXC010000166.1 GCA_938046755.1 uncultured Lautropia sp. | reverse complement strand
GGAAATCCGCCTCCAGCCGGGTGCGCAGGCGCTGCACTACACCATCACCCGCGAACCCAGCTCGCACCGCTGGCTGCTGGGGCTGGACTCCATCACCCAGACCCCGGAGGTGGGCGATGAACCCACCGCCGTGCTGCCCACGATGGAATGGGTGCGCCAGTCGCCGCTGACCGAACGGATGCGCTTTGTGGCGCAGTCGCGCCCTGGCTCCTGGACGGGGCTGAACGAGACCGAGCGCAGCCTGCACCACTGGCTGCAACTGCCGTCGGGCTTCAACCCGCGTGCCCTGGCGCTGGCCCGACAGTGGCGCCAGCAGCTGGGCGACGATCCCAACGTGCTGGCCGCCCACGTGCTGCGCTGGATCCGCGAAGAGCCCTTCCATTACACCCTGTCGCCCCCCAAGCTGGGCAAGGACAGCATCGACGAATTCCTGTTCGAGAGCCGGGCGGGCTTCTGCGAGCACTACAGCAGCGCCTTCGTCTTCATGATGCGCGCCATGGGCGTGCCCGCCCGCGTGGTGACCGGCTACCAGGGTGCCGAGCACCATGCGCAGGATGACTACTGGATCGTCCGCCAGGCCAACGCCCACGCCTGGGCCGAGATCTGGCATCCGAAGGAAGGCTGGCTGCGCGCCGACCCCACGGCCGCCGTCGCTCCCGAACGCATCGAGCAGGGCAACCTGCAGTCACTGCGCGCCCAGCAGCAGGACACGCTGGCACGCACCGCCTCGGACCTGACCCGACGGTGGACGCTGAGCCTGGACGGCATCACCCACCACTGGAACCTGTGGCTGCTGTCCTACGACCGCAACAGCCAGCGTCGCCTGCTGGAGCGGCTGGGCCTGGGCACCGATGGCTGGCAGACGCTGGCCGGCATCCTGGCCGGCACCCTGGGTCTGGCGCTGGCCATCACGGCACTCTTCACCCTTCGGGCCCGTCAGCCGCGCGACCCGGTGGAGCGGGCCTTCGACGACTTCTGCCGGAAACTGGCGGCCATCGGGGCTGACCGCATGCCCCAGGAAACGGCCAACCAGTTCCTCTACCGTGTCGAGCGTCTGCTTGATGCCGACAATGCCGCGCTGGCACACGATATCGTCGCCACCTACAACCGGATGCGCTACGATCCCGAACCCGGCCCGGCCGAACTGCTGGCCCAGCTGCGCGGGCTGGTGCGGGCCTTCCGGCCCTGAGGGAAGGCGAGCCGCAGGAGTCCGGTCGCCCCCTCCGGCAGCCGGCCCCGCACCGCCCCGTCTTACCCCGCCCGTCCTTCATGCCTGCCATCACGCTCCCTGCCCCGCGGCTTGCCGCCCTCTGCCTGAGCCTTGCCCTGCTGGGCACCGCATCTGTCGCCCTGGCGGCCCCCTCGGCCGAAGGCACGGCCAAGGCCCACACCGTGCGCAAGGCAGCGTTCACGAAGGAAAAGCACACGACAGGCTCGACCACGGGCGGCAAGAAGGCCCGACAGAACAGGGCTGCCAAGGCATCCCGTTCCACTCAGGCTTCAACGAAGCCCGCGACGGCGAAGGCCCGGGCCGGCGTCTCCCGGGGACACACCACCGGGATAGCGGCCCGGACAGACCCCGTCCGGAAGGCCTCGTCCAAGGCCGCCGCCACGGCAGCCACAGCGGCATCCGCAGCAACAGCTGCCAGCGCAGTTGCTGCGGCCAGCGGTCCACAGCCCGTTCCCGGCAACTATGCCGAACACCTGGAGGTGAAGGCCTTCGTGAGCGAGATGGCCGAGCGCCACGGCTTCGACCGCGACGCCCTGCTGGCACTGTTCGCCCAGGTCAGCCCCAACGCCCGCACGCTGGCGCTGATGGCGCCCCCGCCTCCGCCGCCCCCCGTGCCAGCCCC
>CALIXC010000165.1 GCA_938046755.1 uncultured Lautropia sp. | reverse complement strand
TGCATTCCGTTCCGTGGCGCGCCGGTTCGCGGGACTTATTCAGAGGATCCCTAGGCGATCAGGAGGCCTGCGAAATCAGCGAGCGGCCGGGGCAGCCATGATGCTGGCCTGGATCTTGCTCTTGCTGCTGCTGCGCAGCAGGAGCGGGTTGCTCACACCATAAGGCCCCTTGAACTTAGTCGCGAAAGGCTTGCTCTTGCCATCGTCCAGGCCGCAAACGGGTACCGGCCCGAAGCGGGTGGAGATCGGGTTGGCCGGATCGTAGATCCGCACCTTTTGCATCATGCCCTCGTCCTCGTGGTCAAGAATATGGCAGTGCAGCACGAAGTCGCCCCAATACCGGTTGTACTGGGTCCGTACAGTGACCGTGTACTGGCCTGCCGTGCCCTGCTGCGGAAGAGACTTGATGAACAGCGTGTCACGCCACGTACTCTTCATGCCGCGGTACTGGGTATCGGCCACCCCACCACTGGATCCTGCAGTGTCCGGCGTGTCGAAGCCGCTCACGTCACGGCCCTGCGGGTCAAGGATCGACACGATCTGGAACGGGTTGACGTGAACGTGGTGCGGGTGACCGCCGTTGGTCGACTTGATGATCCAGTCCTGCACGGCGCCCAGCTTCAGCTCGCGCGGGGAATCACTCTCGCTGAACTCCTTGCCATCGACCGTGAACTTGAAGCCTTCGGCCAGATTGTTCGGGTTCTTCGGCAGGATGGCATAGGTCACCGTCTGCGGCGTCGATTCCGTCACGTCAGCTTCGGTCAGTGTCTTGTGCGGCGTGTAGCGCGACAGCTTCAGCCCATCGTTCAGATCGGCCACCACATTGGCCCGAACGGACTCAGGCGCATTGGTGTTGGCCAGGTTCAGCATCTGCTGCTTGACGTAGCTGGGGATGTCGGTAACGTTCATGTTCACGCCCTTGCCCACTTCCACGATGCCGATCAGCGTGTGGGCCGGCGGCTCGTTGTTGACGGCGCCGGCTGCCGGCACCGACTTGTCCAGCACGCAGTAGAAACCGGACTGCGGGAAGACCGTCACCAGATCCCAGCGATAGCCGGGCTGGAAGGTGGTCTGCGTGGCCGGCTGCATGTTGTCCATGGTCATGCCATCGGACGCCACCCGGTAGTGCGTGAGCGGTGCGCCCGTGCAGTTGTTGTTGATGAAGCGCTGCAGTGGCTTGCCACTGAGGTTGCGCACTTCGCTGATCGGCATGTTGTTCAGCACAGCCTTGCGGAATTCCAGGTTGACGGTATCGCGCACGCCGCCATGGATGATCCGCCAGCGCTCGAGCCGGCCCGAGACCGCACCGACAAAGCGCGGCAGCGTCACGCCGTTGACCGTGGTGAAGCGGCCGCTGTCGCGCCAGCTGTTCGGCCCCAGCAAGGCTTCGTAGTTATCCACGCTGCCCACGTCGCCATCATCGCAGCGCAGAGGCGTCTGCCTGGCGTTCTGCCCCTGATTGCCGCCACCATTGGCAGCCATGCGCTTGAGCTTGCCATCGGCCCCCGGGCAGCCATACGCAATCTGCTGCAGCATCACCAGCCGTTCCTGCACGCGGGTGCTCGCCGTGGACTTGAGCAACGTATCCAGGTCACCGTTGGTGTTGCCACTGGGATAGCGGTTGCCGCGGATGATGAGCGCACCAGCCATGCCGCTGGATACCTGCAGGGCGGTGGAGCCGTGGAAGTGACTGTGATACCAGAACGTGCCCGCCGGGTGGTCGGTCGGCACATCGATCTCATAGAGCTGCGACTGACCCGGCTCGACCTTCAGAAAGATGTTGTCCGCATTGCCCCGAGGGCTGACCCACAGGCCGTGCGTGTGCAGGTTGGTGACGTTGAAGCACCGCGGATCGTTCTCTTTCTTGTCCTTGCAGGACGCATCACTCTCCGCCGGCAGGTTGTTGGTCAGCCGCACGTTCAGCCGCGTGCCCGGCTGGATCTCGATGGTGGGCGCCACCAGCGGGCGGCTGGAATCACCGTGGTAGCTGCGCAGGCGCACACGGTCGTACTTGTCGTTGTTCGGGTCCCAGATGTAGGAATCCACATAACCGACATCAAGCCGCACATTGCGCTGACGGGCCGGCGGTAGCGTGGCCTCGCCCACATTGCCCTGTGCCTGGATGTCGGAAGAGCCGGACGCGGCATTCACATTGTCCTCGCCCCGGAACACCGGCGGGTTGCGCACGATGCTGAAGAGGGAGGCGTCCTGCGCCTGGGCCGACATTGAGGTCAGCCCGAGTAGCGCAGCAGACAGGGCCGTCACCGCCGGCAGGGCCGGCCGCGAAACGAGCTTTCGACGGGACGATGCCCGATGGGTTATCGCATGAGACACGATGGTTAATTCTCCGCCTAATTGAGGGGTTCTGAATGACTCATCACGACACCTGCAGGCGCATGCCAATGGGTAACATGCGACCCGGATCCGTCGTCATTCAGGCCTTTATTTGAAAGGCAGGCAGAGCTTAAAACAGCAGAAATTTAAAGCTCCATTTTCAAAATTAACAGAACCCAACAATTGTAAGAATGCCTTACATACCCATCGGCAACGAAAAGCGCCAAAAATTTGAAAAACAACGATACAAAGAAATTTATCTATATATATCAATAACTTGATAAACCTACACTGATAATAAACTAAACAGCCGAACCCAATTTTTCTTACGTTAGTTACAAATAATGTCTCATGTGTACAACATGCCTATAATTAATGCATACCTCGCCTATTGCTTCCATATTTTTCGGGGGGATCTGGGCCAGAATCTTGCAAGATCTCTCTATATGTTAGAAATTCTTACAGCAACTACCTCTGTGTCTGCATGCAGAAGTAAATAATTTCGACACTCCGTTTTCCCATTTTCGATTTCGACACGGCTTCATGCGGTGCGTTGATCGTAACAACGCTCCACATTTCCCGAAGCGGACCGAGAGATGTACCGGCCCGTGTGCACGGACGGCTGGTTCCCTGTCCACATGTCCCGCCGTTGGCCATCGCGGCCGATATACTGGACATTCATCGTCGACGAACACGCCATGCCTTATCCGTCTACGCGCCAGCCCTGTTGGCCCCCTTCCCTGCAGACCCGCCGTACCCCGTCGTGGACATCATCCCGCGTTCCACGGCACGATGCCGACAGCCGGCCCGGCATGGACCGACACATGCGTCCCGCCCTGATGCTGCCGCTGATGCTGATGGGCCTGCTTCTGGGAGGCTGCGAACAGCGACAGCCGACGCAGGCGGATTCACCCGCCGCACCGGCAAGACTGGTCTCGTCCTCCGGAACCGGGAAGGCCTCACGGGAAGGCACACGGGTCGTCCCTGCACAGTCTGCCGCGACAGGTACACGCCCAGCCCCCACCGACAAGGCCGCGGGAGGCGCGCAACCGGACGAAGGCACTCTGGTCCTGCCTTCGGATCCCCCCGTGTCCGACAATCCAGCCCCGTCGTCACGAACCGCAGGCGATGTCCCGTTATCCCACATGCAGGCACAGAACAGGGCGTCCGCCACCTCGGCGGCCATCGACGACGCAACGGCCCTGCGCTTGCTGAAATCGAACCACTGCATGTCCTGCCACCAGCTGGAACGCAAGGTGGTAGGGCCGGCCTTCCGTGACATCGGGCGGCGTCATGCCGGGCAACCCGATGCAGGCAGGCAGCTGGCCACAAGCATCCTCAGGGGAGGAAGCAGGAACTGGGGACCGGTGCCGATGCCGCCGCAACCGCACGTGAACGACCGCGACCTGAAAGTCATCGTCGACTGGATCCTTCAGCAGCGCTAGACAGCCGCGCTGAATCCCGGGGAAACATCGGCCATTGACTCGAATCAAAATACATTTTCCGAGCCGGCGCATATTCGTTCATATCTATTCTTTCTGAACCATCAAGGAACCTTCTGCATGCAGAACGCTACCCACCCCTCCCAATCTGTCACCGCGGACGACCCCAAGGCCACGGATAGCCCGGTCGTCGGAACGCCTGCCGAAGGCGCATCCGAGACACGTACGCGCCGCAGCACCCCCAAAGCCGCCACCACGGCCACCCCGCGCCGGCGCAAGGCCGCTCCGGCAGGGCCGCTGCCCACCGAAGTCCGCCGCGTGGCCAAGGGCGATACGCCGCCCAGCCTGAAGAAAGAGGCCCTGGAAAAATTCGTGACCAGCCAGAAGATCGAGGCCTCTCAGGAAAAACAGGTCGAGGCCGTCGGTTCCATCCTCGACAACGTCGA
>CALIXC010000164.1 GCA_938046755.1 uncultured Lautropia sp. | reverse complement strand
GGTCGCAGGTCGCAGGTCGCAGGTCGCAGGTCGCAGGTCGCAGGTCGCAGGTCGCCGGCCCGAGAACTCAGTCCGAAAAGGGTTCCCGCTGATAGGCTCTCAGCGCACCCTTCACCATGCGGTACAGGAACCAGCCGATCAGCGCGATGCTGCCCGGCAGTGCCAGGACGCGGGTGAAGATGACGACAACCATCAGGACCAGGCAGATGATTGGGATCTGGATCAGCTGCTTCAGATGGTCCTCGTAGGTCGTGTCGCGTGCGCGGGAATAGTAGAACCAGGCCACGAGCATGACAGGAATGTTCAGCATGCCGACAGAGATGAAGGGCCCCAGGAGGGTGGCGGCGTAACAGCCCAGGACGATGTTGCGCAGGCTGTCCGACTGCTGGGAGTCGATGGTAGTAGTGTTGTCCTGCATGTCTCTGTTCTCCGGCGAGGACCGTCAGACGGGTTGAGTCGGAGAAAGCTACGACAACGCTGCGGTGCTGCCGAGGCGCAGGATACGGACGGGCCGGAAGGCCGATCCGAACGGTCGGGCTGACCCGTGGAGAGGGGATGTCTTTTCAGTGTCCGGCCGTGGCGGCCGCGGCATGCACCAGCGAGGCATACAGCGTCTGGGCTCCCGAGGCCAGGAACTGCACGCCCACGCAGATCAGCAGGAAGCCGCTGAGCCGGGTGATGACCTCGATGCCGGTATGGCCCAGCCGGGTGGTGACGGTGCGGGCGCTGCGCAGCAGCAGGAACTCCACCAGGCAGACGCCCAGCATGGCGCCCAGAACGGCCAGGTAGGCGCTGATGCGGTGCTGGAAGGTGCCCAGCTCGCGAATCTTGGTCTCCAGACCGATGACCACGGCGATGGAGCCGGGGCCGGTGATGCCGGGCAGCGCCAGCGGGAAGAAGGCGGGGTTGCTGTACTGCGCCTTGGCCACTTCCGAGACCTCGGCCTTGCCGTACAGCATGCCGTGACCCAGCAGGGCGATGATCATGCCGCCGGCCACCCGCATGGCGCCGTAGGAGATCCCGAAGGCCTTCATGATCAGACTGCCGGCGAACAGGCTGCCCACCAGGATGCAGAAGCAGTAGATGGAGGCCGAGGTGGCGGTGCGCCGGGTGGCGTCCGCATCCAGGCTGCTGGTGACCGAGGTGAAGATCGGCAGCGTGGCTGGCGGATTGATGATGGTGATGAGGCTGACGAAGCTGCCCACCAGGAACGCCGTGAAACTGTCTTCCACCATGGGGTCTGTCCGCCTGCCAAAGGAATGCCGAAGGGCATTGTCCGACCCTGGGCAGCATATGGCCAGTATCGGAACGACGGTGTTGCGTGGATCCCTCATCAGGGGCAGTCCGATTCGTGCCGGATGACAGCTGTCTCTTCGCCGAACCACAGTACCGAGGCTTCCATGTCCACGAAGGTCCGTTCGTCGGCATGCAGCCTGGCCAAGGCCTGGCGGGCCGCCTGAGTTGCGCGTACCTGCAGGAAGTCGGCTTGACTGTCGTACCAGATCTCGCCCATGGCATCCCAGTCGAACGATGAGGGAGTACGCTGGACGGCCAGGCCGCTGGCATGTTCCTGCGGTGCTGCAACGGGCAGTGTCTTGGTGTAGCGCCGAATCCGCAGAACCTCGCGGTATGCCATGACGCTGGCCGAATGGGCCTGCCAGTGTCTGAGAAATGCCTCCCGGGAGAGCCCTTTCTTTCTTTTGACCAGCATGATCATCTTGAACATCGATCCTCCTGCCATTTGGGCATCTTGTCGAAAGGGGCAGTCTGAAGCCTGACACAATGTCAGGGTCAAGGCAGGCGTGAATCGGCAAGGCGGGTCAGGGAAAGTCCCAAATAGAGAAAGCCCCTTGCAACACGACGCTGCAAGGGGCTTGTGACCCCGGTGATCCGGAGGGGGACCGGTGCTCGGGCCGCAGAACCCGCGAAGGCGGGCAGCGTCCGGGCAGGATCGAGATCAGACGGACAGAAGCCTCAGCCTTCCATGGCCTTGACCATGTCCTCGACGACCTTCTTGGCGTCGCCGAACACCATCATGGTCTTGGGCATGTAGAACAGCTCGTTGTCCAGGCCGGCGTAGCCGGAGGCCATCGAACGCTTGTTCACGATCACCTGGCCGGCCTTGTAGGCGTCCAGGATGGGCATGCCGGCGATGGGCGAGTTGGGATCCTTCGCGGCCGGGTTCACCACGTCGTTGGCGCCCAGCACCAGCACCACGTCGGTCTCGCTGAACTCGGGGTTGATGTCCTCCATCTCGAACACCTGGTCGTAGGGCACCTCGGCCTCGGCCAGCAGCACGTTCATGTGCCCCGGCATCCGGCCGGCCACCGGGTGGATGGCATAGCGCACCTGCACGCCTTTCTCGATCAGCTTGTCGGTGAGTTCCTTCAGCGGGTGCTGGGCACGGGCCACCGCCAGGCCGTAGCCCGGAACGATGATGACCGAGTCGGCGTTGGCCAGCATGAAGGCTGCATCGTCGGCCGAGCCGCTGCGCACCGGGCGCTGTTCCTTGGCACCGCCTGCCTGGCCGGCAGCGGCCGGATCGGCACCGAAGCCGCCCAGGATCACGTTGAAGAACGAGCGGTTCATCGCCTTGCACATGATGTACGAGAGGATGGCGCCGCTGGAGCCCACGAGCGAACCGGCGATGATCAGCATCGGGTTGTTCAGCGAAAAGCCGATGCCGGCTGCCGCCCAGCCCGAGTAGCTGTTGAGCATCGAGACCACCACCGGCATGTCGGCGCCGCCGATCGGGATGATGATCAGCACGCCCAGCACGAAGGCGATGGCCGTCATCAGCCAGAAGGGCGTCCAGCCCTGGGTGGCTGTGAACCAGATGCCGCACAGCACCATGGCGATGGCTAGGATGAGGTTGAGTGCATGCTGGCCGGCAAAGATGACGGGCGCGCCCTGGAACAGGCGGAACTTGTACTTGCCCGAGAGCTTGCCGAAGGCGATGACGGAGCCCGAGAAGGTGATGGCGCCCACGAAGGTGCCGATGAACAGCTCGATGCGGTTGCCCACCGGGATGGGCTCACCGTGGCCGACGATGTTGAAGGCCCACGGCTCGGCCACGCAGGCGATGGCGATGAACACCGCCGCCAGGCCGATCATCGAGTGCATGAAGGCCACCAGCTCGGGCATCTTGGTCATTTCCACCCGGCGCGCCATGACGGTGCCGGCAGAGCCGCCCACCAACAGGCCAAAGATGACCAGCGCGATGCCGGAGCCATTGGACTGGGTGCCGGCGGCCCCCTGCAGCTTCAGGATCAGCGCCACGGTGGTGACGATGGCGATCAGCATGCCCACCATGCCGAAGACGTTGCCGCGGCGCGAGGTGGTGGGGTGCGACAGCCCCTTCAGAGCCTGGATGAAGCACACCGAGGCCACCAGGTACAACAGAACGACGAGATTCATGCTCATCAGAATGCTCCAGAAAACGATACGGGCTGCGCGATGTCAGGCTGCCAAGCAGCCGGTTGCGCGGGGACGAAGGGGGGTTGGGCCATGACTTGCCTCATGCCTTTTTCTCCGCCTTGCGCGGCTCCTTCTTCTTGAACATCTCCAGCATGCGCCGGGTGACCAGGAAGCCCCCGAACACGTTGACGGAGGCGAGGATCACGGCCAGAAGGCCCATGATCTTGCCCAGGCCGGTGTCGGTGAGCGCCGCCGCCAGCATGGCACCCACGATGACGATGGCCGAGATGGCGTTGGTAACAGCCATCAGCGGCGTGTGCAGCGCCGGCGTCACGTTCCAGACCACGTGATAGCCCACGTAGATAGCCAGCACCAGGATGATCAGGTTGAGGATGGTGTGATTGACGAGTTCCATGTCGTGAAACCTTGGTTGTATTCGGTGAAGCCGGCCGTCCAGGCCGGCGCGGGCTCAGGCCTTCTGCTCGCGCAGCACCTGGCCGTCGCGGGCCACCAGGCAGGCCTTCACGATGTCGTCTTCCAGGTCGATCTTGAGCTTCTTCTCGTCGTCGACGATCAGCTTCAGGAAATCAAGGATGTTGCGGGCGTAAAACGCCGAGGCGTCGGCCGGCACCATGGCGGGCAGGTTGCCCACCCCGGCGATGCTCACGCCCTGGTGGCGCACCACGTTGTCGGCCTTCGACAGTTCGCAGTTGCCGCCCTGTTCAACAGCCATGTCCACCACCACCGAGCCGGGGCGCATGGATTCGACCATGGCGCGCGTGACCAGTACCGGCGCCTTGCGGCCCGGGATGAGGGCCGTGGTGATCACCACGTCGGCCTGGCGGATGCGCTCGGCCACGGCCTTGGCCTGGCGTTCCAGCCAGGACGGCGGCATCGGGCGTGCATAGCCACCCACACCGGCGGCTGCTTCGCGTTCCTCATCGGTCTCGTAGGGCACGTCGATGAACTTGGCGCCCAGCGACTCAATCTGCTCCTTCACGGCCGGACGCACGTCCGAGGCCTCGACTACCGCACCCAGGCGGCGGGCCGTGGCGATGGCCTGCAGACCGGCCACGCCGGCACCCAGGATGACCACCCGGGCCGCCTTGGCGGTACCGGCAGCCGTCATCATCATGGGGAAGAAGCGCTGGTACAGGTTAGCTGCGACCAGCACGGCTTTGTATCCGGCGATATTGGCCTGAGATGAGAGGACATCCAGGCTCTGGGCGCGCGTGGTGCGCGGGGCGGCCTCCAGGGCGAAGGCCGTCACGCCTGTGGCGGCCAGACGCGCCAGGCTGTCGGTATGGTGGGGGTTGAGCATGCCCAGCAGGGTGGAACCTGCCTTCAGTTGGGGCAGTTCTTCTTCCATGGGGCCGCGCACCTTGGCCACCAGCTCGGCGCCGAAGGCGCCGGCCGTATCCACGATCTGTGCGCCGGCTTCCTCATAGGCTGCATCGGTGATATCGGAGGCCACACCGGCCTCGTGTTCAACCAGCACTTCGTGGCCCGCCTTGACCAGTTTCTTGACGGTCTCTGGCGTGGCGGCCACCCGGGTTTCGCCTGGACGTCGCTCTTTCGGGATCCCGATTTTCATGGGCAGATCCTTTCTTGGGGGGTTTCAGGGGCCTCCGGGTCATGCCGCTCCCCGGCAGGCTGGCTGCAGGCGAGGAGGCAGGGGTGACCGGAACTTCCCTTAAGGGTTTCCATAATTTTCTACAATGTTCGCATGAAACGTACATTACCGGACGGAGAAGGCCGTCAGATCGTTGTAGGGCTCTCGGGCGGCGTCGATTCTGCCGTCAGCGCCTGGCTGCTGAAAGAGGTAGGCTGGCAGGTCACCGGCCTCTTCATGAAGAACTGGGAAGACGACGATGACAGCGAGTACTGCTCGTCGCGCCAGGACTGGCTGGACGCCGCCAGCGTGGCCGATGTGATCGGCATCGACCTTGAGGCCGTCAACTTCGCCGCCGACTACCGCGAGCGGGTCTTCAGTCTGTTCCTGCAGGCCTACGAGGCCGGCTTCACGCCCAATCCCGACATCCTCTGCAACGCCGAGATCAAGTTCAAGGCCTTCCTGGACCACGCCTTGGCGCTGGGGGCCGAGCGCATCGCCACCGGCCACTATGCCGGCAACCGCATCGGGCCCGACGGCCTGGTGCAACTGCTGCGCGGTGCGGACGCCAACAAGGACCAGAGCTACTTCCTGCACCGGCTGAACCAGTATCAGCTCTCGCGGGCCGTCTTCCCGCTGGCAGGCATCACCAAGCCCGAAGTGCGCGAGATTGCCGCCCGCATCGGGCTGCCCAACGCCACCAAGAAGGACTCCACCGGCATCTGCTTCATCGGCGAACGCCCGTTCCGCGAGTTCCTGTCTCGCTATCTGCCCACCCAGCCGGGCCCGATGGTCGATGACCGGGGTGTGCAGGTGGGCGAGCACGTCGGGCTCTCGTTCTATACCCTGGGTCAGCGCAAGGGCATTGGCATCGGTGGCCGGCGCGACAACGCCGACGGCACGCCCTGGTTCGTGGCCGGCAAGGATCTGGCCACCAACACCCTCATCGTGGTGCGCGGCCACGACCACCCCTTGCTGCTCACCCAGCGGCTGGCTGCACGCGATGTCCACTGGATCGGCACGGCTCCCGAGCCGGGTCGCCCCTATGGCGTGAAGTGCCGCTACCGCCAGCAGGATGCCGAAGGGTGGGTGCAGCCCTCGTCGCCGGAGGAGGGCGCCCCCACGGACGCAGCCCTGGCAAACGCATCGTCGACAGCCACCGGGACCGAGAAGGCCACCTCACGCATCGAGGTGGGCTTTGCGCAGCCTCAGTGGGCCGTCACCCCTGGACAGTCCGTCGTCTTCTACGACGGCGAGGTCTGCCTGGGCGGGGCCATCATCGACCGGCAGGGCTGACGGTGAGGGGGAGGGCGCCCGCTCCCCTTGGTTCGCGTCCGCCACTCTGCAGGGGCTCGATATCGGCTGTCGGGCCCCTGACGCCTGGGGGCCGCTGGTGGGCGCCCTGCATCCGGCCGACCAAGCCATCCATTCGTCCGCAGGCCATGGCGCCGGCCCTGCCCGGGTGCCAGAATCCGGCTCATGGACATCCTGGGCACAGATCGAGACCTTCCTGCACCCGGCGCCAGAGCGGTGCGGGGGGGCGCGGCACGTTCGCGCCCCGTGATGGTGCGTCGCCAGCGCCGCCGCCTGCTGCAGCTCATGACCATCGGCCTGGGAGTCCTGCTGGGGCGCCCGGTGCTGGCCACCACGTCTCGGCGACCCCTGGGGCCGATCTCGGCGGGTCAACGCACGCTGATCACCGAATTCCTGCTGATCCACACCCAGCTGCTGGCCGGTTATGCCTTGTCCGGTGCAGACGGTCAGGCCGATCACACCACCCTCGATGGTCTGCGCCGTCAGGGCGGCGGGCTGATGCAGCGCATCAAGCGCGAGCTGTTCACCCGCATTGAGCGGGGCGACATGGCTCAGCTGGAGGCCCGCTGGCGTACCGTGGCGGACGCCACCCGCACCCGGCCCACGCTGGACATCGCCCGCCTGATGCTGCCCATGGCGCAGGAAGTGGCCGCCCCGTTGGGCGCCTTGTTGCCGCCGGTGGACATCAAGACTGCCGGCGGCAGCGAGGGCAGGTCGCGCCGGCGCCTGCTGATGAGTCAGCTGCTGCTTGATGGCGTCAGCGCCTGCTGGTCGCACGACCTGGCTCACTGGGAGCAGATGGAAACGCGCCGCGTGATGCTGGAGAAATGGCTGAATGCCGTGGTCCAGCAGGGTACGGGCGGTGTGCGCCTGCTGGCCCAGTGGAACCTGTTTGCCAGCGCACTGCCGCTGCACCACGCCCGCTGCCTGCCCGGCGCGGCCCATACCCTGCAATCCGTGGGCGAACGGCTTTACAAGCTGCTGTAGGGTAAGATCGGGGGCTCTTCCGTACCCGCCCGAAGACTCCCGATCATGACCGCCGACACTTCCGCTCTTGATGCTCTGTCCCCCCTGGATGGCCGCTATGCCGCCAAGGTCGCGCCGCTGCGCGCCTACTGGTCCGAGGCTGCCTTCATGCATCACCGCGTGCAGGTGGAAGTGGCCTGGCTCATTGCCCTGTCCGATGCCGGTCTGCCCGAACTGAAGCCCTTCAGCCCGGCCGCCCGTCAGCGTCTGGAAGCCATTGTGCAGGACTTCAGCAGCGCCGATGCCCAGGCCATCAAGGCCTTCGAGCGCACGACCAACCACGACGTGAAGGCCGTCGAGTATTTCCTGAAGAGCCGCGTGGCCGACGACGCCGAACTGGCCGCCGCCAGCGAGTTCATCCACTTCGCCTGCACCTCCGAGGACATCAACAACACCTCGCACGGCCTCATGCTCAAGGGCAGCCGTGAAAAGGTCATCCTGCCGGCCATCGATGCCATCATCGACACCCTGCGCGGCATGGCCCACCAGTATGCCGCGCTGCCCATGCTGTCGCGCACCCACGGCCAGCCCGCATCGCCCACCACCCTGGGCAAGGAAATCGCCAACGTCGTTCAGCGCATGCAGCAGGCACGCGCCCGCATCGCCGGCGTGGCCATCCTGGGCAAGATGAACGGCGCCGTGGGCAACTATAACGCCCATCTGTCTGCCTACCCCGACGTGGACTGGCCCGCTTTCTCGCAGCAGGTCGTCGAAGGCCGACTGGGCCTCACCTTCAACCCGCTCACTACCCAGATCGAGCCGCACGACTACATGGCCGATCTCTTCCACGCCCTGGTGAGCTTCAATACCGTGCTGCTGGACCTGTGCCGCGACATCTGGAGCTACATCTCCATCGGCTACTTCACCCAGAAGCTCAAGGCCGGTGAAGTGGGGTCCTCCACCATGCCGCACAAGGTCAACCCCATCGACTTCGAGAACGCCGAAGGCAACCTGGGCCTGGCCAACGCCCTGCTGTCGCACCTGGCCCAGAAACTGCCCGTCAGCCGCTGGCAGCGTGACCTGACCGACTCCACCGTCCTGCGCAACGTGGGCGTGGCCCTGGGCTACAGCCTGCTGGCCTACGACTCCGCCCAGCGCGGCCTGGGCAAGTTGCAGGTGGCCGAAGCCGCCCTGGCTGCCGACCTGGACGCCAACTGGGAAGTGCTGGCCGAACCCATCCAGACCGTCATGCGTCGCTATGGTGTGGAAAAACCCTACGAGAAACTGAAGGAACTCACCCGCGGCCGCCACATCGGCCAGGCGGACCTGAGCACCTTCATCGACGGGCTGGACATCCCCGAAACCGCTCGCGCCCAGCTGCGGGCGCTCACGCCGGCCAGCTACATCGGCCGGGCCGAGGCGCTGGCGAAGAAGGTGTGATCCGGGGGAGTGGGCTGCCGGCGCTTGTTCGATTGCGTCCCCGCATCAGTCCTCGGAAAGCCGCGAGATGATGTTGGCATCTGGAAGGATCATGGCTCGAAGCGCATGGGTTCTGCAGCTATCTTGTCGCGTGCCTGTTCCATGGCAGCAACCTCCTCATTGTTCAGCCCGGACTGGCGGCCAATGGCTGCCAGTGCATCACCCATACCCCTCAAGTCGTCGATGACTGCATTCGGTAGATGTGCAGTCACCGGGGCAAGATGAGTCATGCCCCGGAAAGGGAGACTTTTCAGAGCCTCATGCCGCGTCATTATCTGACCGTGTGCTTCTTCGCGATCTCCACCACCTTGTCCACCCGCTGCGTGTAGCGCGGGTTGTCGGCCAGGTAGTCGGTCGTCATCCAGGTGTCGACGATGACTTCGGCGATGGCCGGGCCGATCAGCTTGCCGCCCAGGCACAGCACGTTGGTGTTCGAGTGCGAGCGTGCCAGTCCCGCGCAGAACGGATCCTGCGCCACGGCCGCATACACGCCTGGGATCTTGTTGGCGATCAGGGCGCTGCCGTAGCCCACGCCATCGATGAAGATGCCGCGATCCACCTGCCCGTCACTTACTGCCAGCGCCGCCGGGTAGATGAAGTCCGGCAGGTCGCAGCCTTCCTCCGAGAACGGCCCGAAGTCCACCACCTCGTGACCCTGGCTCTCCAGTCGCTTCTTCAGCGCCGCCTTCATCGCAAATCCGGCGTGATCGCCCGCCATGGCTATCTTCATGTCCGTACTCCGTGTGGGTAAGGGGATGATGCAAGTGTGCCCCAGAACCGTCCCGCCAGCCGGGCATGCCCGGGCAAGGGAGCATGGTTTAGAGGGCGTCAGGCCTTGAGCGTCTTGGTAATATATGAATACTTATCATCCGCTAAAGAGATGATGTAGCATCTACGTGCTGACGCTGACGCTGACGCTGACGCTGACACTGACGCTGACACTGACGCTGACGCTCCGGCAAGGCGCACAGCCTTTACGGCAGACGGGCAGGAAGGAGACCCTCCATGCGCTCATTCGATCCGGGCATGCAGCGGGCGCCGCGATGTCCGATGCCATGACCTTCTGCGTCATGGATGATGAATCAGAACACAATCAAGAATCAAGACGATCAACCCAGGTGAGGAAAACCATGAAAGCACTCAACGCCACCCTGCTTGCCCTGCTGCTGGGCGCATCGGCCTCCGCGTCCGCCCACAGTCTCTGGACCCAGGGCGAGAACAAGGATGTCTTCGAGGCCGACCTGATCTACGGCCACGAGTTTCCCAAGCCCGAGGTCATCCCCGAGGCACGGCTGGGGCTGTTCGAGCCGCCGCAGGTGATCAGCGCCCGTGGTGCGCAGACACTCGTGCAGTCGGGCGAGAACTACCACTATCGCCATTCCGCCAAGCTGGGCAAGGGCACCCATGTGCTGCTGGGTACCTACAAGCCTACCTATTGGACGAAGAAGGCCGACGGCAAGTGGGCCATGGCCAAGACGCGCGCTGACTTCCCGGACGCACAGAGCTGCGGGCTGTACTCGATGAGCGGCAAGAGCTTCGTCATCATCGACGATGATGGCGCTTTCGCCACCAAGCCGCTGGGCAAGGGCTACGAGATCACGCCGCTGGCCAGCCCCAACAAAATCAAGGTCGGTGAGCTGGCCAAGTTCCGTGTGACGCTGGACGGCAAGCCAGTGGCCGAGGCCAAGGTCGTGGGCAGCCCGGCTGGCTTCAATTCGGAAGAGGTCCAGATCGAAGCCTTCTATGCCGAGACCGACAAGAACGGCGAGTTCTCATTCCGTGCGCTGAAGCCTGGTCTCTGGTATCTGTCGTCCGAGGTCGAGCAGGCACCGAAGGATCCCAAGGTCTGTGACAAGGTGGTCGATGAGTTCACGCTGAGTTTCAACGTGAAGTGATCAGGGGACGGGGCCGTACCTGCACGGCCCGTTCCTGCGCTTAGCGCGTCTGCCACGTGATGGGTCGTGACACGGTGCCAATGATGTTGCCGAACTCATCTCTCTGCTGCTTCAGGTGGCGCTCGGTGACGCTATGGCCCCGATAGGTGAGCTTCTTGCCGGGCTTCCATTTCTTAGGCACGCGCCATAGGGCGCAGCTGGTGCGCGAAAAATCACCGATGCCCACTTCGGTGCACAGACCGAAGTCTGACGACCGGTTGCCGCGCTGCGCACGCATCACCACCTGGGTGGTACCGGCATGGTCTTCCCAGCTCAGCGGCGCGGCATCATACATCAGGACCATGTTGCGCTTCAGTGTCCAGGGGCCGGCGATCTGCATGTGGGTGGCATGGGCCTGCACGCGGGCGTAGGCACGATCCAGGATTTCGCCCTTCTCGATCCGCTGGGCCACGTCGATCGTCAGCACCGGGGCATCGGCGGCGGCGTTCTTCAGGTCGTCGGGCAGCTTGTTGGCCGATAGCCCCGTCATCACGCGCACCGACGAGAAGGTGTCGTTGTCGCCGATGTCGTCCAGGTACACACGGTAATCATTGTAGAAAGGCTGGGTGATGCCATTGCCGTTCTCGGTGGCCCTGACTTTCTGCTTTATCCGGATTACCGGAGGCTCGTCCGCTTCGTCGGTGTAGGCGTCTACCGTGCCCGTCGATTGGGTCAGTGCCGTGGCTAGCACGTCGGCCCGTATGCCCACGCTGGAGATCGGCTTGGCGTCGTTGTCGACCAGCAGCGACTGCGCGGGCAGTGCGGCATACATGACCATGGCCTTTCCGGTGGCACCGGACGGGTTGGCGGGGCCGGCCGGGGTGGCCGGGTTGCCGGCATCGTCGCTGCTCCCGCAGCCGGCCAGCAGGGTGAGGAGGGATATGCCCAAGGACAGCCTTTTCATTGTCATGTTCATGTTGCATGCCTTTCGGTCATGATTTGATATTTCTCATATTTCGATGAGTTGTATTGAATGCCCCGTTTCTCGGGGTTTTGTCATCGTAAATATGCCAGCAGCATCCTATTGAAACTGAAAGTCCTGAAAAAGTTTCATTTCCGGCGTTCGGCCGATGAAGGCTTGTGTTTGGTTACGACTGGACTTGAAAATACGGATTTGCTGACGACTTGTTGCCGATTTTTTGTCGTCGATCTGACGAAAGATGTCGTGTTCTGTCGCCACGCTGGCGTCATATGGATGAGCGATCGACATATCCTTATGCGCCAGGCACGTTGTTCTCGAACAACATCCAGGCAGCACCATGGCCCTGTGTCATGAGAAGAGATTTAACATTTCAGGCGGTGTGATCGGGGTGCAGGAAGCCCCATCCCACCCTGTCCGTGGGGCCGCGGCCGGACGGCCCTCGGGAACCTTTCGTCCGTACCCGGCGAACGCGATGTGCCGAAGACGTTTTCGCCCATCGACGCCGCTAGGGATCCTCTGAATAAGTCCCGCGAACCGGCGCGCCACGGAACGGGATGCAGGACAAGGCGACATTTGCTGTCAATAGCGGCGCTATTGACAGCAAATGGCAACGCAGTCATGCGCCCGTTACGGGGATGTGACGGCCGCGGGGACTTGTTCAGAGGATCCCTAGGCTGGGTGGCGCAACTCATTTGATAGACGTAGAATATCAAGATCAATCTCTTGATTGCACAACATGAACAGAGACACATTCGCAGGTGTGAACCACCGCACCGCTTCCTCTGCCACTCCCCACGCCCGTTCTGGATCGTGCGGAACGTCGCGCCGCACCCTGCTGGGCGCCCTGTCGCTGGCCCTGGCCAGCATGGCCACCGCGGGCCTGATGCTGGGCAGCCAGCCGGCACACGCCGACGATGCCGCCTCGTCGGCCCCGAAGTTCAAGGTCGTCACCACCTTCACCATCATCGCCGACATGGCGCGCAACGTGGCCGGTGATGCCGCCGACGTGCAGTCGATCACCAAGCCCGGCGCCGAGATCCACGACTACCAGCCCACGCCGGGAGACCTGGTGCGTGCCCAGGGCGCGCAGCTGGTGCTGTGGAACGGGCTGAACCTGGAGCGCTGGTTCGAGCGCTTCTTCCATCGGCTGAAGAAGGTGCCGGGTGTGGTCGTGACCGAGGGCATCAAGCCCATGTCGATCACCGAGGGCCCCTATTCCGGCAAGCCCAACCCGCATGCCTGGATGTCGCCGGAAAACGGCATCATCTACGTGGACAACATCCGCGACGCCCTCATCAAGCATGACCCGGCCCATGCGGACACCTACCGCGCCAATGCGGAACGCTACAAGCAGCAGATCCGGGCCACCATCGACCCCATCCGCCAGCAGCTTGATGCCCTGCCGGCACAGAAGCGCTGGCTGGTGAGCAGCGAGGGCGCCTTCAGCTATCTGGCGCGCGACTTCGGGCTGCGCGAGCTGTATCTGTGGCCGATCAACGCCGACCAGCAGGGCACGCCGCAGCAGGTGCGCCATGTCATCGATGAGGTGCGCAAGCATCAGATTCCGGCCGTTTTCAGCGAAAGCACCGTGTCCGCCGCGCCCGCCCAGCAGGTTGCCCGCGAAACCGGGGCACACTACGGGGGTGTTCTCTATGTGGATTCGCTGAGCGAGCCGGACGGTCCGGTGCCCACCTATCTGGACCTGCTGCGCGTCACTTCCGAAACCCTTGCCAAAGGCCTGACTCATTGAACAAGGATGCTTCCGATCCCTCCCGCCTTCGGCCGGCAACGGCCGATGATGACCCCGCGTGCCGCGCCGGACTGGACGTGCGTGGAGTCACCATCACCTACAACAACGGCCATACGGCGCTGAGGGACGCCGGCTTCTGCACGCCGCTGGGCAGCATCACCGCACTGGTGGGCGTCAACGGCAGCGGCAAGTCCACGCTCTTCAAGGCCATCATGGGTTTCCTGAAGCCGGCGGCCGGCACCATCCAGGTGCTGGGCCAGTCGGTCTCGTCCGCCATCGGCCGGAACCTGGTGGCCTACGTGCCGCAGAACGAGGAGGTGGACTGGGACTTCCCGGTACTGGTGAAGGACGTGGTGATGATGGGCCGCTATGGCCACATGGGCTTCTTCCGCCGCCCGCGCCCGGCTGACCGCGAAGCGGTGGACCAGGCGCTGCAGCGCGTGCAGATGGACGAGCTGCGTCACCGCCAGATCGGTGAGCTTTCAGGCGGCCAGAAAAAGCGCGTGTTCCTGGCCCGTGCGCTGGCCCAGCAGGCGAAGGTGATCCTGCTGGACGAACCCTTCACCGGGGTGGACGTGAAGACCGAGGACGCCATCATCGAGCTGCTGAAGGCGCTGCGCGACGAAGGCTGCGTGATTCTCGTCTCCACCCACAACCTGGGCAGCGTGCCCGAGTTCTGCAACCGCACGGTGCTGGTGAAGAACACGGTGCTCACCTACGGTCCCACCGAGCAGGTCTTCACTCGCCCCAATCTGGAGCTGGCCTTTGGCGGCGTGCTGCGCCACTTCGACCTCGTCGCCGTGCTCCACGACGGGCGCATGGAGGCCTCCGGCAGGCCCGCCGAGGTGCTCGATGCCGGGCTCATGGGCGAGGCCTTCGCCGTCGAGGCCATGCAGATCCCCCATCCGCACACCCATCAACCCCATCTGCTCATCAGCAGGGGAAAGGACACCCGATGAAGATCACCCGCATCGCACCGGTCGGGCTGCTCGCCATGGCCCTCGTCGCCACCGGCTGCGGCCCGAACGCGTCGTCCGGCTCGGCGGGCTCGTCGGCCGCCGGCACCGTGCAGCTCACCAACTGCGGCGAGACGAAGGAGTACCCGAGCCCGACGACGAAGCTGTTCGTCAACGACGGCAACATCATCTCGATCGCGCTGGCCGCCGGCGCCGCCGGCGACATCACGGCCGTGTCGAGCATGCAGCGCGACCGCGACGTGCTGGCCCTCAAGTACGGCGACGAGACCGTCGACGGCCTCAACCAGGTGGCCGACAAGTACCCGACGATGGAGAACATCGTCGCCGCGCAGCCGCAGGTCGTGTTCGCCGGCTGGGGCTACGGCTTCTCCGAGGAGAAGAACCTCACCCCCGACGGGCTGAACGAGCAGGGCATCGACACCTACCTGCTCTCGGAGACCTGCCGTCAGGCCGACGGCAACCGCGGCACGATGGCCCCCTGGGACGCCCTCACCACCGACATCTCGAACATCGGCGCGATGACCGGCCACCAGGACACCGCCGAGTCGGCCGTGAACGACATCACGACGCGCCGCCAAGGGCTCGAATCGGCGCCGCGGGCCGCCGACGAGCCGACCGCGTTCCTGTTCGACTCCAGCTCGGACACGATCTTCTCGTCGGGCTCCTTCGGCGCCCCGCAGGCGATGATGGACTCGGCCGGCGTCACGAACGCCCTGGCCGACGTGCAGGACACCTGGACGTCGGTGAGCTGGGAACGACTGGCCACCGCCGACCCCGACATCATCTTCTTCGTCGACTACCCGGGCCAGAGCTACGACGAGAAGGTCGAGGCGCTGCGGTCGAATGACGCGACGAAGAACCTGACCGCCGTCAAGGAGGGCCGCTTCGTCAACCTGCCCTACGCCATGTGGACCTCGGGCCCGCTCAACATCGACGGAGCCGAGTACATCCGCACGTCACTGGAGCACTACGGCCTCCAGCCGGCCTCGGACGTCCGGACGCACCTCGACATCACCCGACTGGCCGACCTGCCCGGCAACGACTGGCTGAAGTAGGCGGCCGGCCGGAGCGGGCCACCACGCCCCGACGGGCCACCGAGCCGGAGCGCGCCCGCCCGACCGGAACCGG